>CAJCID010000073.1 GCA_903970305.1 Rhodospirillales bacterium | reverse complement strand
CCTTGGCCCACGCCAATACACATCGTGCACAGCGCGTAGCGGCCTTTGAGCACCCGCAGCTGGTTTAAGGCCGTCGTAACGAGCCGGGCGCCGCTCATCCCGAGGGGATGGCCAAGGGCGATCGCGCCACCGTTCGGATTGACCCTGGCATCGTTGTCTGGGACTCCGAGCAGCCGCAGCACCGCGAGGCCCTGGGCGGCGAACGCTTCATTGAGTTCGATGACATCCAGTTGCTCGATGCGCAGCCCGGTCTGCGCGAGGAGCTTTTGGGTCGCCGGGGCCGGACCGATCCCCATGACCCGCGGAGCGACACCTGCTGTCGCCATGCCCACCACTCGGGCGGCGGGGGCGAGCCCATGCCGGGCCGCGGCTTTTTCGCTGGCGAGGATGAGGGCGCAAGCCCCGTCGTTGACGCCAGAGGCGTTCCCCGCGGTGACGCTGCCATCAGGCCGCACCACCCCTTTGAGCTTCGCCAGCGCTTCGAGGCTGGTCTCGCGCGGATGCTCATCGCGGCTGACGACAAGCGGATCGCCCTTCTTTTGGGCGATCGTGACGGGCGTAATCTCCGCGTCGAAAAATCCCGCGGCCTGGGCAGCGAGCGCCTTCTGCTGGCTGGACAGGGCCATGCGGTCCTGATCGGCACGCGAGATCTGGTACTCGGCCGCCACGTTCTCTGCGGTCTCTGGCATCGAATCGACCCCGTACTGGGCTTTCATCTGGGCATTCACGAAACGCCAACCGATCGTGGTGTCCTCAAGCTTCGCCGCTCGCGAGAAGGCCGAGTCGGCCTTGCCCATGACGAAGGGGGCCCGGCTCATCGACTCCACGCCCCCGGCGATCATGAGTTCGGTCTCTCCGGTCTTGATCGCCCGCGCCGCCGTTCCGACCGCATCCAACCCCGAGCCGCACAGCCGGTTGACGGTCGCCGCGGCAACCTCTACGGGCAGTCCAGCCAGAAGCGCGGCCATGCGGGCCACGTTGCGGTTGTCCTCCCCGGCTTGATTGGCACAGCCATACAGGACATCGCCGACTGCCGCCCAATCCAGACGGGGATAGCGGGCCAAAAGGGTGCGGATCGGGATCGCTGCCAGGTCGTCCGTGCGTACCGGACTCAAGCTCCCGCCGTAGCGGCCGATAGGGGTGCGCACTGCGTCACAGATGAAGGCTTCAGTCATCACAATCTCCGTAAGTCCACTTTGTTCCCGGGGGGTCTTCTTGGCCCCGCTTCAGGTCGGCTTATCCTTGCGTAGCGCGGCCTTTAACGCCTCGGCTTTGCCGGCCGCGGCCGAATCTCCCTGCAACCCGGCCTGGGTGTACCAGTACAGGGCCCGCTCCAGATCGGGAGCTACACCATCACCATGTTCATAGCAGCTGGCAATGATGTATTGGGCCGGCTCAATCCCGCCCTCGGCAGCACTTTCGTACCATTTGGCCGCCTGAGAATAGTCCTGGGCGACGCCGCGCCCCAGGAAGTATTGGGTGGCCAAGGTCAATTGCGCCTCGGCATGTCCCTGCTCGGCTGCGAGGGTATACCAATGAACCGCATCGCTTTGGGACTTCGGCACGCCAAGGCCGTTCTCATAGAGTAGACCGACCGTATATTGAGCTTGCGAAAGTCCCGCCTGGGCAGCTTTGAGCAACCAGATTCGCCCTTTTGGCGCATTCCGGTGCACGCCCTGGCCATTGATCAGCATCATGGCCCAGTTGTACTCCCCGATGGGCTGACCGCGTTTGGCCGCGCGCTCGTAACTCTTTGCTGCCTGGCTGAAATGCTGGTCCTGGTATTGCTGCCAGGCCGCCTTCAAATCGGGATCACTGGTGGCCGGCGGCAGATCGGCTCCGCCCGCGTGTACCGGGCCGCAGAGCATCGCCAGAACAATCCATGCCAGAGCGACCCGGCCAGAGGGCGATACGGTTGTGCGCGAGGTCACGACGGTCTCCTGGGGCGGGATGGGCAAAGCGCTACTGTGGCACATCTTCCGTCCGGGCGTCTGGCATCGACGCGTTCCAGCCCGGGAGATAATCGCGGGGCGCAAGTATGACCATGGCCGAGGCCTGTGTAGAATCGGCGGAAATCGGGCGCGCGATTCCGCGCGCGCCGGCTTACGTCCCGCATAATTTGGCCGATAGCCATGAGAATTGCCATCCTGGATGACGACGAAAGCCAGATCGAAGTCATCAGCCATCTACTGAGCAAAGCCGGTTTCAACTGCCACGGATTCTCGGCGGGCAAGCCGCTCCTGAAGCGCTTAAGGCGCGAGAGTTTTGATCTGTTGATCCTGGATTGGTCGGTGCCGGACATCAGCGGCACCGAGGTCTTGGCGTGGGTGCGCAGCAACCTGCCGCAGCGCGTGCCGGTGCTCTTTGTGACCGGACGAACGAGCGAGAATGACATCGTCGCCGGTCTTGCCGCGGGCGCGGACGACTACATGATCAAGCCCTTGCGGGGTTCCGAACTGGTTGCACGCGTGCAAGCCCTCTTGCGGCGCGCCTATCCGGAGGCCGTGCGCGACCAGATCACTTTTGGCGCCTACCGGTTCGAGACGAGCCGCAATGAAGTCCACTTCGAGACGCAGCAGGGCCCGCGCGTGGCCCTTTTGACACAAAAGGAGTTCGACCTGGCGATCATGCTGTTCCGCAACTCCGGCCGCCCCCTCTCGCGCAGCCATATCCGCGAAGTGGTCTGGGGCCGGGACATCGAGATTCCGTCGCGCACAATGGACACGCACATATCGCGGATCCGCACCAAGCTGGAGATGCGACCCGAGCACGGATTTCGGCTGGTCCCGGTCTACAGCTATGGCTATCGCCTGGATCGCGTGAGCGAGCAGTTGGTCGAGTAATCCAGGGCGCAGGGCGCACCGGGCGGAGTCGGCGGTTCCTGGCCAACCGGGATTGCGGCACAATGCCAGCCTCCAGAGAGCGACCCTTTCGCCCGGGTGAGTCCGGCCATGAGCACCGCCCTCCGCAAGGTCCCAGACGGCACCGAACGCAATGGCCCGATCTCTCTTCTCGACCGACCCTTGGGAACTCCTGCCCAGCCGTGTGCTTTGGCGCGAGTGGTGGATCACCGTGGCCGGCTTTGCCGTCTTGTGTACGCTTCTCACCGCTCAGGGCGGTTTGCAGGGTTTTGACCGGGCGCTCTATGATCAGTGGCTCGTGTTCAGCGCCGCGCCGCCCCGGCCGGATGTCGTTCTGATCGGCTTGGACCGTGCCAATCCCGCGGCAGGCGGAGCGCGCGAGGCCAGCATCGAGCATACGGCAGCAGTCCTTCTCGAGCGCATCGCGGGTGTGCCCGTGCGTGCGATCGGGCTCGCGCTGCCCTGGAGGGGAGCCCCACGGTCCGACTCGGAGATCTCCGATGCGGCAGCGCTTGGTGCGGCGATCGAGCGCGCCGGTCCTGTCGTGCTGGCCGAACCCGAAGGGACGCGAGATGCCCTTCCGCCGGAAATCGCGGCCGGCGCGCATGGCGTGGGATTTCGCGACTATCGAGAAGATTCCGATGGGCTGGTGCGCAGAGTCCCTCTCTCGACGGCACTTCCGGGCGGGGTCCGTAGCCAAGACAACTGGATCGTCGCCCTCGTGCGCGCAGCCCATGCCCCGCTCGAGCTGCCGGCGAGCCCGGAGCGCTTCGGCAATCTTGGGGACGGCCGGGAGTGGACCCAGATCGTCGGCATTCCCCTGTCCCATCCCGCAGCACGCGCTTATCCCCTCTATTCCTCGGCGGCGGTCTTGTCGGGCGAGGTACCTCTTAGGACTTTTGCGCACAAGTTCGTCCTGATCGGCACCGCCGGTGCCCTACCCGAACGGCCCGTTGCGGTGCCTGGCGAGGGTCTGTTCGCGCCCGCGGCAGCCTTGCCTGCGTTGCAGGTCGACGCGCAGTTCCTTGCGGGGCTGCTCGATGGACGCACGATCGTCGCGCTCTCGGCGCTTCAGTTTGCTCTGGTCAGCGTGGTCGCGGTGACGCTCGCACTGCTCATGCTGCTGCTACCCGTGCGCGGTCTCTCAAGCACCGCCCTGACAGCACTGTTGACCCTTGCCGCATCGGTGCTGCTTCTGACGTGGGCCCACCTCTGGTTCCCTCCATCGGCCGCCTTGCTTTGCGTGGGTCTTACCCTGCCCGTGTGGCGCTGGCGCGAACTGCGCATGACCTCAGTGTTGCTTGATCGCCAGTTTGCCCAGCTCGAATCCGAGCCAGGCAGCTTCGCTGAGCGCCCCATGGAACAGACCGCCGAGCGCGTACCCGTCGGACGCTGGCGCTTCGTTGCGGCTGCGCGCGCGCTCGCGCGCGTCTATGAGTTACGCCGCTTTCTCGCCCGTTTCGTCGACGACCTTGGGATCGCAGCGCTCGTGGTCAACCTGGACGGGCATGTGATTTTCGCCAATCGCGCAGCCCGTCTGTACTTCGCTGCGCTCGGCAACACCCAGGTCGATGGCGCGCAGCTGCCCTACCTGTTGAGCGCCTTGACGCCCGTAGGGGCTCGGCCGGAGTTCAGTTGGTGGGACAGCCTCGCAGCGGGCCCGGACCCCACGCGAGTCAATGGCCGCGATCCGGTCGGACGAGACATCACCGTGCAGGCGGGCAGCTGGTCTACCCCGGGGGGCGAACTGGCCGGATGGGTGGTCACGCTGTTGGACATCTCGGCCATCGGTGCGGCAGAACGCATGCGCGATACGGCCTTGCACTTCATGACCGGTGATCTGTGTGGCCCCGTCCAGGGTATTCTCGCCCTGGTACGGGAGGGCCAGCAGGGGGCCGAACCGATCGAGTTGCTCGAAGCGATCGAAGGGGAGGCACAGTACGCTCTGGAACTCGCCGAAAAATTTGTCCAGCTGAGCATCGCCGCCACGCATGCCTATGTCTTGCGCGTGCGCCCTGTACATGAATCGGTCCTTCTGGCGGTCGATGCGAACGAGCCACTGGCCGAGAGCCGCGGCTCGACCATCCGCTTCGAGGCGCACGAGGCACCGCAGTACGCCGAAATCGACCCGGACATGCTCTGGAAGGCCGTCCACACCCTCATCCTCAACGCCTTGCGCTTCGGGCCCGACGGATCGGTCGTCGCGGTGCGCCTGGAGGCGCTCGCAGAGACCTGCGAAATCGTCGTCGGCGTACGCGATGAGGGTCCGGGCATCGCTGGATTCGAGCAGGCGCGCTTGGTGAGAATGTTCCAGAGCATTGACCTGCCCGGAGCACATCGCAGGGCGGGCGACCTGGGCCTTTTGTTCGTCAAGGAGGTCGCAGAGCGCCATCGCGGCCGGGTCGAATTCACGAGCAACCCGGGCAAGGGGACCGATTTTCGGATCATTTTGCCGGCGGCTGCCGCCGCGCCCGCACCCGATCGCACCGGGCCCACGGCAGCGCCCCACGCAGGGGCGGTATAATTCGGTGCCAGTCTTTGGCGGCCCCAAGAGAAGCGATTCAGTCCGTCGATGCAACTCGTCACCCTTGGCATCAATCACACCACGGCTCCGCTCGAACTGCGCGAGCGGGTTGCATTTCCGTCTGAAGGGATGATCGAGGCGATCCGTCTGTTCCGCAGTCAGGCGCCGCACCCGATCCGCGAGACGGCGATCCTCTCGACTTGCAACCGCACCGAGATCTACTGTGCAAGCGAGTCTGCGCTGGCCTCGATCCAGGCCCCAATCCACGATTGGCTCGCCCACTATCACCAGATGCCGTCGGCCCAGCTGAAGCCGCACCTGTACGGACTCGACCAGTCAGAGGCGGTCCGTCACGCCTTTAGGGTGGCGAGCGGTCTGGACTCAATGGTCTTGGGAGAACCCCAGATTCTCGGACAGATGAAGCAGGCCGCCCGCGACGCCGACGCGGCGGGCGCCATGGGCACCTTCTTGCACCAGCTCTTCCAAAGAACCTTTTCAGTGGCCAAGGAAGTGCGCAGCACGACCGCCATCGGCGCGCAAAGTGTATCGATGGCAGCGGCGGCGGTGCGTCTGGCTCAGCGCATCTTCGAGACTTTGAGCCGCCAGAACGTGCTGTTCATCGGCGCCGGAGAGATGATCGAGCTCTGCGCGACCCACTTTGCAGCCCAGGGGCCCCGCAGCATCACGGTGGCCAACCGCACGGTCGAGCGCGGCGAGCAGCTGGCCAGCCAGTTTGGCGGCAAGTCCATGCGCCTGTCGGAACTGCCCACGCGGCTCGCAGAGTTCGACATCGTCGTCTCCTGCACGGCGTCGTCGTTACCCATCATCGGTCTGGGCATGGTCGAGCGGGCCACACGCGAACGCCGACACCGTCCGGTCTTCATGGTCGATCTGGCCGTGCCGCGCGACATCGAGGGGGAGGTCGCACGCCTGGATGACGTCTTCCTCTACACCGTTGATGATCTCGGCAAGATCGTTGCAGCCGGCGCGGAGAGCCGTCAGGCGGCTGTCGCTCAGGCCGAGGACATCATCGAGCATCAGGTGACGCATTTCATGCGCTGGTTGGAGGCCCGCAATGCCGTTCCCGCCATCCGCGATCTGCACGAGCGCGGTGAATCGATGCGCCGCTTCGAGGTCGAGCGGGCGCGCAAGATGCTCGCGCGTGGCGAAGACCCCGCGAAGGTCATCGAGGCACTCTCGGTGGGCCTGACCAACAAATTTCTGCACGGGCCGACGCAGTTGCTCAACGAGGCGCCCGAGGAGACCCGTGCGCGACTCGTCGAACTGCTGCCGCACCTCTACAAGTCCCCCAAATGAAGCCCAGCATGATCGCCAAGCTCGATCAGCTGACCACGCGCTTGGCCGAGATCGATCGATCACTGTCCGACCCCGGAGTCACCGACGATCTCGACCAGTACCGCAGGCTGCGCCGGGAACAGTCGGAGCTCTTGCCCGTCGTTGAGCATTACAACCTCTACACGCGAGCCGCTGAAGACGAGACGACCGCGCGTGAACTCCTCATCGATCCCGAGATGAGGGGTTTTGGCGAGGACGAGTTGAAAAAGGCGAAGCAGCGCATGGAAGCCCTTGAGGAAGACCTCAAGAAGCTCCTTTTGCCCAAGGATCCCAACGATGCGCGCAACCTGTTCCTCGAGATCCGCGCCGGGACCGGCGGCGACGAGTCGGGACTGTTCGCGGGCGACCTGTTGCGCATGTACACGCGCTATTCCGAGCGCCATCGCTGGCAGGTCGAGGTCATCTCCGCCTCGCCGTCGGAGTTGGGCGGATACAAGGAAGTCATCATCCGCATCGCCGGCGAAGGGGCCTACTCGCGCCTGAAGTTCGAGTCGGG
>CAJCID010000072.1 GCA_903970305.1 Rhodospirillales bacterium | reverse complement strand
GCGCTGCGAACCGCGATCGCGGCCCTCTTTTTCAGCATCGTTCCCAGAGTGCTCTCACCCGAGGCGAACTTTCCCCCGATCGCGGTCGCGATCCTCTTTCCTGCTGTCGTCTTCGGCATTGCCGGACTCGTCGGATACGTGCGGCGCACCCATTGCTAGAGCGTGGACGGCAGGGAAGGAGTTCAGTGTCGCTTTGGGGCAAGAAGCAGCACTTTTTCGGTGCCATCCGGGCGGCACAGCCTACTGACTTTGTTCGGGAACGCACCGATCGGGAGTTGGTCGCGGGACATTGCATCGGTTTGGTGCTCGGAAATGGCTCGCTTCTTGCTAAACTGGGTCCAATTTCAAATCGTTCGGTGGTAACCTGAATCGGCCCTCCACGGCTCTTCGGGCCACTGCCTCTGGGGTGTGACCGATCCGCGGGGACTAGATGTCGGGTAAGCGCAGCAATCGATTCTTCGATGAGATGGCCGATGCGGAGGGCTCGGTGAGGGGCCATTACCGGGCCTTCAAGGGCTGGCTCGATACCCAAAGCGACGAAGCCCTGGCCGCGAAACGGGCCGAAGCCGAGGTGATTTTCCGGCGCGTGGGCATCACTTTCGCGGTCTACGGTGACGGTGCCGGAACCGAACGGACGATCCCCTTTGACATCATCCCGCGCATTTTTCCCACCGCCGAGTGGCGCCAACTCGAGGCGGGTCTGCGCCAGCGGGTCAAGGCGCTGAACCTCTTCATCCACGACATCTACCACGACCAGAAGATCATCGCGGCAGGGATCGTGCCTGCCGAACAGATCCTGGCCAATTCCCAATACCGACCGCAGATGCGCGGCGTGGACGTGCCGCTGGACATCTACGCGCACATTGCGGGGATCGATGTGGTGCGCGCCGGTGCGGGCGAGTTCTACGTCCTCGAGGACAACTTGAGAGTCCCCTCGGGGGTGTCCTACATGCTGGAGGACCGCAAGATGATGATGCGGCTCTTCCCGGAGCTTTTTGCGCGCAACCGCGTCGCACCGGTCGCGCACTATCCGGACCTCTTGCTCGATTCCCTGCGCGCCGTCGCGCCGCAGGGCGGCTCCGATCCGACCGTGGTGGTCATGACACCGGGGAGCTACAACTCCGCCTACTTCGAGCACGCCTTCCTGGCCCAGCAGATGGGCGTGGAGCTCGTCGAGGGCCAGGACCTCTTTGTCGACGACGGATTTGTGTACATGCGCACGACCCGTGGTCCGCGCCGCGTCGACGTGATCTACCGTCGGGTCGATGACGACTTCTTAGACCCGCTCGTCTTTCGTGACGATTCCACCCTCGGTGTGCCGGGAATCCTGTCGGTCTATCGCCATGGCAACGTGACCCTGGCCAATGCGATCGGTACCGGAGTCGCCGACGACAAGTCGATCTATCCGTATGTTCCGGACATGATCCGCTTCTATCTGGATGAGGATGCGATCCTGAACAATGTCCCGACCTACCAGTGCCGCCGCAAGGACGAGTTGTCCTATACGCTTGCCAACCTCTCCGAGCTGGTGGTGAAGGAGACGCATGGCGCGGGCGGCTATGGGATGCTGATCGGGCCCGCCTCGACCAAGGCCGAGATCGAGAGATTCCGCGAGGTCTTGGTCGCCCATCCGGAGAAATACATCGCCCAGCCGACGCTCGCCTTGTCGGCGTGTCCGACTTACGTCGAAAGCGGGATCGCGCCGCGTCACATCGATCTGCGACCCTTCGTCTTGTCGGGCAAGGGCGTGCGCATGGTCCCCGGAGGGTTGACGCGCGTCGCCTTGCGCGAAGGCTCCTTGGTCGTCAACTCCTCCCAGGGGGGCGGCACCAAGGACACCTGGGTGCTGGAGGACTGAGATGCTCAGCCGGACCGCCGATCACCTTTTTTGGATGGCACGTTATGTCGAGCGCGCCGAGAACACGGCGCGCATGCTTGACGTCAACATCCAGATGTCGCTTCTGCCGCAGTCGGACATCAGCGTCGAGGAGGGCTGGCGCGCGATGCTGGGCATCTCGGAGCTGCAGCGCGCCTTCGATGCGCGCCACGACGCGGTCACCTCGCGCGATGTGATCGAGTTCATGGTGCGCGACCCCTCGAACAGCTCGTCGATCCACTCCTGCCTGCACGCGGCGCGCGAGAACGCGCGTGCGGTGCGCGGCACCCTCACCACCGAGGTCTGGGAGACCCACAATGCGACCTGGCTCGAGATCAACAATCTGTTGACCGGCAAGGGCTTGGAGCGCGATCCGAGCGAATTCTTCGAGTGGGTGAAGTTCCGCTCGCACCTCTCGCGCGGGGTCATGATCGGCACGATGATCAAGGACGAGGCGTTTCATTTCGCGCGGCTCGGAACCTTCCTCGAGCGCGCGGACAACACCGCGCGCATACTCGACGTCAAGTATCACGGGCTTGCGGAACTGGGGCGCCTGGTGGAGCCTGGCAGTGTCGACAGCCGCGGTGCACCCGAGGTCGACACGCACCGCGATTTCTACCACTGGGCGGCAGTGCTGCGCTCGGTCTCGGCCTTCGAGATCTACCGCAAGGTCTACCGTGATGTGATCACCCCGGCGCGCGTGGCCGAACTCCTGATCCTGCGCGGGGACATGCCGCGCTCGCTCGCCGCCTGTGTCCAGGAGGTCACGCAGAATCTGCGCAAGGTTGCCAACGATCATTCGAACGAGACCGAACGGCGCGCGGGCATGCTCAACAGCGAACTGGAGTACGGACGGATCGACGACATCCTGCACACGGGGCTGCACGCCTATCTCACCAATTTCCTCGAGCGCGTGAACGATCTCGGGTCCCGCATCAGCCGCGACTTCCTCGTCTGGAATCAATAAGAACGCCTCTAAGGGAATCCCTTGTCCATCCACGTCGCACTCAAGCACGTCACGCACTACCGCTACGACCGCCTGGTTGGACTGTCACCCCAGATCGTGCGCCTGCGTCCGGCGCCGCACTGCCGTACTCCGATCCTGTCGTATTCGCTCAAGATCGAGCCGACCCAGCACTTCCTGAACTGGCAGCAGGATCCGTTCGCGAACTACCTGGCACGCCTGGTGTTTCCGGATCGCACGCGCGATTTCAAGGTCACCGTCGATCTCGTCGCCGAGATGGCGGTCTTCAATCCCTTTGATTTCTTTCTCGAACCCTATGCCGAGAAATTTCCGTTTCGCTACGAGGCCGAACTGGCCCACGAGCTGGCCCCGTATCTGGTCAAGGAAGACACCGATCTGGCGAAGTGCCCGAAGCTGAAGTCCTTTCTGAAGGGGATCGATCTGTCCAAGCGCGCGACCATCGACTTCATGGTGGATCTGAACCGGCGCGTGCAATCGGACGTCACCTACCTGATCCGGATGGAGCCCGGTGTGCAGACGCCCGAGGAGACGCTCATGAAGGGCGCCGGATCGTGCCGCGACTCGGCCTGGCTTTTGGTGCAGATTCTGCGGCATATCGGACTGGCCGCCCGGTTCGTCTCGGGTTATCTCATCCAGCTCAAACCCGACGTCAAGGCGCTTGACGGGCCCACGGGCGCCGAAACCGACTTCACCGACCTGCACGCCTGGTGCGAGGTGTTCCTGCCCGGTGCAGGGTGGATCGGCTTTGATCCGACTTCGGGGCTGCTCGCCGGCGAAGGACACATCCCGCTGGCCGCTACCCCCGAGCCTGGCAGTGCGGCACCCGTCACGGGGGCGGTCGACGAGTCCGAGGTCGAGTTCACCCATACGATGGCGGTCACGCGCATCTACGAATCGCCGCGTGTGACCAAGCCGTACTCGGAGGAGCAGTGGCAGAGGATCCTGGCGCTTGGCGAGGCGGTCGATGCGCGCCTGGATGCGATGGACGTGCGCCTCACCCAGGGGGGTGAACCGACCTTCGTGTCGGTCGAGGACCGCGATGGTGAGGAATGGAACACGGCAGCGCTTGGCAAGACCAAGCGCGGCTATGCGACCGAGCTCTTGCAGCGCTTGCGCGCACGCTATGGCGCCGGTGGTTTCTTGCACTTCGGGCAGGGCAAGTGGTATCCGGGTGAGCAGTTGCCGCGCTGGGCGCTGTCGATCTGCTGGCGCGCTGATGGCCAGCCGTGCTGGTCGGATCCGGAGCTCTTTGCCGATGAGAGGCTGCCCTCGTCCTATACGCCCTATGACGCCAAGGAGTTCATCGACGCACTCGCGAAGCGGTTGAGGCTCGATCCGCGCTTCGTCATCCCAGGTTACGAGGACGTCTTCTACTATCTGTGGCGGGAGCGCCGCCTGCCGGTGAACGTCGATCCTTTCGATTCCCGCCTGGAAGACGAACTCGAGCGCGAGCGTCTGCGCAAGATCTTCGATCGGGGATTGAAGGAGACGGTGGGCTATGCGCTGCCGGTGCGCCCCAACCCCGATGCCCGACCGGACCAGGCGCGCTGGATCAGCGGACCCTGGTTCCTGCGCGATGAGCGCATGTATTTGTTTCCGGGCGATTCGCCCATGGGCTATCGCCTGCCCTTGGATTCCATACCGTGGATCGCGCAGGGTGACCAGCAATCAAGCTTCACCCAGGATCCCTTTGCTCCTCGGGTGTCGCTACCGAGTCTGGCGACACTTCGGATGCAGGCAGCCCAGCATCTGGTGGGCTTTGGTCCTGGCGGGACCGCCTATACGGGTCAAAGCGCACCTGAAGCGGCCACCGGGGCCGCTGCCAGGGAGACCGTGAGCCTGGGTGGACCTGGTGGTCGCGGGCCGGGCGGACTGCTCGCCTCGAAGGGCCTGGCTTCGGTGCCGATGAGGCCGATCGCCTCGACCGAATCGTTACGCATGCCCGAGCGCTTCGAGTCGGCCGGCTGGCTCACGCGCACCGCGCTCTGTGTGGAGACGCGCAAGGGGGTCCTGTACGTGTTCATGCCGCCGCTCCCGCTGCTTGAGGACTATCTCGCACTCGTCGCCTCGGTCGAGGAGACTGCGGTGGAGCGCGGCGTGAAGATCGTGCTCGAGGGCTATCCGCCGCCCCGGGATGCGCGCCTGAAGATCCTGCAGGTCACGCCCGATCCGGGAGTCATCGAAGTCAACATCCATCCGGCCTCGAACTGGAACGAGCTCGTCGACCAAACCGAATTCCTCTATCAGGCGGCCTTCGAGACCCGGCTGTCGACCGAGAAGTTCATGGTCGATGGACGCCACACCGGCACCGGGGGCGGCAATCACTTCGTGCTCGGGGGCGCCACCCCGCCAGACAGCCCGTTCCTGCGCCGCCCGGACCTGCTCGCGAGCCTGCTCGCGTACTGGCATAACCATCCGTCGCTGTCGTATCTGTTCTCGGGGCTGTTCATCGGTCCGACCAGCCAGGCGCCGCGCATCGACGAGGCGCGCAACGACCAGGTCTACGAGCTGGAGATCGCGCTGGCCCAGATCCACAAGAGATCACGAGCGGCCGAGGAGCCGCCGCCCTGGCTGATCGATCGGGCGCTGCGCAACATTCTCGTGGATGTGACCGGCAATACGCACCGCTCCGAATTCTGCATCGACAAGCTCTATTCACCCGATGGTCCGACCGGGCGGCTCGGGCTCCTGGAGTTGCGCGCCTTCGAGATGCCACCGCACGCGCGCATGAGCCTTGTACAGCAGCTGCTCTTGCGCGCGTTCATCGCGCGCTTCTGGAAGACGCCCTATGGCGAGAAGCTCTCGCGCTGGGGCACCGAACTGCACGATCGCTTCTTGCTGCCCTCGTTCATCTCAATGGACTTCGAAGATGTCCTCGAAGACCTGAACCAGCACGGCTACTCCTTCCAGAAGGAATGGTTCGCACCGCACTTTGAGTTCCGCTTCCCGCTCTTTGGCGAGGTCGCCGCGCGCGGCATCCACATGGCCCTGCGCGGCGCGCTCGAACCCTGGCACGTCATGGGCGAGGAGGGCGCCGCCGGTGGCACCGTCCGCTATGTCGACTCCTCGCTCGAGCGTATCGAGGTCAAGGTCACGGGCTTTAACGACACCCGCTACGTGATGACGGTCAACGGGCGGCCGCTGCCCTTGCAGCCGACCGGACGGGCGGGGGAGTATGTCGCAGGCGTGCGCTATAAGGCCTGGGCGCCGACCAGTGCGTTGCATCCGACGATTGGCGTGCACGCTCCGTTGGTATTTGACATCGTTGACACTTGGAATGCCCGCTCGCTCGGCGGTTGCCAGTATCATGTGTCCCATCCCGGCGGTCGTAACTACAACACCTTTCCTGTCAATGCCTACGAGGCAGAGAGCCGACGTCTGGCGCGCTTTTCAAGACTGGGCCACACGCCCGGGCGGCTCGATGTCGGACGTCTCGAACGCAGTCTCGAGTTTCCCTTCACGCTGGATCTGCGTCATGACTGAACGCGCGCGGGCTCCTCGGCCGGCCGGAGCGATCCGGCCTGGTCCCGGGCCCGCGAGGTTCGATCCGGGTCCGCATCGCGCCTGTTGTCCCTGAAGATCTGACCGTGGCCAATACGCTGTTCCAGACCGAAGAGGGTACCGAAGCGGCGGCGACTGCGGCCCGTCTGGCGCTTCCTCCCCGTGCCGGCTGTTTTGACGAACTGCGCAGCGACCCCTCCCACCTGAGGCCCCCCTGGGAACGGTTTTTCGAGCTCTTGGGCTCGGCCGCCTTCGCCGATCTCGATCACAGATTCGAGATGGTCACGCGACAGATCCGCGAGAACGGCATCACCTACAACATCTATGCTGATGCGAACGGACCCGCGCGCCCCTGGTCGCTTGACCTGTTGCCGTTCGTCATCGATCAGCAGGCGTGGACCACCCTCGAGGCGGGCCTCGCGCAGCGCGCGGCGCTGCTGAACACCATCCTCGCAGACGTCTATGGGGCGCAGAGCCTGTTGAAGGAAGGGCTGTTACCGGCGGACCTCGTCAATGGGCATCCTGGTTATGTGCGCGCGGTGCGGGGATTTCAGCCCCCCGAAGGGATCCACCTGCACATCGCCGCCTTCGATGTGGCGCGGGCCCCGGATGGCGGCTGGTGGGTCGTCTCGCAGCGCGTCCAGGCCCCCTCGGGCCTGGGCTACCTGCTGGAAAACCGGCTGACCGTCTCGCGCCTGTTTCCTGACGCCTTTCGCGAGATGCGCGTGCAGCACCTGGCCTCCTCGTATCGACATCTGCTGGATATGCTCGTGCGGCTCGCGCCCGCCGGGGGTGCCGTGCCGCGCATCGTCTTGTTGACCCCCGGACCCTTTAACGAGACCTATTTCGAGCACGCCTATCTGGCCCGCTATCTCGGCCTGCCCCTGGTCGAAGGGAGCGATCTGACCGTGCGCGAGGATCAGCTCTATCTGAAGACCCTCTATGGTCTGGAACGCGTGCATGGCGTGCTGCGCCGTCTGGACGACGACTTCCTCGATCCGCTTGAACTGCGCTCTGATTCGACCCTGGGTGTGCCCGGCCTCATGCAAGCCATGCGGGCCGGCAACGTCCTCATAGCCAATGCTCCGGGCTCGAGCTTCCTGGAGTCGCCTGCGGTCAACGGGTTCTTGCCGGCGATCTCGCGCCATCTGACCGGACGCGAGCTGTCCTTGCCGTCGCTGTCGTCCTGGTGGTGCGGCGAGGACGCGGCGCGCCGCCAGATCCTCCCTTATCTGCAGGATCTGGTCGTCAAGCCCACCTATCCCTCGGCCAATTTCGAACCCTTGATCGGGGCCAATGCGAGTGCTGCCGAGATCGAGACATGGCGCGCCCGCATCGAGGCCGATCCGGCGGCCTACACCGTGCAGGCCTACCTGCCCTTGTCCCAGGCGCCGACCTGGACGGCCGGCCGGATCGTGCCCCGTGCGGCCATGGTGCGCGTCTTCGCCATCGCGGGTGAGGGCGGCCAATGGCACATCCTTCCCGGAGGCTTGACGCGCATCGCGAGCCTGGACCAGCAGGTCGTCTCGATGCAGCGCGGCGGCAGCAGCCTAGACAGCTGGGTGCTCACTGACGGGGCGGTCGACTCGTTTTCGATGCTGCCCAAGCAGCTTGGGCCCGATGAACTGGAGAAAAAGCGCCGCCCCGTCTCGAGCCGCGCCGCGGAGAACCTGTTCTGGATGGGCCGCTATGCCGAGCGTGCCGAGAACGCCGTGCGCCTCGCGCGCGTGGTGCTGGCGTGGCTCAACGGCGACGAGGATGCGCCGCCCGCCTTTCTCGAGGCCTTGGGACAACTGTGTGTCTTGCGGGGTCTGGTCGCTGACACCGTGCCTTCGCCTGCCGCGGCCCCTGCAGAATTTGAACGCGCCCTGATCGCGGCGATGGCCGATGCCCGGACCGCGACCAGCGTGGGCTTTAACGTCTACGCGATGGGCTTTGCTGCGAGCCAGATCCGTGACCGGCTCTCTCCCTTGCATTGGCGGCTCATCCTGGGTGCCGGGGATGAATTCTTCACCAACCTCAAGCATAAGGCCGAGGAAGTCTCGAGCGTGGACGTGGTTCCGGCGCTCGAGTATCTGGGCATGCAGCTCTCGGCCATCACGGGCGCTCAGACCGACCGGATGACCCGCGATGCCGGCTGGAGGCTGCTCACGATCGGCCGGCAGATCGAGCGGCTCTCGGCGATGAGTTCCACCGCCTGGGCGCTGTTTCAGGATCAGGTGGTCCAAACCGAGCCGGGCTTCGATCTGCTCTTGGATCTGTTCGACTCGACCATCACCTATCGCGCCCACTACCAGCGGCGCCATGAGATCCCGGCGTTGCTTGATCTCCTGGTCATGGATCCGGAGAATCCGCGCTCGCTCGCCTGCGTTCTCGAGGTGCTGCGAGGCCAGATCCTCCTCTTGCCGGGTCTGGAGGGACCGCTCGCCTCGGAGAGGATCGCCGAGCTCTTGGGGCTCCTACCCAAGGAAGGGGTCGGCTTGAGCCTTGCCGAACTCTGCGAGCAGGACAGCCAGGGCAATTTCGGCAGGGTGCTGGCCTTGGCGAGCCGCCTGAGCGAGTCCGCGCGCAACCTCTCTGACGAGATCGGCCGGCGTTACTTCAGCCATGTCGCCGGCGCCGACCGGGCCCTGACCGCGTGACCCCGGTCGCAACCCTGCAGGTCACGCACGAGACGCGCTACGAGTACGCGAGCCGGGTCGAACTCGCCCATCACCTGGCCTATCTGCGGCCCTGTGCTCTGGCCTTTCAGTCGGTGGAGGCCTACGCGCTGATGATTTCGCCCGAACCGTCGTTCCTCACGCACGACGTGGATCCCTATAGCAACGCACGGGTGTTCTTCTCGCATTATCTGCCGCATCGCTCGCTACTCGTGCGGGCCCAGAGCACCGTGCAGGTGGGCGATCGCTACGCTGGTCTCGGCCTGACCGGCGGCGTGCCCTGGGAGACGGTGCGCGAGAGCCTGCGCTATGCGCCGGGTGTGCCCTGGAACGCGCAAAGTGAATATGTATTCGCCTCACCCTTTGTGCTCTTGCATGCGGAACTGCGCGATTATGCGGCGAGCTCGTTTCCGGCCGGGCGGAGCCTGCGCGAAGGGGCGGTCGAGCTCATGCACCGGATCTACGAGGACTTCACCTACGAATCCGAGAGCACGGACATCTCGACGCCCTTGATCGAAGCCTTCCGGATGCGTCGCGGGGTCTGCCAGGACTTCGCCCACGTGATGATCAGCTGCCTGCGCAGCCTGGGGCTCGCTGCGCGCTACGTGAGCGGCTATCTGATGACGGTGGCTCCTGCGGGGCGGCCGCGCTTGACCGGTGCCGACGCATCGCACGCCTGGGCCCAGGTCTACTGCCCGGACCTCGGGGTCAACGAAGGTTGGCTCGATCTGGATCCGACCAATGATCTGATCCCCGGGGCGGGCCACGTGACGCTCGCGCAGGGACGCGACTACGGCGATGTCGCGCCGCTACGCGGCATCATCCGTGGAGGCGGTGAGCACCAGCTGGAGGTGGGCGTCTCGGTCGAGCCCGTGGCCGCGCTCGAGCTCGACCGCACCTAGTGCACAGGCCCAGCCACGGGGCTTCTGCCGGGGCCGCTCAGGGGTAGAGGCCCCGTTCCTCGCGGGCCTGCAAGACGCGCGTGCAGCCGACCACGAAGGCGGCCGTGCGCAGCGGAATCCGGTGCTGGTCGGCCGTCTCCCAGATGCGCCTGAAGGCCTCGACCATGATCCGGTCGAGCCGCACGTTGATCTCGTCTTCGGTCCAGAAGAAGGAACTGAAATCCTGGACCCATTCGAAGTAGGAGACCGTGACGCCGCCGGCATTGGCGATCACGTCGGGGACGACGAGGATGCCGCGCTCGGCAAGCATCAGATCCGCATCGGACGTCGTCGGACCGTTCGCACCCTCGAGCACGATCTGGGTCTTCACACGCTTGGCGCGCTCCAGGCCGAGTTGTCCCTCGAGGGCTGCGGGGATCAGCAAATCGCTCGGCACATCCCAGAACTCCTCGACGCCGATCTTCTCGCCGCCGGCAAATTCGCCGATGCCGCCCTTGTGGTGCAGTTCGGACATGAGGCCCGCAATATCCAGGCCATTGGGGTTGTGGACGGTGCCTGTATGGTCCTGCACGGCGACGATCTTTGCGCCGTTGCCTGCAAACAGTTCGGCTGCGGACGAGCCCACGTTGCCAAAGCCCTGAACGGCCACGCGCGCGCCCTCGAGGCTCAGGTTCTGACGGCGTGCAGCCTCGCGTCCGACGACGAACACGCCGCGCCCGGTCGCCTTCACGCGTCCGAGCGAGCCCCCGAGCGGAATCGGTTTGCCGGTCACGACCCCGGTCGCGGTCGACCCCACGTTCATCGAATAGGTGTCCATCATCCACGCCATGATCTCGGCATTGGTGTTCACATCCGGTGCCGGAATATCCTTGTCCGGGCCGATGATGAGACCGATCTCACTCGTATAGCGGCGCGTCAGGCGCTCGAGTTCCTTGCGCGAGAGCTGTTTCGGATCGATCCGGATGCCCCCCTTGGCGCCGCCAAAGGGCAGGTTCACCGCGGCGGTCTTGACCGTCATCCACGCCGCCAAGGCCATGACCTCTTCGAGCGTGACGTCCGGGTGGAAGCGGATGCCCCCTTTGCCTGGGCCGCGCGAGAGATTGTGCTGGACGCGGTAGCCCTCGTAGTGCGCGACGCTGCCGTCGTCGAGTTCGATCGGAATGTCCACGATCAGGCAGCGTTTGGGTCTTCTTAGGGTCTCGGCCCAGCGCGCCAAGCCCCCAAGGTATGGGACGACCCGGTCGACCTGGGACAGATAGGTGCCCCAGGGACTGTTTTGGGAGGGGTTGACGTAGGAAAGGTTCGGCATGAGTTTCTCCAAAACTGGAATGGCCCGGAAGATACAGTAGTTTGCCGCGATTGTCGCCCATGTTGCATTGCAACATGCATGCCACCTGAGTACCGCGTACGTGCCACGTGCGTGCAACCTGTGCGCAACATGAGTCGGTGGATCGGCCTCGCAAAAAACCTTCTGTCGGCTCCCCTCTGGCGGGATTGTTGGTGCGCCCGACCCCTAGAAGTCGCTTCAGGCCGATCCCAGCCGACGAGGTCAACGCAAAGGGCCCGATCGGCGCCCGGAAGTTCGGCACCGCGCCGAACAAGTCAATCGAGTGCGCCTACAATGCGGAATTCCTTCACCAAACTGCACAAGAAGAGCTTCCATGACCTATTGCGTTGGCCTACGCCTCGACCAAGGCCTCGTTTTTCTGTCCGACTCCCGCACCAACGCGGGTGTCGACCAGGTCTCCACGTTTCGCAAGATGGTCGTCTTCGAGCGGCCGGGTGACCGCGTGCTCGTCATGATGACCGCCGGCAATCTCGCCGTGAGCCAGTCGGTCAGGCAGATCGTGGAGGAGCGCATCAGTCCCGATGGTCGCAGCATCTGGAATGCGCCCACCATGTACGATGCGGTGCGCCTGGTGGGCGATGCGGTGCGCGAGGTCAGAAGCCGCGATGCCGAGGCCCTGACCGAGGCGGGCATCGAATTTACCATCAGCATCATCCTGGGCGGCCAGATCGAAGGCGAGCGCACGCGTCTTTTCATGGTCTATTCGGCGGGCAACTTCATCGAGGCCCACGAGGAGAGCCCGTATTTCCAGATCGGCGAGTCCAAGTACGGCAAGCCCGTCTTGGACCGCATGGTGCAACCCTCGTCCTCGCTCGATGAGGGGGCGAAATGCGCGCTGGTCTCGATGGACTCGACGCTGCGCTCCAACATCTCGGTGGGTCTGCCGCTCGATCTCTTGTGCTACGAGGTCGATGCGCTGCGCGTGACGCGCTTCTCGAAGATCGACTATCGCAACCAGTACTTCCAGATGATCCACAGCACCTGGGGCCAGCGTCTGAAACAGGTGTTCAGCGAGATCCCCGATCCGACCTGGGACGACAATCAGATCGCCGGTGCCGCGCTTGCCGCAGGCACGCTTGGCGAGCCGGTTAGGGCGATCCTGCCTGCAGCATTGATCTCGCCCAACGAGCCTGAGCCCAGCCGTCGTTTCCAGACGCTCGCCGAGCAGGATCCCAAGGCCACCCAACTGCTCTAGGATGCGCGCGGCGCAAGCCGCCTTTCTCTGGTCGCCATGGCGCTCGTGCAGTTCTCGCATGCCAACGGCTTTCCTGCCGGAAGCTATCGGACTTTTTTCGACTACCTGGCGCCGACGCTCGAGGTCCAGGCCATCGAGCGCATCGGCATGGATCCGAAGTTCCCCGTGACCGACTGCTGGCCGCATCTGGTCGCACAACTCGAAGCCGAGATCGAAAAGGCGCAGGAGCCGCCCATCCTCGTCGGCCACTCCCTGGGGGGCATGCTCTCGATGCAGGCGGCCTACTCGGGGCGCGTCCGAGTGCGTGCCGTGGTGATGATCGATGCACCGGTCATTCCTGCCTGGCGCGCGCGCCTGTTGCACCTCGTCAAACTGCTCCGCCTTGACGCGCGCTATTCGCCTGCCGGACAGACCGCGACCCGGCGCGAACGTTGGGCCAGTCGCGCCGAAGCCAGGACGCACTTCCAGAGCCGACGCCTGTTTGACGAGTTCGATCCGAGAGCCTTGAACGATTACGTGGACGCGGGACTGATCGAGGACGGGACGGGGGTGAGGCTGGCCATCGACCGTGCGATCGAGACCCGCATCTACCGCACGATCCCGCATCACCTCTATCGCCTGGCGCGCCGCGACAAGCCCGTACCCTTCGGATTTCTGGCCGGCACGCGTTCGCGCGAACTGGTGCAGGCCGGGCCCATGTGCTCGCGGCATTTTGTGGGAGCCCATTTTCGTTGGTTCGAAGGCGGCCACCTCTTGCCCATGCAGCGTCCCGAAGAGGCTGCCCGCGCGCTCATCGCCCTCCTGGCCGACATGGGCGTGCTCGAGCGGGCCAAAGAGGATCTGCGAGGTTCCGGGGAGCGCCGCAATTTCGCTTAGAATCGGGGGGCTGGAGGCACTGCGGCCTGCAGCGCGAACCGAGGATCCACGATGACCGAAGAACCGCGTCTTGCCGACGTGCAATGCATCAGCCCGGCCGGACTGCACCGGATGGCCTACACCGAATGGGGCGATCCGGACAATCCTCGGGTTCTCATCGCGGTCCACGGCTTATCCCGCGTCGGGCGCGACTTTGACAACCTCGCGCGCGCCTTGTCCGACGTCTACCGGGTGGTCTGTCCGGATGTCGTGGGGCGCGGGCGTTCGGACTGGCTGCCCAATCCGATGCTCTATCAGGTCCCGACCTATGTGTCTGACATGGTCACCCTGATCGCGCGGCTGAATCCCAAGACCTTGCACTGGTTTGGCACATCGATGGGAGGCCTGATCGGTATGGGCTTGGCTTCCTTACCCGGGAATCCGATCGAGCGCATGATCCTCAATGACGTCGGACCGGTGGTGAAGGCCGAGGCCTTAAAGCGCCTCGAGCAGTACTTCGGCCAGCGCATGCATTTCGCCTCGGTCGCCGAGGCCGAGCACTACCTGCGCACCGTCTCGGCCCCCTTTGGTCCGCACACCGACGCCGAGTGGCGTTATCTGACCGAAGTCGTGCTGAAAGCCGATACCAATGGCTGGGTGTTGCACTACGACCCGAAGCTTGCGATTCCTTTTCAGGCGGCCAACGCCGCCAACCCGGGTGCAGGAGATCTTCTGCTGTGGGACGTCTACGACAAGATCCGCTGTCCCACGCTTGTCGTGCGCGGCGCGCTCTCCGACCTGCTCTCCAAGGAAACCCACGCGGAGATGGGCGAGCGGGGACCGCGGGCGCGCCTGGCAACAATCGAAGGTGTCGGTCACGCGCCGACCTTCATGCATGCCGACCAGATCGGTATCGCGCGCGAATTTCTCCTCCTTCAAGATGAGTCGCCCCATGGCTAATCCCGTACCTGGACCAGTCAAGCGTTTGCACGTCGGTCCGCGCCTATCCGAGACCGCGATCCATAATGGCGTGGTCTATCTGGCCGGCCAGATCGCAGAAAACGAGACGGCCAATGCCTATGATCAGACCCGCGAGGTGCTCGGTCACGTCGACCGGCTGCTGGGTGAAGCCGGCAGCGACAAGACCCTCATCCTCTCGGCCCAGGTCTTCTTGAAGGACATGGCCGACTATCCCGAGATGAACCGGGCCTGGGACGAATGGGTGATGCCAGGTCACACGCCACCCAGGGCTACGATCGAGGCGCGCTTGGCGCGCCCTGCGATCCGCGTCGAGGTGAAGATTATCGCAGCGCAGTACACCTAGGCTCGCCCTGCGCCTGGGAGCGAGAAGGTGCTCCACGAGGCGCCCGATCTGATGCGGTGCACGATCAGCTGCCGAGGCGTCGATGCACCCGCGCGGTGCTCGCGATAAAAGCTTCGGCGCGAGCATCTTTGCGCCCTCCAGAGGGGCCTATAATTCGATCATGGCGCCGACCTCTTCTTCGCTCACGGCGTTAGGGCTTCCCAGCGACCTGGAACAACTCGCCGAGGGAGCGCCAGACGACGCGGTCACCCCCCTCATTGCCCACCTCGACGAACCCGATGCACGCCGGGTGCGCCAGGCGTGGGAGTATGCGCACGCGCTCTACGGAGCCACGCGCCTGTCGACGGGGGAGCTTGCGACAGGACACGCACTGGGGCTCTTGGCGATCCTCGATTCGGTGCGCGCCGATGCGCCTGCGCGCGCGGCGGGCGTGCTCTTTGGCGCGGCCGAACTCCTCGCCCGTCCCGAAGAACAACTGACCGAGGCCTTCGGTCCGGAGATTGCGCCGATCACGCTGGGAGTACGGCAATTAACGCGCATTGGTGAACTCACCCGGCGCGGATCGGAACCTGCGCCGCGCGTACGCGATCCGCGCGAACTCGAGCGCCAGGTCGAGATGCTGCGCAAGATGCTGCTCGCCTTTGCGACGGACATCCGGGTGGTGCTCGTGCGGCTCGCGTCCAGGCTGCAGACCCTGCGCTACTTCGCCGCAACCAAGGTGCCCATTCCGCCGGACTTGGCGCGCGAATCGCTCGATCTCTACGCCCCCCTGGCCAACCGTCTCGGGGTCTGGCAGATCAAGTGGGAGCTCGAGGATCTGTCGTTTCGCTTCATCGAGCCCGACACATACAAGCGTATCGCACGCCAACTCGATGAAAAGCGCGTCGAGCGGGAGGCCTTCATCGACAGCTCGATCGCCCAGACGCGCGCCTTGCTGGAGAAGGCCGGCATCCCCGCCGAGGTCACCGGCCGTCCCAAGCACATCTACAGCATCGTCAGCAAGATGCGCAGCAAGGGCCTGGACTTCGAGAACCTCTACGACGTCAGGGCGCTGCGCGTCATCGTCGCCGATGAGCGCGCCTGCTACAACGCCTTGTCGGTGATCCACGGCAAGTGGATCGCGCTGCCCGAGGAGTTCGACGACTACATCACGCGGCCGAAGCCCAATGGCTACCGGTCCTTGCACACGGTCGTGCGCGATGCCAGCAACCGGCCCTTCGAGGTGCAGATCCGCACCCGCGAGATGCACCGCTTTGCCGAGTTCGGCGTGGCCGCACACTGGCGCTACAAGGAATCCGGCAGCAGCCAGGGGGCCCAGGGCCGCTACGATGAGAAGATCGCCTGGCTGCGCCAGCTGCTCGCCTGGAAGGCTGAAGTGGCCGACTCGGTCTCCGTGGGCGATGCCGAACCCGCCGCCCCGGGCGAGGGCTTGACGGCAACCATCGCCCCGGCACGCATCCTGGATGACCACATCTATGTGCTCACTCCGCATGCGCGCGTCATCGAGCTGCCGGTCGGCTCAACCCCGGTGGACTTCGCCTACCACCTGCACACCGATGTCGGACATCGCTGCCGTGGCGCCCGGGTCGACGGCGCGATGGTCCCCTTGAACACGGCCTTGAAGAACGGCCAGACGGTCGAGATCATCCTCGCCAAGCCCGGCAGTCCAGGCTTCGGTCCGTCACGCGACTGGCTCAATGCGCAACTGGGGTTCCTCGTGAGTCCGAGGGCGCGCGCGAAGGTACGGCAATGGTTTAACAACCTCGATCTGTCCGAGACGATCGCGACCGGGCGCCTCTTGATCGAGAAGACCCTGCAGCGCGAGGGCAAGACCGCGGTGAATCTGGATGAGCTTGCGCAACGGCTCGGATTCGGCAAGCCCGAGGAGTTGTACGCCGCAATCGCCAAGGATGAATTGAGCCTGCGCGCCGTCGAAACCGCGTTGGCTGAACCGCGCCTGGGCGAGGGTGGGGCGGCCTTGGAGCCCGACGAGACCTTCGTCGCCAGGCGCAGCCGGCCCGGCAGCGTCGATGGCGGCGGCAAGAGCGGCGTGCTCGTCGTCGGTGTGGATGCCTTGATGACGCAGCTGGCCAAATGCTGCCGTCCGGCACCGCCCGATCCGATCATCGGATTCGTCACGCGCGGGCGCGGGGTCTCGATCCATCGCAGCGATTGCGCGAACCTCTCGACGATGCGCGCGCGCCATCCCGAGCGGGTCATCGATACCGCCTGGGGCGAGGCCGCCAATGCGATCTACGCCGTCGATGTGATGGTGCTTGCGACCGACCGTCAGGGCCTTTTGCGCGACATCTCGGAGGTCTTCTCGAAGGAGAAGATCAATGTCGTGGGGGTGAACACCGAATCGCGCAAGGGCATCGCCCGGATGCGCTTCACCGCTGAAGTCGACGATGCGAATCAACTGCAACGTGCCCTCTTGCAGATCCGCGAGGTGCCCGGCGTCGAGCAGGCAAGGCGCGGCTCGATCTAGGATCGCGGGGCCGATTCAGAAGGCCGGTGGGGGCTCGCCCCGAGCGAGCGCTCCGATCGAGCGTGCCAGGCGCCCACCCGGGCGCGCCAACTCCTCCATGATCACAAAGTGATCCAGGCCCGGCATCGCGATGAATTCCGTGCTGTGGCCTGCGGCGCGCCAGGCGCTGAAGTACTCCACCGACTGACGCTGCAGCTCCGGCAGCTCGCCGCCCCCGACGGTGATCCAAAGCGGGGGGGCCCGTTCTGGAATCCTTGCGATCGGGGAGTTGCGCCGGGCTTCGGCCTCATCCATCCCGAGCTTGTCGTTCAACCAATTGAGCCGGATCGGCTCCAGGTCGTACAGGCCACTGATCGCAACGCCACCGGCAACGAACGGGTTTTCCATGGCGATCGCAGTCAGGTGCCCGCCCGCCGAATGGCCCGCGACGTAGAGCCGAGCGGGATCCCCATCGAGTTCGGCGAGATGATCGATGAGCCATTGCGTGGCCTGAGTGATCTCCCCGACGATGCCATCCATGCGCGCCTGCGGGGCGAGCGTGTATTCGATGTTGGCGAAATGAAATCCTTCTGCAAGGAGGCCTTCGGCGACGAAGAGCCACAGATCCTTGTCGTTCCACTGCCAATAGCCGCCATGGATGAAGGCCAGCGTCGGAGCGCCCGTCTGACCGCAGGAGATGAAGTCGAGCACCTGGCGCGGCGCCGTGCCATAGGCGAGGGGGCCCCTGACGGAGAGTCGCGTGCGTAAGGCTGCGCTGCGAGTGGTCCAATCGGCGACCAGGGCATCACGCCTGGCAAGCCCGATATGGGCGCTATTGTTGTAGGCGAGATCGAGTGTGGCGCGGTCCATGCCGCGATAGAGCCCTGTCATCCGAGGTATTCCTTTGGGTTGGGTCAGACGAAGTAAGGTCCCAGAATCACTGCAGGGCGGCCGGATCTCTGGGATCATCGGGTCTCATGATCGGATCGATCCCTCCGCAGGTCAAGGCGAATGACCCAGGGTGGGTGGGAGGTGGACTCTCTCGTCGGAGTTCCACCGGCGGTGGGTGAGCAAGGGGGTTGTCGTGAACGGATTTTCGGGCAGGCCCAGTCTGGAGGCGCTCCTCGTTGCTCTCCAGGCCTTCCAGGTCGCGTTTCTCTGGTGCCATGATTGGGTTCCTCTGGGGCGTTTGAACGACGTCTTGGCGGTGCGCCGGCAAGATAGCCTGGCGCGCCTTGTGATCGTGACTCTCGTGCAAAGCGTGCCCTACACGATCGGGCTTGCCTGGAGCTTGTTCGTCTTGGGCCGCGGCTACCCGGTGGAGTTGCGCATCTGGCTATGGGTCAGCTACGGACTCTTGTTTGCCGGGCAGATCCGCGCCTGGTGGATCCCCTATCTGATCCGGCCCGAACCCGAACGGGCCCTGCGATATCAGCAGATGTTCGGCAAGACCCACAGGTTCTTACCCGAGCGCAACGGGCTTGTGCCCAATACGCTCCACATCCTCCTGCACGCGGCGACCCTTGCCACCTTGATCACCCTTTTTGCAAGTGCTCGCTAAGATGGCGCACCCATAAAGGCGGGCACTGACCAACGGAAGTGCCGGGTTGGCTGACTAAAGGTCTGAAGGTCCAAAGGTCGAGCGCGGCCGTCCCGCGCTCGAGGCACAATCGGTCCCTCCCCGCGGCAGCACGAAGACGTTCCGGGCGAGATCGGAGTGAAGGAATCGGGGAGGGTAGAGGCTCTCGAGAAGCCCCACTCCAAAGAGTTCCGGATAGGCCCGCTCGAAGGCTTCGAAACTGCCCCGATCGCCCCCCTGATAGAGCCGCTCCGCGATGAGCGACACATACGCGAGCGTCATCGTCTCGTGATAGCGCCCGACCTGCCCGTGCGAGGCCGCGAACTCTAGGATCGCTTGGCGTGTGCGCACGAGGGCGGGCACGAAACGTTCTCTGGTGAGATACAGGTAGGCCGCCCTCACATGGCCGCGATGCCCAAACTCGCCCGCGGCGAGCGTCTGGTGCTCGAGGGCTGCGAGAAACTGTGCGTCGTTCATTTTTGGCGGTCCCGCATCCGATGGCTGGCGCTTGCGTCCAAGTCCAGCCCATAGATCTTCTTGAGTTGCGCGATCGCAGAGAGCGTCTCCCCGGAAAAGGCGCTCTGACCCTCGAAGGCGTGCAAGACGATGCCTTCAAGCAGATCGCCCAGGGTCAGGTCCTTGTATTCGGCGAGCGCTTTGAGCACCTTCAGGATGCGCCGCTCCATGCGCACTCCGGTCTGGATCCGCTCGACTTCATGGAAGGGCTCTACCGGCATAGGAATCGCGTCAGGAATTGTTACCAGTGTACCAAGGTAGCCGATTGGACGTCAAGACTGGATCGCTTTTGGTCGCGGCGAAGCTCCGAGTCCGCGCTCCTTGGAAGAGTCCCTCCCGTGATGCGCTAGGAAAAGAGCCTGCGCGCGATCAGGTCCTTCATGATCTCGGTCGTGCCACCGTAGATGCGCTGCACCCGGGCGTCGGCGTAGAGCCTTGCGATGGGCATCTCGGCCATGTAGCCCGAGCCGCCAAATAGCTGCAGGCACTCATCGGTCACCTTGCCTTGCTGTTCGGTGCACCACCACTTGGCCATGTAGGCCGCCTCGTCATCGAGCGTGCCGTCGACGAGGCGCTGGATGCAGTCGTTAACGAAGCTGCGCACGACGTGCGCGAGCGTGGCGCACTCGGCGAGTTGAAAGCGGGTGTTCTGGAACTCGGCAAGCGCCTGTCCGAAGGCACGCCGCTCCTTCGTATAGGCCACGGTCAGCTCGAGCGCGCGCTCGATGACGGCCGCGGCAGGCACGGCGATCAAGAGCCTTTCATAGGGGAGCTGGCTCATCAGTTGCGCAAAGCCCCGGCCCTCGATGCCGCCCAGCAGTTGATCGGCGGGGACCTTCACCCCGTCGAAGAAGAGTTCTGCCGTGTCCGAGGCGTGCTGGCCCAGTTTCTCGAGCCGCCGGCCGACGCGAAATCCGGGAAGATGCTCTGTCTCGAGAACGAAGAGCGACACCCCGCGGCTGCCTGCTTCGCCCGTGCGTGCGGCCACGACGATGAGGTTTGCCGAATAGCCATTGGTGATGAAGGTCTTGGAACCATCGATCACGTAGGTGCTGTCCTCTTTTCTCGCACGCGTGGTGAGTGCCTTCAAGTCCGAACCACAGTCAGGCTCGGTCAGTGCGATGGCCGCCAAGAACTCGCCTTTTGCAAGTCTGGGTAGCCAGCGGGATTTCTGCTCGGGGGTGCCATAGTCCAAGAGATAGCGCGCCACGATCGAATGCACGCTGGTGTTGCCAGGCACCTCGGCGCGCGCCAACTCATCCTGCACCACGAGTTGGTGCGCGAGCGTCGCCCCAGCGCCGCCCCATTCTTCGGGGAGTTCGGGCAAGAGCATGCCAACCGCACCGAAGGGTCGCCAGACGTCGCGCGGAATGAATCCCTGATCGCGCCACTGGCCCAGGTGGGGGGCAAGTTCGCGCGCCACATAGCGGCGCACCTGTTCACGAAAGGCCTCGATCTCCGCGTCCATCCAGCGGTGCCGAAAGAGTTGGGGCAGCATGGTGTCTCTCCTCGTTGTTTGCGGTCTGTCCCCCCCTACTCAGGAGAGTATCTGTCACTCTGTGATTACCATGGGAATATAAGGCCATGTCAATCGCTCAATCAAAGATCACCGCGCAGGGTCAGATAGCGGTGCCCGCCGAGGTTTGCAAGAAGCTCGGCGTTGGGCCTGGGTCGATTCTGGAGTGGGACGAGGAGAACGACAGGGTCGTCGTTCGTCGTGCTGCCAAGAGCACGTCTCTTGACGTCCACCGGGCACTTTTTCCTGGGGGCATACCAGGCCCCCAATGGATGTGAAAGAGGGGCTCCGAAAGCATATTCGCAGCAAGCATGCGCGCGGTTGATACGAGTCTCTTGGTCAGGCTGATTGTCCGGGAGGGTGAGCCGCAGGTCATCGCTGCAAAAGCCTTCATCAAAGCCGGTGCGTGGGTGTCACACCTCGTGCTCGCCGAAGTGGAATGGAGTGAACGACCATGACCAACAAGCTGACGACCGTTGATCCTGCAGAAGTATTGAGTTCTTGTGAAGCAATCGCGGAGTTCATGGCTGATGCATTCGAGACCTGTGACGTTGGCCATATCGCTCACGCCCTAGGGAAGCTCTGCGTAAGCGGGTTTGAAGCGAGTCATGTTCGTCAATTCGAGTGTTAGGAGGATGAGACCGTGAATTTTGGGCGGCAGGACGTCAATTTAAGGTGGGTTAGACCCCCTTTTTTGCGTTTTCGCCCT
>CAJCID010000071.1 GCA_903970305.1 Rhodospirillales bacterium | reverse complement strand
GCGTGCAGACGACGAAAACTGAAGGGGGACATGCGGCGCGATTGCCGACTCGCGCTGACCCTGGATCAATGGCATCGAGAGGCCCTGCCAGGGCATTGCGGCCGCGCGCGCCGGCTCCACAGCGTCAAGAGTCACGCGCGGCTGCGCACCGGCGCATCGCGCAAGACGCATGACCTGTTGGGAAGCTGTACCGTCGCCGCGCATGTTCTTGTAGATCAACCTGCGGTTGATTCCACTGCCTCATTCGTTTTCACTTCGACGCTCACGCTCTGATACTTTTGAATGGTAGGAGTGTAAATAATAATTGTCAACTAGGGTTGTCATGTAATGTGTACACTCTGGGCAATAAAGGGGTGTACTTGGGATTGCACCGAGCGGCTCGCCACCGCGGTTCCTGACCGACAAAAGGGGAGAAGGTCGCGAACCGGTGGGGCTTGGGTGATTACCCAACAAGGTCGGTCACGCGACGCGCTGGCGGTGAGCCCGCTAACCGCGGGAGCGCGGGCTTAGATGGGCTGGTTGGAGAGACGCTTCTACCGACTGCTTTTTGAGAACAGAGATCGACTACAGAAAGCCCCACTACAGCGCAGTCTGAAACGACCGGATGTCCAGTCCCTTGAGGGAAGGGAGAGGGCAGGGACTGCGTGTAGGGCTTCGCGGGCCGCGGGGGCCCCGAAGACGCGCCGCGCCAGGATCGCTCCTGGCCCGCCAAATCAGCGCGAGCTCTTAAGGGTTGGCAGGCCGAACAGTGAGGAGAAGGGTGTCGCCTTACTGGAGAGGAGCGGCAGTCCCAGGCCAGCCGTCGTCGGTTTCGAACTCGACGAGATCGACAGGGAGCCCGACCTCTTCGAGTGGGTCAAAACGGGCAGGCTGAAAAAGTTCGAAAAAGGCGTTGGATTGTTGGAGCGAACTGGGATCCAGAGGGCCGACGAGAACGGCGTCGCCTCGTTCCAGAGCAGGGCAGGATCCTCTGCGAGCGGCAGGCCCGGATCGATCGGAGCGAACTCATCCAAAATCTCGGTCGCGTTGCCGCCCGTACCAAAGGGCGCGCGCACGATGACGACCGAATGTCCGGCGACCACGCCAGAGGCATACACCAGGGCCTGAGGCTTCAGAACGTATCCGGCCATGATGATCGATGCGACCGCATCGACGCTCTTGCCTGGCGTCGGCGTCACGAGGGTGATCTCGCTGTCGGTAAAGCCCCAGCCCCTGAGCTTTTGGACGGCATCACTGGCCTTTTGAGCCGAAGCGTACATCCTAACGATTGGGTGGATCACGATGTCTCTCCTTGTTCGATGAAACCTGCGATAGATTAGCTAGCTGACCCGATCCGAAGGCGTCACGGCAGACGCAATTTCGCGAATAAGCTTACAGGCAAGCCTGGGGCTTGTGAAGCCAAGGCCCAACGGTCGAAGCGTTGGCGAGCCGAGCGCGCACGTGGCCGATCGCTAGCCGGGTCCTGCGGTACCGAGCGGTCCAATTGTGAAACGAGGCCCACTCGCCCGTCGTAATTTTGCACGGGCTGGACATCTGCACTCGGATGGCTTAGAAACTCGCTTCACGGGAGAGTTTGCGATGGCCAATTATTGGTACGAGCTCAATGGGGAGCAGCATGGCGCAGTCGACGCAAGGAAGCTGCGCAAACTCATTCGTGCCGGAATCCTCGCTCCGTTCACGCTGATTTGGAGCCAAGGCTTCGAGCAATGGGCGCCTGTGTACTCGGTGGCCGAGTTCGCCACGTGGCTTGAGAAGCATCGCATTCCCATGCAAGGATGCGCTTCCCGGCGCGCCCTCGCCTGGGTGCGACTCTCCGAGAGTCTGGCCCGAGTCTGTCCCAGCCCTCGGTTCATCAGGACCCTCAGGCTTGCGATAGCGCTCTGCGGCATCGTCGCAGTGTGTCTGATCGTTGACTCGCCGTGGAGCCGGCGGATCGGCCTACCCTTCGCGGGTGCCACCCCCGTGGTTGGGCTCGACTCGAACACCGGAGCTGCCACGCGACGTCAGGCGATGGGTCCGACGCGCGTACATTGGATCAATCCGGCCAGTCACAACGAGGTCGTGCTCTCTGATGCCTGGATTCCCACGCCTTCGGAGGATCTCGCACCGTTGGCCTCTCGCTTCGAATCGAGCGACGGTCTCGTCGCAGCCATCATCTTCGAGCCCGGGATCTCGATGCCCCTACCGGCCTACCTCGATCTGATTCGCGCCCGCCACCCGATGGACCGCCTCTTGGCCGTGACCGCGACCGATCCCCAGGACACGACATTGGACTACCAGGGCCCGTTTGTGGTGCGTGCGGATGAGAACTATGAGGTCCGCGGCAGGCTCATCTATGGTCACGGCGGAATCTGGCGGATCGGTGTGGGCTATCCAGATGGGCATGCCCGCGCTGCGCAGATTATGCTCAACCGTCTCTGCGAGGACATCCAGCGAAGCTTCTGAGACGAGAGCTGACGGAGTCCATAACTACTTCCGCAACTACGATGCAACACTCGGAATTTACCGCCAAAGTGACCCGATTGGCCTGCGAGGAGGAATCAACACCTATGCCTATGTCGGAGGGAACCCGCTGACTTACAGGGATTCATCTGGCCTTTTTGGTTTTGGTTTGATAGGCGGCGGTGGTGCGGAGGCTGGGGTTGGTCCAATAGGGCTTGGCTTTAACAATGCCGCAGGCGCAGGAGTATTTAGTGGCGGATTGGAGGGCTTAAATGTCGGAGGATTTTCGTCCAAGGGCTTTTTCCCAAGCTACAGCCCGGACTATCAGTACGTGGCTGGTGCAACTGCCGGTTTCGGAGGCGGATTCTTCTTCACAAACGCGACCAGTGCAAAAGACTTATGTGGAGTATCACACCAGTTCAACATAAATATTCCGCTGTTCTCCCTAAGCATTGCGTGGGATGACAATGGCACCGTCATCACATCAGGGATGCTAGGTAAGTCATGGCTAGGAAGCATCAGCTACTATCCGAACGTGGGGTACAACCCATGGTAGCGAATCGTCTAGCGACGGTATTGACGCTCCTTTCCTACTGTCTATCGACCGTGGCCATCGCTCTCTTGGTTCACAATGTATTCATTGGTGCTCTCACAAACTCTAGGCCAAAGTGGGAAATTGCATATACCCTTGCGGGTCTCGTCGGCGTTGTGTTCTATATCTATCAATGGAAGAACGAAAGGATTTCAACCTTGGTGCGAAACGTGTTCGCTGTCGTAGTTCCGGTCGGTAGCGCCTTGGTGGCATTATTGATAGAAGCTCGTAGCCTCTAGTAGAAGCAGAAGCGTCGTACATTCGCGACGACTCGATTCGCAAAGCTACAACTACGTCACTAACTACGATGCAGGCCTAGGAATGTTTATGCCTATGCTCTAGGGAATCCCGCGCGTTTTGCCGATCCTTTAGGGCTCGACATTAGCTACGCGAACCACGTAGTCGCATTCGGCGAACTGCATTCTTTCTTCATCATCACTCCTGACAACCAGGCCGCCTACGCGGACAATCCGCTGTTCCAAAACTTTGATGCTGACGGTAATCGCTACGCTACCATCGGAGCCGGCCCAGATTTTCTGTATCACCTAAGGGCTGGGGTAAATCGAGTCAAAGACGTTCATGCTCCGATTTCGTTTCGAAAGAGTCTCTGTTTGCCGAACAGATACGCTAATGAAGATCAGGCGATCCAAGCCCTTCTCAAAATGACGGGTACATATAACCAGAATCCAGAGTGGTACACGCTTCTACCTCAAAACATCGGCGGATGGGCAACTGGATACAACTCGAATAGCTTTGTATCGGGTCTGGGTCAAGCCGCTGGTTTCTCGATGCCGCCACCTGGCAGCGTAGGCGGTTCTACACCGGGGTATCAGAATCCGGTGCCCCCGAGCCGATTTGGGGCAAATTAACGTGTCATCCTTTTTCCGTCAGTGCGCATGGGTGGTCGCTGTATTTGCGTTGTGTCTGAGCACTGGTTGCCAGTCCACAACGTCAATACGAGCTGGTCTGTTAGCGCAGACTCCACTCGGAACTAGCTTTTCCGACGTGCAAAAATTTTGCGCTGTTCGAAAGCTGGTCTGTAAGCAGTCTTTGACTGCTGGCTACATGAACCAGGACTCCAACGTAGTGGTTGGTAGCTCGTCAATCTGGGCAGTTGTCTCCGAGGAGCGCATCGCGCCGCTCATGGTGCGCTCGGTCGAGGCATTTTGGGGATTTGATCGAGAGGGCCGTCTACTCGATATCTGGGTATGGTCGACGATTGACGCCCCTTAGATGCATGCGAATAGGTATGCCTATGTCGGGGGGAATCCAGTTTCAAGGAGCGACCCTTCTGGACAAGCCGGGCTTGGCTTCATAGGCGGCGGCACGCGGAGCTATTCGGAGTTTTCGTACGATTGGCACGGCTCGAAATTTAGCGGCCACGCCATTGGAGCTTTGCGACGCTCGGTTGGCCAAGAGATTCCCGTTACTATCGAGCCATCGAACCCCGCACACTACGTTGTTGGTAACGCACAGGAAGACTTGCATGAAATGCTTGTCTGGGCCCCAATTCAAAGCTTCGCCATAGCCACCCTGATTACTCTTGCGTGGAGGGCACGACGGAACAAATCGATTTGGGTCAGATAGGTCAATTCAAACCTTCTACAACTACTTCCGCAACTACGATGCAACCCTCGGAATTTACCGGCAAAGTGACCCGATTGGTCTGCAAGGAGGAATCAACACCTATGCCTACGTTAGGGCCAACCCATTAGCGTTGAGGGATCCGTTAGGATTGGCTGACTATTTAGACAAGTGTATAGGTCGTTACGCAAACTGTGCTTGGGGCGGACTTGATCTGACAGCTTCGAACACGGTTGAGCAAGCTCAGCAAGTCTTCAAATGCCAGCAAAAATATAAGGCCTGTATGGCAAGCGGAGCAAGCCAATGATTCATCGCCGAACTACGCTCGCGCTGACCATTGGTGGTTTCCTCGCTGGCGTTCTCCTGGGAATCTTGACTTCGATGAGCCTCGCGCAGCGATCGAGTGGCTACTGGAGATACGACGGCGGGCTCGACGCAAGAAACGCCCTGGAGGCGGAGGCGGTTCGAAAATACCGAAACGGTGACTACGACGAAGCATCAGGCCTTATGGAGGCTGCTACTGAACTCAGGTCGCGTGCCGCGGAAAAAAATGCTTACGAGGAATGGTCATTTTGGTTGCCAGCAAGCCAGATTTATTTTGCTATTTTGGGTACACGGGCGACCCCACCCCCATCTAAGAACGGCTTGATAGTATCCCGGTGTGCGGTTCTCGCGTTTTATAACAAGGCCGGCAATTCAAAGGCAGCTACCAGAGCCCTCGTCTCCGCGCAATCATTATCGGCGAGCATGGGCGCTGAGAGATGCAATTCGCTTGGGCTTTCGATTCTGGAAGCTTATCCTTAGATGCGCAATACAACTACCAACGTAACTACGACCCGACTCTGGGCCGTTACGTCCAAAGTGACCCTGTCGGGCTGGACGGCGGAATCAACACGTATTCATACGTGCGTGGAAATCCGATTGCGCGGCTGGACCCCTTCGGGCTTTGGTCATGCGGCTGATTATTACCGGGGGTGGAGAAGACGCTCCCTGGCACTACCCGGCATCCCGAGGCGGCAAGCATGGTCAGGGCCTAGCCGTTGACTTCGGTACCGGTGCAAACCCAGGTATCGGACCCTCCAATCCAGAGATGGAACAGCGAATCCTCCACTGCGCCTGTCAGGCGGGCTTCACCTTTGGCGGATGGGAACCCGATTTCCTGCCAGGAGCCCCGCCACACTACCACTTCCAAGATGGACCTGGCCCTTCGAACGTACCTCCCGCGCCTTGCCAGGGCAACGGGTGCGGGCCATGAGGTTCAGCTTATTCGTCTGCGCGCTCGCGCTGCTATCCGGACCCTACTACGTCCACGCTGCGAACACATCATTCGACGCGGAAGAATTTATTGCCCGGCAATTTCGCGATGGCCCAGAAGGTACTGGATTTCTACTGAGCGATGGACCCGAAACCCGGCGCCTCGAACTGTGCTTCGACCAATGCGACTATTTTGAATGGCCGAAGAAAGTGCCGAGCACAACCGTCTGGTCGTACATTGCTGCCTTCGAGGCTGCGTTAGGCGCGGGGGTGCAGTGGAAAGAGTACTCGGAGGCAGCGGCGCAGCACTCAAGTAGCCTTGTGAGTAACTTGGGGCCACAGTGTTGGACGAGCGCGACCGCAACCGGTGGCCTCTCTTGCGATTGGGCTAGATTAACGCACAAGCTACGAATGAAGCTCGGTGCAGTCGGCTACGACGAAGGCGTTCGCTGCTTCGCCGAAAGACATGCGACGCGCAGTGGGTTGTCCCGTGCGATGTCGCCCAGCAAATGCACCCCGATTACGCCTCCTACTCCTTGGCGCTGAGTGGTCGATTACAAGATTACAACTACCTTCGAAATTGCGATGGGACGTCGGGACGATACGTCCGAGACTCAACAAGTCGCATGAGGGTGTCACCCATAATCAAGATCGCATCTTGCGCCTTAGCCGATATCCTCGCCTCGTCAGGGCTGGTCGTCGCACTCTTGGAACCGGCGTGGACGTATGCGGGCACGGACTCAGCCAGTTGCCTGCTTATCGAGGATGGCCGCTGTATTCGAGTGCTCCTCAGGCCTGCGCGAATCCACTCAAAGCGCGTAGGCGTTGGTCACCTCTTCCAAAATATGGCTCGCGTTCTTAATGGTCAGTTGTGATACCGTGTTCAAGACCTTCTAGAGAATGCGGTAAGTTCCCCACGACGAGAGAAAGGGTGCGCACGATGACCCAGTATATCTACGATGCCCACGGGGTCGCAGTTGGCTTTGTTCGCGGTCGGTATATCCATGATCTGCATGGCAACGCGATCGGACAGTTAAGCGGCACGCATGTGCACAAACTGACGGGAGCTTATGTCGGTGAATTGCACGAAGGCATGGTCGTAAATCGCCATCTAGGTACGCTCGGAAGCATCGGTCACCCCGGGAATCCGGGCAATCCGGGAAGTCCGGGAAGTCCGGGCCGCCGTGCGGCCGTGAGTCATCGCTTTCCCGATGTCTTCCCCGAACTGTTGAAATAGGGTTTGCTTCTCATCTCTGTCAGAGAATCGGTGCGCCGCGCTCGGCGAGGAGCACGCGAGGGTCGTTGGCCTACGATGCTCGGTAATCTGTCGTTAGCGGGCGAGAGGATCGGCGGCGCGATCACGCCAACAGGAGCGAGCCCCCCGGTCTCTAGCCTTCGGCATATTGCAAGCTTCGGCCGCGCGCCTGCAGAAAGCGTCTTGCGAACTCGTCGGCGGGCAGGGCGCGACTCAGGACAAAACCCTGACACGCGCCACACCCCATCTGACCCAGGGTCTCGCGTTGTTCGAGGGTCTCGACTCCCTCGGCAATCGTACCGAGGCCCGATGCGTGGCATAGCTGGATCATGGCTCCGATGAGCCGTCCATCGCGGGCTTGTGTGGCGAGGTCCGTCACGAACGAGCGATCGATCTTGACCGCATCGATGGGCAGGCTCTTCAAGTAACTCAGAGACGAGTAGCCGGTGCCAAAGTCGTCGACGGAAATCTGAACGCCCATATTGCGCAACTCCAGGAGGATGTCGACCCCCTCTTCCACATCCAGCATAAAAAGACTCTCCGTAATTTCCAGATCGAGCCAGCACTCCTTACGCCCCGATGAACTCAGTGCCGCGCGGATCGTGGCAGGGAGATCCCTATTGACTTGCCGGGGCGACAGATTGATTGCAATCCGTATTGGCGGATAGTCGAGCTCCGTCCAGGTCTTCACCTGCCGGGCGACCGTCTCGAACACCCAGCGTCCAATTGCATTGATGAGCCCTATCTCCTCGGCGATGCCCACGAATTCCGCCGGCGCGACCTCCCCTAGGACGGGATGCGTCCAGCGCAGCAGCGCCTCGGCTTCCCGAATCTCCCCGCTCTCTAGACTTGCGATGGGCTGATAGTGCATGGCCAACTCCCCGCGCATCGCGGCACCGCGCAGTGCCTCCTCGATGGCGTGCCGGCGTTGACCACTCAGTGCGAGTGTGGCGTCAAAGGTCACCGCGCGATGGCGCCCCCGTTGCTTGGCCTGGTACATGGCGGAGTCCGCGTTATGCAGCAGAGTGTGCGCATCGGAGCCATGCTCAGGAAAGAGCGCAAGGCCGATGCTGCAGGTCATCGAAAGCGGGTTACCGTGAATCAAGAACGGTGCGGCGAACGCCTGGGGAATTCTCTGCAGGATCTGCTGGATCGGGGTCGCCACGTCGGCTGCCACGGAGACCACCACGAACTCGTCGCCGCCGACCCGCGCGACCATGGTAGCCTCACCCGCGGCGGCCCGCAGCCGGTTGGCGACGAGCACGAGAACCTCATCGCCAGTCTGGTGTCCCAGCACGTCATTGATCCGTTTGAAGTGATCCAGGTCGATGAAAAAGACCCCTAACCGACCTCCCCTTACGAGGGCCCGCTCGATCTGGCGGTCGAGGTACTCTCCGAGCGTGGAGCGGTTGGGTAGGCCAGTGAGCGAATCGGCGACCGCCAGTTGCGCGAGACTTTCCTCGACCTCCTTGTTGTGCGTAATGTCTAGGAGCATCACCAACAGACCCCGATCGAGCGGGACCCCGGTACACCGATACCAGCTTGTGGTCCCGTCGATCTCGCGCACCGGGAGTTCATCCTCGACCGAGCGCTCCTCGATGAGAACCCGCTCGAACATCTGGCGCCACGGTTCCGTGGCAAGGCCCGGGAGTGCAAAGGCGAGCGCCACTTCGCGGGTCGGGTCGCAATCTGCCGGGAACTGACTGCGCGCGCGGCGGTTGGCGTAGCTGATCTGAAAGTTGCTCGCAGGGTGCGACGGTGGCGAGTCGGGTCGCACGATCAAGACCAGATGCTCGCCATTGTCCGCTGCGGCGAGGAACTGGCGCCCCACTCCCTTTGCGTGCTGCTGAAAACGCCTCTGATCCTCGAGTGCGCCGCGCAACATCAAAGATGAGATCGACAGGGCCGCTATGAAGGCCTGCAGGTACCAGACGTCGCTCGTCTCTTGAGTCACCGAATAGGGACCGAGTCCCAAGGCCGTGCCGGCAAGCGCGACGACCGCCACGATCAGACTGGTCGCGGCAAGTAGACTTGCCGAAAAGACGAAGGCGCACCAGGCTACGAGCGGAAGGATCAGAAAAACCAGCGCGTGCCCCAACTCGCGATCGATGTCGGGCCAGAAGAAGATGCCGGCTGTTACGGCTACAGTCAGTCCGAGAAGGGCGGGATCCCACCGGCTGCGTAGCGCGGGGGGTCTACCACGGGCGAGGACCAGCAGCACGAGCGGCATGACGAGCAGGATGCCAACGACGTCACCGGTCCACCAGACGGCGACTGCCCGAGGCAGCTCGGTGGTCGGGATCGTCCGAGCCATGTAGAGGGAGCTGGCAATGATGAGCGTGCTGGCCACGGGAGCGAAGAGCGCACCGCGTACGACGAACCGGATCACGTTTGCGACGGTAAACAAAGGCGACGCTGGCGCTGCGTTGGGAAAAGAGATCAGCCGCGCTCCAAACAGGGCCTGGACACCTCCTGCCAAGGCGACCAAAAGAGCCGTGCCCGGCGCCGTGCCAAACGTCAGGCCACTGGCGAAATCGCCGATCAGAATCCCGGGAAGCATGGCTGGCCCGTAGACCAGAACACTCGCCAAGGCGATTCCGGAAGGCAGCCAGACTGCGGTGATCTGCAGATCGCGAAACGCGAACAAATGGGACACTCTCGCCACGCAGAAATAGGCGATCGCCAGCAGGACATTACGCCAGAAAATGGTCCTCATTCCAACCTGAGGACGTGCGCCACGACGAACGGGGGCGATTTGCGCTCTTGAGAGATCTCGATCAATTGTTTCAACACCGATTCGTGCATCGCACACCAGGACAAAACGTTCAGCCGCAGTGCATCAACTTCCCCATCCGCCGACGACTTTTCCTCGCGCAAAGTCAACCGGCAACTCCGAACGATCCCCTCACACCGCCCAGCGGGGCACTGCAAAGCATTCTAACGCCCGGAACTCTTGCTCGTGCAGAGAAGATTTGCCGCGCCGACCGGACGCCGCCCGACTTTCCGGGTCGCCGCCAAGCGAGCGAAGCGCTCCCGCGCACGTACGGGGGCGGGGCAGAGGGATGCGAGGTCGCCTCGGCCGGGGCGCTGTCTGGGTTCGGTGCCTGGTCTTTTTTGGGAAGCGCCGCCCGAGGCGTCAAAGGAGGTCTTCCCAAGGCCGCAGAGTCCTCCTTCAGGATGAATGGGCAAGGTTTTGGCGCTCAGGATGTCTGTGCGACGCAGGCGATGCCCTCGTCAGGAGGGGCATGGGTTCTCAAATCACCGCGAGCAGTGTCCTTGCGCGGGGCTTTGAGCCAGGTCTTGAGCCAGCTCTTGAGCCGGGCCTTGGCAATTAATAAGAATTGTCTTACTATTAAAGTAAGATCAAACTTGGTATTTAGCATGCAAAAGCCCTCCACCGATGCCTTGCGATGTGCGGTCCAACTGCGACGGTCGGCGAGCCTGCTGTCGCGCAGACTCAGACCCGGTCTGCAACGCGTGGGCTTGAGTCCGGCCAAGCTGAGTGTCCTAGGCCAACTTTTCCGCGCCGGATCGCTCACGCCGACCGAACTTGCCGAGCGCGAGTGCGTCAAGCTGCAATCATTAACCCGGTTGCTTGCCGAGCTTGAGGCAGAAGGCGATCTGGCCCGGGAGAATCATCCATTCGATGGTCGACAGACGCTCATCACATTGACCCGCCAGGGCTCAAGCCGATTGCGTGAGGCGGTTTTGCTCAGCGATGCCCGAATGGCGGAGGTCATCGAGAACAACTTGAACGAGGAGGACAGGGCGCTCCTGCTGCGCGCCTGCGCCATGCTCGAGCGGATCGGCTTGGCGCTCGACAACGGCCCTGGCGCCGAAGCGGCTCCTTCAAGCGCCAAGGCACGGCGTCGCAGTGTGGTGCGTCGGCCGTGAACAGACCATGGCGTCTGCGTGCCGAGTATCTGGGTCTCGTGGCGATCCTCCTCCTCGCATTGGGACTCAGGACCTACCATTTCCAGCTGGGTGGCTTCGGCAGCGAGTACTACAGCGCGGCAGTGCTCAGCATGTCGCAGAGCGCTCACAACTTCTTCTTCGATAGTTTCGATCCAGCCGGTTTCATCACCATCGACAAGCCGCCACTGGCACTGTGGGTGCAGTGTTTGTTTGTAAGTCTATTTGGACTGAGCGGCCCCTCGATTCTCTTGCCCCAGGTCCTCGAGGGACTTGGGGCGATCATCCTGGTCTACGTGCTCGTGGCCCGCACGTTCGGCTACCGCGAGGCGCTGTGCGCCAGTCTGTTCTTGGCGATCAGTCCGGTCAACGTCGCGGTCGATCGATCCAGCAACCTCGAGAGCGGTCTGGCGCTCGTACTTCTCTTTGCTGTCGCGGCGCTTCTGAAGGCTCAGGAGTCGGGACGGGGACGCTACTTCCTGCTTTCCATGGTGCTCGTCGGGGTCGCATTTAATGTCAAGTTTCTCGCCGGCTGGGTGATCGCCCCGGCTTTGCTGCTCGTCTACCTCGCAGGAACCGCGGCACCCATTCGGAGCCGGCTCGGATACGGACTCTTAGGGATGGCGCTGCTTCTGGGGAGTTCCCTGGTCTGGATTGTCAGTTTCGATCTGCAAGCGCCCTCGTCAAGGCCGCACGTCGCCAAGACGGTGCACAACTCCATGGCAGAGCTGGCCTTCGCCACCTACGGTGTCGAAGTTCTCGAGGGCCGGGGGTCCGAGGTCAATCTGGTCCAAAACGCAGACCCCGAGCATGCCCGTAGTCCCTTCTTCGACGACGTCGATCCGGGTGTCGCACGCCTGGTTGATCGGCATCTGGCGGGCCAGGTCAGCTGGTTTCTGCCACTGGCTGTTCTGGGGGCACTACTCGGTCTGGGATTTTCTGGCCTGTCGCAGCGCAAGCGCTGGAATCTTGCGGTCTGGGTCGGCTGGAGCGTCCTCTACGGACTCGCGTTCGCATACGACCGCGGCACGTTTCACGGCTACTACCTGGCCGTGCTGGGTCCCCCGCTTGCGGTTCTTGCCGGGGTGGGACTGGTTCGAGTGGTCGACGCCAGGACAGGACCTCTGCGTTGGCTGGTCGTGTCACTCGCGATCACCGCAGCCTGGCAGTTCTATATCGAAACCGAAGCTGGGGTGCATTTCCGCTGGATTCGTATCGTGCTGATTGCGGGAGTTCTGATCAGTCTTGTCGCGCTGCTCCTGTCCGAGGGGCCTAGAAGAGTGGCCCTCGGAGTCACGGTCGCGAGCCTAGTCATCGCTCCCACCGCCTGGGCCCTCAGTAGCGTGACGGTTCTGCGCGTCAATACGTTGATCCCTTCTGCGGACATCTTGCGGCTGGCCGGTGTGGCGCGTAATCCGATCGAGTATGCCTCGTCAGGGTACGGAGTGGCGACCGACGATCCAAAGCTCTACGCCTATCTGCAGGCGCATAGGGCGGGCGAGACGTTTTTGATCGCCACGCCGAATGCGAGACTAGCCGCACCGATCATCCTGCACACCGGATTGCCCGCCCTCGCGATCGGCGGCTTCAGCGGTCAGGACCGGATCTTGAGTGCGGACGACCTGATCTCGATGGCCCGTTCTGGTCAGGTGAGGTATGTCCTGCTTGGCGATGATCTGGCGTTCGGCTCCGGGTCGCAGGGCAGAGAGCGCGCGCACCAGTTCTTGGACAAGGCCCGTGAAGTGGGGCGCAGGGTGGAACCCAGCGAGTGGCGCACCCCCCGTACGCCGCTGTCCGAGTTACTCGAATCGGCCGAACCCCTGCGACTCCAGGGCGCCCGTATGCAGCTCTACGATCTGCGGCCCGACGATCCCCGTTGAGCTTCAGCTCGGCTTGGATTTTTTGACGCGAAGAACGCTGTCGACCGAGTCTGCTAGGCCGTCCGTCATCGACCCGGGTGGCACGTCGACCGCTCTTTGAGCCCTCTCGTTCTCGACCCCACGGCTTCTGGTGTATCAGCACCCGATCTACCCAGCCGCGCTACCGGTGGCTTTACCCCATTTGGTCTGGATCCTTGCGCGGAATGCGCGCTTTTGGTTGCATTGGAGCAAGAACAAGCATTCAGAGTCGAATTCTTATCAAAAGATATGGAATAATACATGTATGTATGATATATTATGTTGTGAATACACTTGGCCGTCGGCCAAGATCGCTAACCAAAGGAATTGAGCCATGCCGCGCGGAATTGACCAGGACGACGTCTGGAAGGCAGCGGATGATCTGCTCATAGAAGGGGCCCGCCCGACAATTGAGCGGATCCGTCAGAAAATCGGGCGAGGTTCTCCCAACACGGTGAGTCCATTGCTGGATAGTTGGTTTGAGCAATTGGGCGGCAGGCTCCGCAATCCGTCAGGAGTGAACCTGCCAAAAGAAGTACCAGACCCCGTCAAGGTTGCCGCAAAGCACTTCTGGGAGGTCGCCCTTGCGACCGCCCGTGATGAGAAGCTCACTGAGATCGACGCCGAGAAGGCGATCGTGGCAACCCGGGCGGCTGAGCTCGCGGAACGTGAGGATGCGCTGGTGAGAAGGGAGGAGGCTCTGGGCGCACGCGCCGCGGTACTTGAGGACTCGATGGAGCGCGCGCTCAGGCAAGCCGAAACCGCGGGCAGGCGCGTGAGGGAGTTAGAGACGCTACTCGATCGACGCGAGGGCGAGTTGTCTCAAACGCGCGCGAGTCTTGCCGAGCACGAACAAGCTGCCAACGAGGCGCGGATCCACTTTGAGGCAGACCGGCGGCGCTTCGAGGCGGACAGGAATCTCTTTGAGGACCGTTACCAGGCCTCGGAGCGACGCGCAGCGCAGGAAATCGACCGGGCGCGCGAGGAGGCTCGCGAGCTCGAGGAGACCGTCGCACGCCAAGAGGAAGAACTGCTGTCGCAACGCTCCGACCTCGAATCCTCGCGGCAACTTGTGGTCCAGTTGCGTGAACAGCTCGTGGGACTCGCAAAGCAGATCGAGCGGCAGGAGTCCGAAATGGCGAGCCGACAGTCCCGCAATGCGGTGCTCGAAGCCCAGTGGGCTGAGCGGGTCCAAAAGACCCAAGAGGCCTTGGTCGCGGTCCAGGAACAGATGCGGCGGCGAGATCTCGAGCAGACCGAGATGCTGAGAGATTTGGTGGCGTCGAGCAAAACGATCAGTGCGACGCGCCGGGTGCGTCGGCGCGGCGCCCTGGTGAGACCGAAAAAGACGTTAGGGCAGGCTGGTCCGTTGTAGACGTAGGACCGATCAAAACTTTGGAACGACCAAGATCGTCTCGACTGGTTAACCCTAGAATGCGCTGCGTACCACGCCTCCATCGACACGCAGCGCGGCACCGGTCGTGGCCGAGGCCAGCGGACTGGCGACATAGGCTACGAGGGAGGCCACTTCTTCAGGAGTCGCGAAGCGCTTGATGAGCGAACTCGGACGGCCGCTCTTGAAGAACTCCTTCTCGGCCTCCTCAAACGTGGATCCTTTGGCCTGATTCAATTGGTTCACGAAATCGACCACACCGCGCGACTTGGTTGGCCCTGGCAGAACACTATTGACCGTGATCCCGGTGCCCGCAACCGATTCTGCAAGACCTCGGGAAACGGCCAGTTGCGCGGTCTTGGTCATGCCGTAATGAATCATCTCGACGGGAATCTGGATGCCACTCTCGCTTGAGATGAAAATGATCCGGCCCCAGTTAGCTTGGCGCATCGCGGGCAGGACGAGTCGCGCGAGGCGCACGCCACTGAGTACATTGACCTCGAAGAATCGCACCCAGTCCGAGTCTGGAATATCCTCGAACGACCTGGGCTCGAAGATACCCAGATTGTTGATGAGGATTTCGATGCCGGGATATTCGCGCACGACCCTGTCGGCTTCTGCAGCCAGGCTGAGATCCCCGGCAAAACCATAGACGATTCCTCCGCTGCTGGCCTTCAAAGCCTTGACCGCCTCATCGACGGACGCCTCTTTACGTCCGTTGACGATGACGCGTGCTCCCTCAGCCGCGAGAGTCTCGGCGATCGCTCGACCGATACCCGCAGTACTGCCGCTCACGAGGGCAAGCTTGTCTTTCAGTTTCAGATCCATAGTGTTCCTTCGGTTATTCCTTCTTGAGTGGGGCGTCCAGCACTGTTTGTCCGCCGCCGCGCGACGGGGTTCCCTAATCTCCTTGCCCCCGACCCGGTGTGACGGGGGTTCGCGTCGGCTCGGAACATGTTGAGGATCTGGCGGCGGCACCGGGATCAGCCGGCGTGCCCCGTGGGGCTTGTCACTCCACGGCGCGCATCAAGAGAGTCTCGCCATTGGCGACCAGCTTCTGCTCTGCACCCTGATGGGCAAAAAGTTCGGCTGTCGTGAAGATCTGGCGCTTGCCGGCGCGGGTGACACGTCCTCGTGCGGTAAAGCGCTCGCCCACCGCCGGGGCTAAGCAGTTAACGGAGAAATGCGAAGCCAACACGCGTCCGGCGACCGTTGCTGCGGCGAACCCGCACACGGTATCGATGAGGGCGCCGATCAGTCCGGCATGGAGGAAGCCCGAATACTGACCGAGTTCGCTCTTCCATGGCAATTCGATCGCAACTTCGCCCTCGGTGGCGTGCATGACAGAGATGCCTGCCCAGCGATTGAAGGCCGCCAGTGTATTGATCTGCCGGATCCGCTCCAGAAGAATTGCGGGATCGGTCGGTTCAGTCAGAGTGGGTACGGTCATTGACAAAGATTCCGGTTGCTAGAGGTCGGTATCGGACACAAAAGGGCCCATCAGAAAGATCTGAAGCTCCGTCTCGAAATTGACTTGGGGATCGCTCGAATAGACCCCGGCCGATCCGCCGCCGGTATCGCCAACCCACTCGATCTCATCCCCTGGCTCCTTGAGCCTGAGTCGGTAGGCCCCTCGGCTGCGGACGAACTCGATCGCTTTGTCTACGCCTTCCGCAAATTCAGGTGAGTCGATCAGCAAACCGAGCTCGGTGTTCAGTCGCGAGGAGCGCAGATCCAGATTCATCGATCCCACAAAAGTCACTCGATCGTCGATCACCGCGAGCTTGGCGTGCGAGCGACCCGTCGTCGATCCGAGGATCTTGCGGAATTGTTCTGTGAATTTCAACTCCTTGGAACTGATCTCGTAAAGACCGACCCCCATCTTCAACATCTCTTTACGGTAGCGCCCGTAGGCCGCGGTGACCAGGGGTTCGTCGTTGGCGGCCATCGAGTTTGTGACAATCGTGACGGCCACACCGTGTGCGCGCGCTTCGCCCAAGCCGCGCATACCCTGCTCACTCGGTACGAAGTAGGGCGAGACGAGAAGCAAGGACGAGCGCGCTGAGGCGAATGCCGCGATGACCTGTGCCGTCACGGTCGAGGGATCGTCTCCTGCATCGCTGCGCCCCGAGACCTTTTCTGGGCTGTCGGAGAAGGCTCGGATGCCACCGTGTATCAGGTCCAGGGGAGGATGCTCGATATCCGCACTGAGCGCATGAAATCCGGAGAAGGTATCGATCGCGTCCGGGTCCAGACGGGCAGGGGAGGCCTCTGATGCAGTGAGGGCCTCGAAGGCCGCCTCGCGGGTTGCAACATCCTCCGTGGTGATCTCGATTCGTTCCAGCGGGTAGACCCAGCGACTATTCCAGTACTCATCGAAGATCTGCTCCAAGGTCGGAACAGCGTCCCCGGCGATCAGGATGTCAAAGTCGAGAAAGTTGCCTTCCTTGCCGCGGAAAAAGTATTCATCTGCGATGTTTCGTCCCCCGGCGACAGCAAATGATCCGTCTGCGATGAAGAGCTTGTTATGCATGCGATGATTCACGCGGGCGAAATCAAAGGCAGAAAAGAGAAACCGGGTCGCCATGAAGGCGCGGCCTGCGGGAAAGGGATTGAACACATGAACTTCGACATTGGGATAGGCGGCGAGACCGAGCAACATGCGATCCGAGCTGGCCGTATAGAGATCATCCACGAGTACTCTCACGCGGACGCCTCGCAAGGCTGCATCACGCACGGCACGCATCAAGGTGCGCCCGGTCGAGTCGTTCTGGATCAGGTAATACTGCAGATCGAGCGAGCTTTGGGCATGGCGCGCCAATGTCAGGCGCGCATCCATCGAGAATGTGCTCATCGGCAAGGGACGGAACGCATCACCGTGGGAGACACTCTGTTTTGCGATGCGGGCGAGTTCAATGTCCTCTGATGGGGGAATCGCATGAACCTCCGCCTTCGCGGCGTGCGGCGGCAAGGAGGCGCATCCGCTCGCGCACGCCAGCGCCGCACAGAGCGCGCCGCAATAGGCAATTCGGACATGGAGAAATGACGACATGAGCTTCACCTTGGTTGGGCGCCAAGTGTAGCAAGCCGATCGGCATCATTCATCTGCATCATGGCCTGGCTTGATCCCGACCGAGGGGGCGTCCTTGCGACCTCTTAGTTCCCCACGCCAGCTGTCCCAGAGGGTGGGATCCCGGCATTGGCCTTGGCCATCCGATTGCGAGGAGGCGGATTTCCCGAGGAGAGTGCGCTTCGCGGTCCCTCGAATTTTCTGATCAGGAAGCCGCAATTTTGAGCATCGCCGCCCTGCATTCGCCAAAGCGAACCTTCGGGGCATCATATCGGCGAGACCATCTCGCGCAGCGTGACCGGGAGGCCTTCGCGACTGCCTGAGCTCAGGCCTCAGTTCTCTGAGCAGGTTTGCATCGGCACGGCAACGAACTCGGCTCGATACAAGCTCAAGGCCGAAGCGCAGAGCAATCCCGCACCAAAGAGAGAAGGCATTAGAAAGGTATTGGCAAAGTGTCCAGCGATCAGGGCAATGACCAACGGGCCCGCGAGTTGGCCCACTGCAAAAGCAGCGCTTAAGGCGCCGATCAGCCTGGAGGCCCCGGACCCCGCCAGGCGCTGTGCTTCTTGGATGCCGGCCATCGTGACAACCATGAACGAGCCGCCTACACAAAGGGCTTCGAACAACAGTGGCCCGACTCCCCGAAACAGAACGGGGGTGAGGACGCCGAGCGCCATCACCACCTGACCACCAGCCAAAACCATGCGTGGGGAAAGGTGCGCGAAGTACCGGGACGCGAAGATCGTCGAGGCCGCTGCTGTCACTCCGAAGGCCGGCCACAAGCAGCCAAAGACTGCTGGATTGGCGATCACCTCGTGCGCGATTGTCGGCAAAAAGGTTGCCGGAATGATGTAGCCGAATCCGCAAATCGCATAAGTGATGATCAGGTGCGCGCCACGCCCATCAATCGCGGCGGTCGCTTTGCTCACCACGGGCCTCATCGCTGGGTCGCCACCAAGGAAGGGCCAGATGCAGGCCGTCATGGCCAGACTGGTGGCTCCCAGAACGAGC
>CAJCID010000070.1 GCA_903970305.1 Rhodospirillales bacterium | reverse complement strand
CCGGCGGGCACGTCGCGCCAGATCGTCGCCCCCGCCGCGACGGTCGCACCGGCACCTATACGAACCGGCGCGACCAACTGGGTGTCCGAGCCGATGTGGACATCATCCTCAATCACGGTCCGATGCTTGTTGGCGCCGTCGTAGTTGCAGGTGATCGTCCCTGCGCCGATGTTCACGCGCTCGCCCACCGTGGCATCACCGACATAGGAGAGATGATTGGCCTTGGAGGCCTTGGCGAGCTGCGAATTCTTGACCTCGACAAAGTTGCCGATATGCACCTCGCGCGCAAGCTCAGTGCCGGGACGCAAACGCGCATAGGGACCGATATGCGCCTCTTCGCCGATCGTTGCACGGTCGATATGGCAGAAAGGCTCGATCACCGTGCCTGTATCGATGCGCGCATCGGCGATCACGCAATGCGAACCAACACGTACTCTGTTACCGAGGACCACCTTGCCGAGGAAGACACAGCCGACATCGATGCTCACGTCGGTGCCGCATTGGAGCGTGCCGCGCACATCGATCCTGGCCGGATCGGCGAGAGTGACCCCTTCTTCGAGAAGAACGCGGGCCACCTCCCCCTGATAGATCCGTTCCAGCTGCGCGAGCTGCGCCTTGCTGTTGACCCCAAGCGTCTCCCAGGAAGCATCCGGTTGCGCTGAGCCGATCTCCACTCCTTCAGCTGCCGCCAATCCGATCACATCGGTCAAGTAGTACTCACCCTGAGCATTGTTGTTGGTGAGCTGGCCAAGCCAGCGCTGAAGCGCCACGGTCGGAGCAACCAGGATGCCACTGTAGATCTCGGTGATCTGCCTCTGGTGGGGCGTCGCATCCTTTTCTTCGACGATGCCAACGATACGGCCAGAGCTCCTCAGGATCCGTCCATAGCCCTTGGGCTCGTCCAGCTCCACGGTCAGCAGCGCCATGTCGGAATCGACGGCGGCCTCGAGCAGGCGGGCAAGGGTCGAGGGACGCGTCAGGGGTACATCGCCTGAGAGGATCAGGGTCTGGGCGCTCGCATCCAGGTGGGGGACCGTCTGAGCCACCGCGTGTCCCGTACCGAGCTGTTCGGCTTGCCGGACCCAGTGGATGTCCGTCGCGGCGCCGAACGCCTCCGGCACTACCTGACCGCCATGACCGTAGATCACGATGAGCCGGGTCGGCTGCAGGGATCGCGCCGTGTTGAGTACATGGGCCAGCAGGGACTGTCCGGCGATCGGGTGGAGCACCTTCGGGATCTCCGAACGCATGCGCTTGCCCATCCCGGCAGCGAGGATGACGATATTCAAGGTGGATTCCCCGATCTAACTCGTGGCCGCCGACTGCGCCACGAACCCGCTTTCATGCGGTGAATTGCTTGGAGATCGAGTTTAACTGAGAAAATCTGGAGCGGCGACCAAGGCGACATCGATCGAGGAAGCTGCAGAAGGAGTGTTCAAGCCAGTGGATTCGGAGAATAGGTCCTCTCGCCGGGCAAGAGCGCGTTGGCCGGGATCTCGGGCAGGTCCCGAAGGCGCTCGTAAAGCGGTGCGAAATCCGGGGCGGTCGCCTCGAAGAGCTGTTCAAACGAATCGATCACGAAATAAGTCTCCTGGAAGGCGTCGATCCGGTAGCGGCTACGCATGATGCGCTCTAGATCGAAGGCCACACGGTGGGGAGCCGGGTCGACCAGGCTGTAGCGGGTTTCGGTAGCAGAAGACAGGATGCCGGCACCGTAGATGCGCAGACCCCGGTCAGATTGGATGAGACCAAACTCAACCGTGTACCAGTAGAGCCTGGCCAAGTACTCGCAGGAGGTCAGACTGGTCGCCTTGCGCCCCCCCAACCCATAGGCCTGCATGTAGTCCGCAAAGACCGGGTCGAACAGAAGGGGCACGTGACCGAAGAAATCATGGAAGATGTCCGGCTCGACAACATAATCGAACTCGTCCTCGCGCCGTAGCCATTCGGTGACCGGAAACTTACGTTCGGCAAGCAGGTTAAAAAATGCCTCCTCTGGAATGAGTCCCGGCACGGCCACAAGCTGCCAGCGCGTGGCGCGGTAGAGCTTCTCGGAAACCTCGTCCAAGTGAGGGATCGTCTGCGCCGCATCGAGTGCGGCCAGGGAGGCGACGAAGGCATCGCTGGCGCGATCCTTCAATTGCCCAATTTGCCTCGCGTAAAGGCGCGCGTAAAGCGCATGGTCAGCTCTGCTGTAAGCTGCCCAGTCCTGCGAGCAGGTGTAGTCGGGCCTCGCACGGGCATAGTCCCCCCGGGGAGGTCGCTCCCCGTGGCCATAGGTCACCGGTGCAGCTCCGGTGTTTCGGCCATCGCGCGTAAGAGGTGGGACAATCCGGTCGTTCATCGTGACTCCGATTCCTAGTGTTCAGGGAGCGCTCGCAGAGTTCACGCCGGTGCGGCGTCGGCCTTGAGCACCCCACGGCGCATCTGATCCAGTTCGATCGACTCGAAAAGGGCTTTGAAGTTGCCTTCGCCGAACCCCTGGTCGCCCTTGCGCTGAATGAATTCGAAGAAGATCGGCCCAAGCTGGTTTTCCGTGAAGATCTGAAGAAGCAGCTGCCCGGGTTTTCCGTCGACCAGGATCTTGCGCCGCTGTAATTCGGCAAGCGGCTCGCCATGGCCCGGTATGCGCTTATCGACCAACTCATAGTAGGTGTCGATCGTATCGAGCAGCCCGATCCCGGCTGCCCGCATCGCATCGACGGTGCTGTACAGGTCGCTCGAACCGAGCGCGATGTGCTGGATCCCTTCGCCATGATAGGCATCGAGGTACTCCTGGATCTGACCGGCCTTCTCGTTGCCCTCCTCGTTGATCGGAATGCGGATCATCCCGCAGGGCGATGTCATGGCCTTGGATTTCACCCCGGTTACTTGACCTTCGATGTCGAAGTACCGGATTTCCCGGAAATTGAAAAAGCGCTCGTAAAAATCCGACCACTCGGCCATGCGACCCCGATGCACATTGTGAGTCAGGTGATCGATGTACGTCAGACCGTGGCCTACCGGCTGCAGCTGGGCACCCGGGAGCGGCTCGAAGTCGACATCGTAGAACCCGATGTTGCCAATGTCACCCTCGCCTGCTCCGTTTTTTCCCCGCCACCGGTCCACGAGGTAGATCAACGAGTCGCCGATACCCTTGATTGCTGGAATATTGAGTTCGCCCGGGCCAGCCTGATTGGCGAAGCCCCAAGCCCCCAGGCCCAGCGCGCGCCGATAGGCCTGCGCCGCATCTTGGACCCTAAAGCCGATTGCGCAGATCGACGGCCCGTGCTGGCGCGCAAAGCGCTGGGCGAATGAATCCGGCTCGGCATTGATGATGAAATTGATCTCGCCCTGCCTGTACAGGGTCACGTTCTTGTGGCGATGGCGGGCGATGGCTTGAAAGCCCATGCGCTGAAAAAGCAGCCCCATCGCCGCCGGATCGGGTGCGGCATACTCGATAAACTCGAAGCCTGCCGTTCCCATCGGATTGTCCCAAGTCTCGATTGCCATGTGCCACTCCGTAAACGAAGCCTCTCGGAGAGCCAATTATAGTCGTCAGCTCCGACTGGAGTTTGCGAATGCGCCATTGGCCTCGGCTACTTCGCGCAATTTTGTGGCTCCATCCGAGGGACGGGCGCTCGCCGAGGGCCTCTGCAAGGCTCGACGGAGCCCGTATCATCGAACCCATCGCCTTGCTCCACTTACGAGGATAGGATGAATTGGACCGCGCGTTGGGAAGTCTGGGCTCTGGCTTCGGCCTTTTTTGCGGGACTGACTGCGCTACTGGGCAAGCTTGGCGTGGCAGGCGTGAATTCGAATCTCGCCACCGTCATCCGTACGGTGGTGATTTTCCTTGTAGCGACGGCCATCGTCACGGTGCGCCGGGAGTGGCAAAAGCCGGATACGATCACAGCCAATACCTGGCTTTTTCTCGCGCTTTCGGGGGTCGCTACAGGCCTGTCCTGGCTGTGCTACTACCGGGCGCTGCAGCTCGGACCCGTCTCCCGGGTCGCGCCGGTTGATAAACTCTCGGTCGCCTTTGCGATTCTCCTGGGGGTTTTGGTCCTTGGTGAGCAACTGACTTGGCAGGTCCTGCTCGGCGCAGCGCTCATCATCGCAGGCTCCCTGGTGCTCGTCTTGGCCTAGCCCCGCTAGACGGCGAGATGGCGCCGGACCTCCGGACTGTCCATTTCCTCCTTAGCCCCCTTGGCCACAACCTCGCCACGGGAGAGGACCACAAACCGGTCGGCCAGCGCTCTTGCGAAGTCGAAATACTGCTCGCAAAGCAAGATGGCGATATCGCCGCGCTCCCGCAGAAGGCGGATGACCCGTTCGATGTCCTTGATGATCGACGGCTGGATACCCTCGGTGGGCTCGTCAAGGATGATCAGCTTCGGTTCGGACACGAGGGCGCGTGCGATGGCCAATTGCTGCTGCTGACCGCCGGAGAGATCGCCGCCCCGCCGTCCGAGCATCTCTTTCAGCACGGGGAAAAGCTCGAAGATCTCGCCCTTGATCCGGCGCGCATCCCGGGCCGGCTTGGTGGCCATGCCCATCCAGATGTTCTCCTCGACAGTGAGCCTGGCGAAGATCTCGCGGCCCTGCGGAACATACGCGAGCCCCATCGCGGCGCGCTCGTGCGGACTGCGTCGCGTGATATCCGCGCCTTCGAAATGGACCGAGCCGCTCGCCACGGGAAGGACACCCATCAAGCAACGCAGAAGGGTCGTCTTGCCAACGCCATTACGACCCAGAAGCGCCGTGCATTGACCCATCTCGGCGGTCATGGAGATGCCGCGTAGCGTGTGGCTGCCGCCGTAGTACTGATTCAGACCCTCGACGGTCATCATCTTAGCGTCCCAGATAGACTTCGATCACGCGCGGATCGGACTGGACCTGATCCATACTACCCTCGGCCAGCACGGAGCCTTCGTGCAGGACGGTCACCTTGCCGCCCACTGCGATCCCGCTCACGAAGTCCATGTCGTGCTCGACGACGACGAGCGAATGGCGGCCACGCAGCTCGTTGAGCAATTCGCCGGTACGCTCAGTCTCGGCATCGGTCATGCCGGCGACCGGCTCGTCCAAGAGCAGCAGTTTGGGCTCCTGGATCAGGAGCATCCCGATTTCCAGCCACTGCTTCTGACCATGCGACAAAAGGCCGGCCATGCGCCGCACATCGTCCTTCAAGCGAATCAGTGTTAGCGTGGCATCGATCGCATCGCGCTGGGCACCGGTGAGCCGTGCGAAGAGCGTCGGACGGACTCGCTTGTCGGTCTTCATGGCGAGCTCGAGGTTTTCGAATACAGTGTGATTCTCGAACACCGTCGGTCGCTGAAACTTGCGTCCGATGCCGGCACGCGCAATCGCAGATTCGCTCAAGCGGGTCAGGTCGATGCTCTGGCCGAAGAACGCGGTCCCGCTATCGGGTCGCGTCTTGCCGGTGATGACATCCATCATCGTCGTCTTTCCTGCACCGTTCGGCCCGATAATGCAACGCAGCTCGCCCACGCCGATGTCGAGCGTGAGCTTGTTCAGCGCCTTAAACCCATCGAAGCTGACCGTGATCTCGTCGAGATAGAGGATCGCACCGTGACGTGTATCAACCTCCTCGGACTTCACCCGCTCATAGCTCACTGTCCCGCCATCACCGGAGTCGCTCGCTACTGCCGCGAGCGTCCCGGCAGCCCCTATGGCCTGCATGGGCGCATGCGCCTGGCGGGGCAGGGGTCCCAGGGACAGGGCAGCGTCGGATCGAATCACGAGGCCCCCTTCGCCGCCAGCGGTGCGGGTCTCGGCCCGACGCGCCGGGCTGCGTAGATCTTCTTGGCCAGTCCGACCAGCCCCTGGGGCAGGAACAGGGTCACGAGGACAAAAATGAGCCCAAGCAGGTAGAGCCAGAACTCGGGAAACGCGCTGGTAAAGATTGTCTTGAGAAAGTTGACGACTCCGGCTCCGAGAATCGGGCCGATAAGGGTGCCCCGCCCGCCGGTTGCGACCCAGATCACCATTTCGATCGAGTTGGCCGGAGACATCTCCCCTGGATTGATGATGCCCACCTGGGGCACGTAGAGCGCGCCGGCGATCCCGCAAAGGACGGCCGAGAAGGTCCATATGAACAACTTGAACCACAAAGGATCGTAACCGACGAACATCAACCGGCTTTCCGCATCTCGAATGCCCGTGAGGACCCGCCCCAGTTTGGACTGGGTGAGCATGCGCCCAAGGATGAGGCTGCCCAACAGCACCGCCAGAGTGACCAGATAGAGCGCCGCCTTGGTACTGGGTGCGGTGATGGTGAATCCGAGAATGCGCTTGAAATCGGTGAAGCCGTTGTTGCCGCCAAATCCTGTGTTGTTTCGAAAGAACAGCAGCATCGCGGCGAAAGTGAGCGCCTGGGTAATGATGGAGAAGTAGACCCCTTTGATCCGGGAGCGAAAGGCGAAAAATCCGAACGTGAAGGCCAGAATGCCGGGTACGAAAAGCGCCAGACCGATCGCATAGGTGAAATGCTCGGTGAAAGACCAGTACCAAGGGTAGGCCTTCCAGTTCAGAAAGACCATGAAGTCAGGCAGATCGCTTTGATAGACGCCGTCGTGACCAATGGCGCGCATCAGGTACATGCCATGGGCATACCCCCCCAGAGCGAAGAACAGGCCATGACCGAGCGAGAGAATGCCGGTATAGCCCCATACCAGATCGAGCGCGAGCGCCGCGATCGCGTAGCACATGAACTTACCCACGAGCGCGACCACGTAGCTGGACAGATGCAATGGGCTGCCTTCGGGGGTCACGAGGTTCAGTAACGGAACCGCCGCCAGAATCAGGGTCGCGATCGCCAGCGCGATCCAGCCTGCGCGCGAAAACAGCGTGGGCCTTGCTGACAAACCGGTCGCGGCATTCATTCGACGCTGCGTCCCTTCAGCGCGAACAGGCCCTGTGGCCGTTTCTGGATGAATAGCACGATCAGGACCAGAATCATGATCTTGGCCATGACGGGACCGGCAGAGGGTTCGAGGAACTTGCTCATCTCACCGAGACCGAGCGAGGCGATGATCGTCCCGGCCAACTGACCCACCCCGCCCAGAACGACGACCATGAAGGAGTCAACAATGAAACCCTGGCCGAGATCGGGACCGACATTGCCCAGTTGCGAGAGGGCGACGCCGCCCAGGCCCGCAATACCCGATCCCAGTCCAAAGGTGAGCATGTCGACGCGACCGGTCGGCACCCCGACGCAGTCGGCCATGCGTCGGTTCTGCGTGACCGCGCGCACGAACAGTCCCAGGCGCGTCCGATTCAGCAGCACCCAGACCAGGAATACGACCATCAGCGCGAAGGCGATGATCGCCAACCGGTTGTATTCCAGCACCAGTCCGCCAAGGACGGTGACCCCCCCACTCATCCAGCTCGGATTGCCGACCTCTACATTCTGTGCGCCGAAGAGCGAACGCACGCCCTGCTGCAGGATGAGACTGATCCCCCAGGTCGCGAGGAGCGTCTCCAACGGCCTGCCATATAACCAGCGGATCACGCTGCGCTCAAGGACCATCCCGACTCCGGCGGCGACCGCAAAGGCAACCGGAATGGCCGCGATCACGTACCAGTCGAGCCACGCTGGGAGGAAGCGCTTAAAGCCCAGCTGCACCACATAGGTCGCGTAAGCTCCGATCATCAGGAGCTCCCCGTGGGCCATATTGATGATACCCATGAGACCGAAGGTGATCGCAAGCCCGAGGGCGGCGAGCAGCAACACGCTCGCAAGGCTCGCACCGTAAAAGAGATTGCCGGTCCATTCCATCATCGCCAGCCGCCGGTCGATATGGTGCAGCGTATCCTCCAGGGCGCTGCGCACGTCGGCGTTCGGCTCCGCATAGGTGCCGTCGGGCCCCTTGACCAGGAGCGCGGCGAGCACGGGACGCATCGACGCATTGGTGGTATTGGCGAGCGTTCGTACTGCTTGCATCCTGACGCTCGCATCCGGGCTCTTCAGGTCGACCGTGGCGATCGCCATATCGAGCCGTTCCTTGATGTCGGACTCCTTCTCCTGGTCGAGGGCCCTGACCAGCAAGGGACGCTGGGCCGGATTGGGACTCTGCTGGATCTCCTCGGCGGCTGCACGCCTGACCTGCGGATCGGTGGCAAACAGCCTGAGGCCCGCCAAAGCGCGCTCGATCTCGCTACGCAGCGGATTGTTGACGATGATGGAGTCCGCACCGTCAGGCAAGTCGAGAACTTCGCCCGTGACGGGGTCGGTCGCCTTGCCGCTGTCGTCGACAATCAGGATCCGCCCCTCGGGGGTGGCATCGAGTTTGTCCTCATTCATCGCGTTGAGCACGGCGAATGCTTCGGGGCTGGCCAGCACGCCCAGCTTGCGGATCGCGTCGACTTTCGCGTCGAAGTCATCTCCGGAGAGCGGCTTCAACAGGGAGGCATCAACGCCTGCGCCTGCGGCAACGCTGGGCGCCGCAAAGCAAGCCAGCCATAGTCCAAGCACGACAAGCGAAGCCGCCAGCCAGTGGGACGCGAAGGGACACTCTCTCAGTGGCATCGCTAGACTCGAAGAGTAGGCAATCTGGACCCGGCCGGCCCAGTCACTGCGGGAGTCTGCCGCCCGAAAGGCGGCAGACTCCATTCCCGCTATCAGATGTTCTGCTTGTCCTCGTTGCCTGGAACAAACGGGCTCCAGGGTTGGGCACGCACAGGTGCGGGGGTCTTCCAGACGATCTTGAACTGACCATCCGCCTGGATTTCACCGATGAACACCGGCTTGTGCAGGTGATGGTTGGTCTTGTCCATCTCGATCGTGAAGCCGTCTGGCGCCTTGAAGGTCTGGCCTCCTACGGCGGCGATCACCTTCTCGACATCGGTCGACTTGGCCTTCTCGACGGCTTGCTTCCACATATGAATACCGATGTAGGTCGCTTCCATCGGGTCGTTGGTCACGACCGTGTCGGCATTGGGCAGGTTCTTGGCCTTGGCATATTCCTTGTAGGACTTGATGAAGGCCGCGTTGACCGGATTCTTGATCGATTCGAAGTAGTTCCAGGCGGCGAGGTGGCCCACCAGCGGTTTGGTGTCCACACCACGCAGTTCTTCTTCGCCCACGGAGAATGCCACCACGGGGACGTCGGTCGCCTTCAATCCCGCGTTGCCCAGTTCCTTGTAGAAAGGGACGTTGGAGTCACCATTGATCGTCGAGACGACCGCCGTCTTGCCAGTCGCCGCAAACTTCTTGATGTTGGCGACGATGGTCTGGTAGTCCGAATGTCCAAACGGCGTGTACTCCTCTTGGATCGACGCGTCGGTGATACCCTTCTTGTTCAGGAAGGCACGCAGGATCTTGTTGGTCGTACGCGGATAGACGTAGTCGGTGCCAAGGAGGACGAACTGCTTGGCTCCGCCACCCTCCTTGCTCATCAGGTATTCGACCGCAGGTATGGCTTGTTGGTTGGGCGCCGCACCAGTGTAGAAGACGTTGTGCTCGAGTTCCTCGCCTTCATACTGCACCGGATAGAACAAGAGCCCGTTGAGCTCCTTGAAGACGGGCAAGACGGACTTGCGCGACACCGAAGTCCAGCAGCCGAACACCACCGACACCTTGTCCTGGGTCAAAAGACCGCGTGCCTTCTCGGCGAAAAGCGGCCAGTTCGAGGCGGGATCCACCACCACAGCCTCGAGCTGCTTACCCATCACGCCACCGGATGCGTTGATCTCATCGATCGTCATCAGAGCGACGTTCTTCAGGGAGGTCTCGGAAATGGCCATCGTCCCGGACAAGGAATGGAGGATCCCTACCTTGATCGTGTCGGCTGCGCGCGCGGCTGGTAGCCAGCCGGATGCAGCCAACGCACTCCCCGTGATCGCAATATGCTTAAGAGCGGTTCTGCGTTTCATTAGAACTCCTTTGGAAAAAGATCATCATCGAACTCAACTTGTTTCCTCACTACGCTGAAGTCCTCGCAGCACTTCACCGTCTCGGCACGGCCCCTCTTAGACCAGCCGTCCGCCGATCCCCTGCAGCCACGCTCGCTCATCATGGGCGCACCATATCGCATCAATCCCGGGCACCGCGCCTTGCTCCCTAACCGCGCAGCGTGCCGAGGCGCACGCCCTCTTGCGGCGTGGCGCTCGACATTTGCTCTTGGAATGACTCATGGTGATGTTCTGCGTTCATGCTTAGCGCAAAGCACCATTCGTGCCATCGCAGGGAGAACCAATCCCTCCACTCCCCCTTTTCGGCTGTCGATCCGGCAGGTCGGAAAGAACCGGGGCTCGCGCACGGGTCTCGCCTCGCGACGACCAGGTGCCGGTGATTCACGGGCGCGGCACCGAGGCTGATGCAATGTCCGACCCCTCCGCTGAAAATTCCGCCCTATTTTGGTGCGCTCCCCATCGGCGCGCGCGCACCCGCCTGAAGCGCTCGTCGGGTGACCACACGCGTTGTGCGATCCTCAAATAAGAGGAGATCCGAGTGCACGTCGAGGTCGGTCAGAGACCGCAAAATCGTTGAAATAGCAACGGCTTGCCGGTCCAATTGGTCCGGAACCGTGCAAAAATGGCAGCCTCGGCGTGCTTGGCCCGGGCATTGGCGGGATGGTGCCCTTTTCGGTAAAGTCAGAACGTAAACACTCGTCCGGTCCCCTCACGGTCCCATCAGCCTCATGCAAAACACCCCGTTTTCCCGCAACCAGGAGCGCCCGGCGTGGCTCATTCTGCGTGTCGACGGCGAGAGCATGCACCGTGCGCCCCTGGACGAACTCGACAACATGTGGGAACTGTTTGAGCGGGCATGTAGCCAGTTCCCCGAACGGCTCGTCGAACTCGTGAGACTCTGGGGTCGCCCTGTGGCCGTGGCAGTCATCGTCGATGGTCGACTCGCCTTGACGCGCACCGTGGGGTTCACCGGGGAGATCAAGTCCGACTTCGAAAGAATCCGAAAGGAAAATCCCGGTTCGGACGTGCGCATGGTCGAGGTGTTCGGTAAGCGGGCGCTACGCGACCAGATCCTGGGAGACAAGCCCCCAGGCGAGCCGCCATCCCGGCGGCAGGGCGAAGAACGGGCCATCTGAAGCCGGCCCAGGCCGGTATGTCCGCAATTGGCCCCGCTCAAGCTGCAGTTCGTCGTTCCGACGCGCATTCTGTCGGGCAGCGCTGGCTCGCAATCTGACGCATTCCTAGAATTGGCCGGTGGGATAATTGGCGCTGGGGGGCAAGGCTCCCCGCTTACTCGTACTGGGAATCATGGCCTCACTGATCAAGTCACGTCGCTTTTGGACCGTCACGGTAAGCCTGGCCGTGGTGGTCGGACTTTTCGCGCTACTCGTGGTATCGCGTAGCCGCGCCAACGCCGAGGCCCAGAATGGCTCGAAAGTCGCCGAGCTCCAATTCTCCAGTGCGGACTTGACCACCGTAAAGCCCGCGGTGCTTGCGCAATCGCTCACCATCAACGGTAATCTCGATGCCCGCAGCCAGGCCGTCGTCAAGGCCAAGCAGGCCGTCGACGTGCTCAGTATCAGCGTGCGCGAGGGCGATGCCGTGCAGGCCGGTCAGCGGCTCGCACAACTGGATACGGCGGACTTAAAGGCAAGGCTCGCTGAGAAGATCAGTTCCCGCGACTCAGCCAAGGCGCAGTTCGATCTGGCCGAGAAAAACCGCGAAACGAACCGGACGCTCCTTGAGAAACACTTCATCTCGCAGAATGCGTTCGACAGCACGGACAGCACGTTCAAGGCCAACCGCGCCTCGCTGGAAGCCGCCGATTCCGAGGTGCAACTCGCTCAGATCGCCCTGTCGCAGACCGTTGTGAACGCCCCGATCACGGGGATTGTCGCGAAGCGCTACCTGAAGGTGGGCGAGAAGGCCTCGATCGATGCACCCCTGTTCACGATCGTCGATCTGGACTCGCTCGAACTGGAAGCCCTGATTCCTGCCTCCGAAGTCGCCTCGTTGCGCCGCGGCCAGGGCGCGCAGCTCGCCGTCGACGGCTTCCCCGGTCGCAGCTTCGCGGCGACCTTGGACCGGATCAGCCCCGCGACCGAACCAGGCACACGCTCGATCCTGGTCTTCTTCACGGTACGCAACCCCGACCATATGCTGAAGTCAGGCATGTTCGCAGAGGGTGTGCTCGACCTGGGTAAGAGCGGGCCGGTGCCCACTCTGCCTCTCACGGCGATCCAAAGCGATGGCGGCCAGCCGGTCGTCTGGAGCATCGAGTCGAATGCCGTCACGCGCCATCCGGTGCAAATCGGGCGTCGTGATCCGGTTGCCGGGCTGGTGGAGATCAAAGACGGCGTGTCCGCTACCGTACCGGTCCTCGCAACCAAGTTCGACAATCTGAGAGAGGGTCAGCCGGCCGTGATCGCCAGTCCCGGCGTCACTCAGAGCAACTCCAAGCCGGAGCGGCCATCCTGACCGGCTCAGACCCAAGCGCCCCGGGAGGGCTGCCGTAGTTTCACCGGGTGGACCCAGCACCACCCGCCCCGGCATGTGCCGGATCGACGAGCCAAGGAAGCGCCATGTGGATCACGAAAGTCTCGATCAAGAATCCGGTTTTCGCCACGATGGTGATGGCAGGGCTTTGTATTCTGGGGATTTTTTCCTACAGCCGACTGGGAGTCGAGCAATTACCCGACATCAGCTTCCCAACGCTGACCGTCCAGGTATTCGATCCTGGGGCTTCACCGGAGGCCGTGGAAAACGACCTGACCAAGCCGATCGAGAATGCCGTCAATACCGTCAGCGGCATCAAACTCATTCGCTCCAATTCGTACGAAGGTAACGCCGAGGTCTATGTCGAGTTTCGTCTCGGTACCGATATCAACCGCTCGATCCAGGATGTGCGCGACCGGATTGCGCAGATCCGTCCCAACTTCCCCCGCGAAGCCAAGGATCCGCTGATCATTCGAGGCGATACCGAGAACGATCAACCGGTCGCACAACTGTCCGTGACGGCCACGAGCCGGGACCTGAGGGCGCTCACGACGCTGACCGAACAGATCATCTTGAAGGAACTCCAAAAGGCCTCGGGGGTCGGCCGGATCGTCTACGCCGGCGGTCGCGCCCGGCAGGTTCTGATCCATATTCGTCCTGAAGCCCTTGCAGCCTACGGCGTCGGTGTCGACCAGGTGATCGATGCGATTCGCAATTCCAACCAGAACATCTCGGCCGGGCGCATCTCCGATGCCAAGACCGAAGCACTGGTACGCGTCGAAGGCAAGATCCGCGAGATCGGCGACTTTAACCGAATCATCGTCGCGCGGCGCGGCGCCTCGCAAAACGCTCCGGTCTACCTGAACCAGGTCGCCAACGTCGAGGACGGCGAAGAGGAACCGGTGACGGTGGCCAGACTGAATGGTCAGCCCTCGATCAGTATCGCCATCTACAAGGTTCAGGACGCGAATATCGTGACTACGGGCGACGCGATCAAGGAGGCTGTGACACGCCTGAAGTCGCGTCTGCCCCCCGGAGTCGATGTCCGGATACTCGATGCGAACTCCGATTGGGTTCAGGACTCTCTGACCGGAGTGAAAGACACCCTGCTCGAAGGTGGCCTCTTGACGATCCTGATCGTCTTTGCGTTCCTGCGCAGCTGGCGCAGCACGGTGATCACCGGCCTGACCCTGCCCATCGCGGTACTTTCGAGCTTCATCGTCTTGTATCTGTTCGGATTCACTCTGAACTTCATGACGATGATGGCGCTCTCGCTCTGTATTGGATTATTGATCGATGATGCGATCGTCGTCCGGGAAAACATCGTGCGCCATCTGCGCATGGGCAAGGACCACCGTACTGCCGCTCTGGATGGAACCCAGGAGATCGGTCTTGCGGTCATGGCGACGACATTTGCAATCGTCGCAGTCTTCGTGCCGGTCGCCTTTATGCAGGGGGCGATCGGCAAGTTCTTCTTTTCGTTTGGCATCACCGTCACGGTAGCGGTACTGGTGTCCCTCTTTGTCAGCTTCACGCTCGACCCGATGCTCTCCTCGGTCTGGTTCGATCCTCCGAGTTCGCGCCTGCTGCGTTTCACCCCGTTACGCTGGTTCCTCGACAAGGTCGAAGCCGGCCTGGACTGGCTGCACGAGGCCTATGGCAGTGTTCTCGGGTGGGCGCTCGAGAATCGACTGAAGACGCTCGGTGCGGCCGCCGCTCTCTTTGTCGCAGGTCTCTTCCTGATTCCCCTTGTCGGAACGGAGTTTGTCCCGCAAGACGACGAGGGCTGGATCTCGGTGGGGCTCACCACCCCCGCCGGCGCGAGCCTGCAATACGCGGACCAGCGCACGCAACAGGTCGAGCATGAGTTGAAGTCCATCCCGGAGATCGATGCGGTGGACGTCGACGTGTTTGGACAGGGCCGCGGGCAGGTGCGCCTGTTGCTGAAGCTGACCGATCGACGCGTGCGCAGTCGCTCCCAGCAGGAGCTCGAAAAGGTGATTCGTGCCAAGCTCGCGAGCATCCCGGGAATCCAGGCGAGTATCGGCTTTAACACCCCGATCTTCCTGAGCATCATCGGCCCCGAGGATACGACCATCAACCAGATCGCGACCAGCCTCGCGGCCGACGTCTCCAAGGTCAAGGGCGTGGTCGATCTGCAGACCAGCCTAAAGCCCGGCACCCCCGCCATCGCGGTCCGGCCCAACCTCGATGCGATGAGTGATCTGGGTTTGACCACGGCCGCCTTGGGCAACGTGCTCTCGTCCCTCGTGGGTGGTGAGACGGTCAGCTACTGGCTCGGACCCGATTCGCAAAACTATGCGGTGCGTGTGCAGCTCCCGGCCTCCGACCGTGCTGGAGCCGCCGATCTCGGGGATCTGATGATCTCGACTTCGCGACAGCAGTCTGACGGCTCACCCCGGGTCGTACCGCTGCGCCAAGTCGCCTCGATCGTCACCGAGGAAAGCCCGCAGATCCTGAAGCGGCAGAACCTGCAACGGCGGGTCAGCATCTATGCCAACGTCGAAGGGCGTCCCGCTGGTGATGTGGGTGCGGACATTCAGAAGCTGATCAGCGCGCGGACGCTACCGCTCGGCTACCAGATTGTGGTCGGCGGCGCGCAGGAGGAGCAAGACGAGTCGGGTCAGGCCGCCTTGGGCGCACTCGGTCTGGCGATCATCTTCATCTACCTCATCTTGGCATCACAGTTCGCAAGCTTTCTGCAGCCGGTCGCGATCATGGCGTCTCTGCCCTTCTCCCTGATCGGCGTGCTGCTCGCGCTGTTTCTGACCCACACGACCTTGAACATCTTCTCGATAATCGGATTCATCATGCTGATGGGGCTGGTCACGAAGAACGCCATATTGCTCGTGGACTTCGCCAATCAAGGTCAACGCGAAGGAATGGGGCAACGGCAGGCGCTGCTGGCGGCCGGGCAGGTGCGACTTCGACCGATCCTGATGACTACGACAGCAATGGTATTTGGCATGCTGCCGCTCGCGCTGGGTCTGGGCGCGGGTTCGGAGGAGGAGTCGCCGATGGGCCGCGCGATCATCGGTGGGGTCTTGACCTCGACCCTCCTGACCTTGGTGGTGGTCCCGGTCATCTATTCCTACCTCGATCGCTGGGGCAAGGCCGCGAGCGTCTACTTCGGCCGCAAAAACGCAGCCCGGCTGCACGGCGCAAGAGTCGAGACGAGGGGGGCCGATCTCCCCTCGGGCCGAGGTGGGTCAGCACCCGCGGGACAGCCTGCTGCGCCTCTGGGAGATGAGTCGCGGTATTGACAGTTTGGTCCGGGTCCTTAAGGGTGAGGCAGCCTCACCCTTAGGTCTGCGATCAGAATCTCACCCAAAGGGATGGGTGATGGCGGCGAATCGGGCTGACCGCAGGACCATCACGCGGGCGCCCAATTGTCAGCACCGAAAAAGGTTTCACTCTTGCGCAACAAAGGCGTAGAGATACTCACGTCACGCGGTTTCATGCGGATGTGTTTTGGTGAGATAGTTTTGTCGTCCCACGGCGTTCCTTGGATCTGTCCGGAACCCTGGGCCATCGAGACATTCATCGACTCTGCCTACGCAAAGTGTGACAACGTGCCCAATCTGATCCACTCTACCGGTCATGCGTTTCCCTCGATGTGCGAGGGGCAGGCCAAGGTCTATCTGGAGCGCACGATCCCGACCCTGTTCGGATGCGAATTACCGCATTCGAAACTCTGGACCATGGCCGAAGGCGAGCGCTTCTACGATGTCCACCAGGTCCAGGACACGCACTCGACCCGCCGCGAGAAATTCTATTTCGATGTAACGGCCTTTTTCGCGAAGTCGGATTTTCCGAACACGGCTTTCTGGCTCGATCTCCCCGAGCCGAATCGCTCAGTGCCCCTCACGAGCCTACTCAGCCGCGAAGAGTTGTGCTCGATTGCAGAGCCCGACCTCGCCGGCACACGGCACTGGATCGACGAATACCAGATCCGATTCAAGCAGAGCTCTAGCGAGCAAAATGGGCATCGGATCGCCGCGCTGTCGGCACGCACGCGGAGCATCGAGGTGGCGCCGGTGCGTATGTATGTCAACCAAGACATCCCTTTCCTCCACGGCTTTCGCTTTTATCGACTTTTCATCGTCCATCAGATCATCCATTGGCACCAAGGCCATGACGTCCGGCTCACCGAGCTCGGGCCACGGCGCGACGGACGACTCCCAAGGCCGGGCGTCGATTGCATCGCCTTCAAGCCACTCGCACCTTACGACTTCTGTCGCGACTTCCTGAACTTCATGTTCTGGACACACCAACCCGACGCCTTTCAGGAGCGCGCAGAACTCGAGGCTTTCGCCGAAACGGCCCGCTTTGGGATTCGCTCGGGGCTCTTTACGTCACGCGAGTTGCGAGCCGCCCTGATGGAAGCGGGCTTGTCGCCTCGCCTGCGCAACAATCTGAAGGCGGCCCTCGGCGTGGAAGCCAGTGCCGCTCCGCGCCCCACAGGGGTGGAGCGCAGGTTAGCCCACTGACGCACGAGCGCCGGCTCCTCGGCGATGCTCTGATCCGGCTGACGGCGTCATGCCGGGGTGCCCGCCACAACCGGGAAGAGAATGCGGCTCGCGCCTGCTGAGCACTGCCTTCGAGGACGCTTGGAGGGACCCCAAAGACCCTGTGGCAGAAACTGCAGAAGCTAGAGCAGCGCTGGTCCCGGCGTCAGCCGGACGCTCCATTCCCACGCAGCGCATTGCGCAGGGCTTCTACGGAGTCGATCATTGCAGGTTCTCGACGCGGTAACCGCGTCGGGTCAGTTCCGCCACAAGGCCCGCGTGCGAGAACAGATGCAGCGATCCGACGGCAAAGAAGGTTGTTCCCCCCTCTCGACAGTAGGTCTCAGCTCGATCGGCCATGGTCCTGTTGCGCGCATACAGCATGTCATCAACCATGAAGTGCGCATAGGCGCCGTCTTCCTCGGAAAGTTCGGAGAGTGCAGCCTCGACCGCCCTCTCATCCGAGTTCGCCCAACCCTCGAGCAGATCCTGCGCATCCCTGGCGGCCCTTCCGGTCTGAATCTCCTCGATCGATTCGCGCAGTTCGTCGACCTGCACCAGAGGTGGCTCGCCACTGAGCAGGTGCAACTGCTCCTCGAAGCCCTCGATCTCGACGACCGGGATGTGCCGCTGGAGCGCGTATTGCGCAAGAATCACCTCCACTCCCTCGCTGCTGGTAAGGCCTGCCCGCTCAAGTTCGAGCACGTCAAGCGATTGCGCGAGCATCCATGCGCGCATGCGCAGCATCCGTGCCATCGGTAGATGGTAGCGGGCCCCGATCGCCGGCAGGCGTGCCAGGAGATCGGATGGGATGTGGTTCGTAAGCGAGTCGCTTTCCGGATAGAGCGCGAGCTCCCCGACCAGGCGGGCGACTTCGGACTGCTTGGTCGGGTCTGCCTCGAGTGCGAGCCGACTCGAAGCACTCAGGCTCTGGGCGACAACAGGATTCAGTGGAAAGAGCGAGGCCTTGCCGACATGGATCGTCCCATACAGATAGAGGCAGGCTCCAGGAGGATCATCCTGCGCCGGCTTGCTCTCGTCCAACCGGGCCGGGACCACGCGGTACAAGAAGCCTCGCTTGGGTGTGGCGGCCACTTTCTCGGCGAATGTGCCCGCCAGGGTATCTTCGCCCCGTGCTTGGGGTGGGCATAAGAAGCCCGCGCACGCGAGAAGCGATGCTGTCCAGACTGCAAGAGAGGGCCGCATGATCATCGTGCCGGCCCTGGCCAAGCTCCAGCAGTCGCAGAGTCGATCAGGACGGCGCCGCCTGGGTGTTCATCTGCTTGAGTTCGTCCTCGCTGATGTAGTCGAATACCTTGACCACGGCCAGAACTCCGCCGACCTGGCGCGCGACATCCGCCGCGTAATCCCCTTCGCGCTGCGTCACGCGGCCCATCAGGTATACCGTGCCCCGCTCCGTGACGACCTTGAAGGCATTGGCATAGATGTCCTTCTCGTTGACCAGGCGCGCCTTGACCTGCGAGGTGATGAAGGCATCGCTCGAGCGCGAGGTGAACGATGACGAACCGGACACGGCGAGCTCGTTGACCACCCCGTTGACCGTATCGATTCCGTTGACGATTCGCTCGGCCTGCACTTTCGCCTCCGCACTCGACACCTCGCCGGTCAGGAGCACCTTGCGGTTGAAGGCCGTGACATTCACGTGGGCGCTATCTCCGAGTGCCGATTCGATCTGATTCCCCGCCTTGGTGCCGATGACCTTGTCATCTGCCTGTGCGCCCAAGGAGCGCCGGTCGGTGGCCGCATAGGTTCCTGCAACAATACCGCCAGCGATCACGGGAAAGCAGCCCTCAAGCTGACATGAAATGAGTCCCGCGACAACCAGGACGGTCGCGGCTCGCGCCAGGCCAGGGCTTTGCGAAACCGTTCGGGCGTACCCCAATGCGGCGCTGACGTTACATGAAAAGGTCATTCACTCTTCTCCCAGAAGCATCCAGTCGATACCGTCACACAAGCAGTGCAGCGCCAACAAATGGACCTCCTGCACTCGAGCAGTCCGGTCGTGTGGCACGCAGATGTGGACATCTGCATCGCCCAACAGTTCATTCATGCGCCCGCCCCCCTTGCCGGTCAACGCGATGACGCGCATCTCGCGTTCGTGGGCCGCTTCGACCGCAGCAAGGACATTGACCGAGTTACCTGAGGTGGACAGGGCCAAGAGCACGTCGCCCGATCGACCTAGTCCTTGGACCTGCTTCGCAAAAATGGACTCGAAACTGTAATCGTTGCCGATGGCGGTCAGAATCGAGGTATCGGTCGACAACGCGATCGCCGCGAGAGGCAAGCGCTCGCGCTCAAACCGTCCGATGAGCTCCGCCGCAAAATGCTGGCTGTCTGCAGCGGACCCTCCGTTGCCGCAGACCAGGATCTTGTTGTCGTTCGACAGCGCTTCGACCATCAATTCGACGGCCTGGGCGATCACGCCAGCCAAAATCGGCCCCGCCTGCTGCTTCAGGCGCGCGCTGTCGTCGAAATGTCGTGCAATGCGTTCACCAAGACTCATGTCCCGATTATACCTTTGGCCCAAGATGGGCTCGCGGCGGGGATGGGCACAGACTCGCCCGAGCAGGGCGAGTTGGCTCGATGCGTCCATTTGCCGCCACCACCGCGGCCGGGCACAATCAGGGCATGGATCTCGCTTTGCTCCTTGAAGAAGCCGTTCACCAAGATTATCCGGCGGCCACACTCTACCTGGTTGCCACGCCCATCGGCAATCTCGCGGACTTCAGCCTGAGGGCCTTGGCCGTACTGATGCGCTCCGACTGGGTTGCCGCCGAGGACACGCGCATGGCGCGTCGGCTCTTGGACCACTTCGGTCTGGACAAACCGTGCGTGGCGGGTCATCGGCACAACGAGCGCACGGTCGCCAACACCATCATTGAAGGGCTCGGCCGTTCCGAGCGCATCGCCTACCTTTCCGATGCGGGTACACCCGCGATATCGGACCCTGGTGCCAAGCTCGTCGACAGCGTATTGCGTGCGGGATTTCGCGTCGTCCCCATTCCGGGTGCGAGTGCAGCGATCTGTGCGCTGAGCGCAGCAGGTCTCGCCGAGGGAGCCTTCTATTTCGCGGGCTTCTTGCCCCCGCGCGCGGCTCAGGCCGAGCGCATCGCCCGGCGCCTTGTGGAGCTGCCGGCTCAGATCGTGCTCTATGAGGCGCCGCATCGCGTCCTCGCCACTGTCGCGCTGTTGGAGCGGGTCTTCGGTGCAGAGCGCACGATCGTCATCGCGCGCGAATTGACCAAGCTCCACGAAAGCATCGAACGCATGCGCCTGGGCGAAGCGGGTGCTTGGCTCAGCGCCGATCCGAACCGGCAGCGGGGGGAGTTCGTACTGATTCTCGAGGGGGCCCCTCACACCTCCGACGAGATGGGACGCGCTGCGCCGGTTCTGCAGCGCCTCCTGGCGTGCCTGCCGCTGTCCGAAGCGGTCGCCCTGACCGTCGAATTGACCGGCGCATCGAGGAAGGACGTCTATGCGCGCGCTCTCGCATGGAAGGATCTCGCCTGAACGCGCGCCCCTGCTGCCCGCGCCCGGGAGCGACCAGGCTCGAATCAGCCTACTAGTGCGGCGTCACGATCATGGAAGCCAGTCCGAGGTCATCGCGCAGCCTGAGCGCAGCACCCTCGGCCTCGCTGCGCTGGGCGTAGGGGCCGAGTTGAACCCTAAAGAAGCTCTCCGAGTTCGTGATCCGCAATCGCGTCGCGAGAGCGGGGTCGAGCTCGCGGGTCAGGTGCTGCAGGAAACCCTCAGCGCCAGAGCGAACCCTAAAGGCCGCGAGCTGCAGATAGTGCCCTGAGTCGGACGCCTCGGGACCCGAACTGGCCGCGATGGGCGTGGGATCGGCGGTGCCCTGAGTCAGATACTCCGCAGGAACGAGATCGGGCGGCAAGTCCGTTGCGAGCGTGGTGGTGCCAGACGTCGGCTGCGCGCCCAAGGGCGGCGCGCCTCGCGTCGCGAGCGTCGCCTGCGCTGCTGTCGGAGTCTGCAGGGGGGCCGGGTTGGCGGAGGGTGCGACCACGACAGGCGCGGGCGTGGGGGCGGGCGTGGGGGCGCGCGCCAGCGCCACCGCCGTACCCGAGTTGAAGCGTCCGGCCGCGATATCCGCCGGCAGGAGTCTTTCGACTTCGACGCTGGTGCTGCCGACATTGGTATAGCCCAAGCGATAGGCTGCCGCGTAGGACAGATCGATCACCCGGCCCGGATGGAAGGGGCCGCGGTCGTTGATCCGCACAATCACCGAACGGCCGTTGGCCGGGTTCGTCACGCGTGCGTAGCTTGGAATGGGTAAGGTCGGGTGGGCGGCCGTCATCGCATACATGTCGTAGATTTCGCCACTCGAGGTTTTCTGGCCATTGAACTTGCGGCCATACCAGGACGCGATACCCCTCTCGAAGAACGGTCGGTCGCTCGTGTCGGGTACGTAATCCTTGCCAAAGACGTTGTAGGCGCGATTCGGACCGGACAGATACGGCTCGACCCGGGGTGTCGCATCAGGCAATTGATCGAGATTCGCAGGAGGATTGTCTCCGGGGCCGTCGTCCTGATAGTAGCCACCGGGTCTTCCCGAGCCAGACGATCCCGACGCCACGGTCCGCGGACTCTTCGGGGTCGAGGCGCAACCCGCGAGGATGAACAGCACGACGAGCAATGTCGGTGCCAGTACGGTAGGAGCTCGCATGACCGCTTAGGTCTGGATCAATTTGCGGTGCCGCTGCACGCTCATGAGGATACCGGCGCCCACGCCAAGAGTACCCAGCGCGGTGCCACCGTAGCTCATGAAGGGGAGTGGAACCCCCACCACGGGCAGGAGCCCGGAGACCATGCCCATGTTGACGAAGGCATACGTAAAAAACATCAGCGTGATGGCACCGGCAAGAAGTCGCGAGAAATAGGACGGTGCGTTCAAGGCGATCATGAAGCCTCGCCCGATCAGTGCAATGTATAGCATGACCAGGATCACATTGCCCACGAGGCCGAACTCTTCAGCGTAGACCGCAAGGATGAAATCGGTCGTACGCTCCGGGATGAATTCCAGATGGGCCTGGGTACCTTGGAGATAGCCCTTGCCCGTGACTCCTCCTGATCCGACCGCGATGGCCGCCTGAATGGTATGGAATCCCCGTCCGAGCGGATCGGTCGTCGGATCGAGCAGGGTACAGATCCGCTGCTTCTGGTAATCGTGCATGCCCGGCCAGGCGACTTCAGGCGCGCAGATCTGATCGCCGAAGTACATGAGGCTGCCGGCGCCCAACACGGCTGCCAGAATCACCGGGGCGATCAGTTTCCATGAGAGTCCTGCGAAATAGATCACATAGATTCCCGTAGCGAGCACGAGAATCGCTGTACCCAGATCGGGCTGTTTGGCGATGAGACCGACGGGGATGGCCAGGAGCACCGCCGCGGCGAAAAAGTCACGTGCGCGCACCAGCGTCTCATGCTTGTGGAAATACCAAGCGAGCATCAGCGGCATGCCGATCTTCATCACCTCGGAGGGCTGGATTACGAGCCCGATATCAAGCCAGCGCCGCGCGCCCTTCTTGACCGTCCCAAAGAGGGCGACCGCGATCAGCAACGCGATGCCAAGTGTGTAGATGGGCACGGCAAAACGCATCAGAGACTGCGGGGGAACGCGCGCCAGCATCCACATCATGAGGAAGGCGGCAATGAGGTTGCGGATCTGCCCGGTGAATCGCCCCGGAAAATCATAGCCGGCGCTGTAGACCGTCACCAGACTGAGCGCTGCCAGGATTCCAAGAATGACGAGCAGGGGGACGTCGAAGACCTGCAGGTAGGGTCGAAACCGCCGCCAAAACTCCACCTGCCATGGTCGCTCAGTCATCGTGGACCTCGATTTCCGGGGCAGGCTGGCTGATACCGGTCGGGCCCTTCTTGCCAAGCAGAAAGTAGTCGAAGATCTGACGCGCGATCGGGGCCGCGGCCTGAGCACCAAAACCACCGTTCTCGACCAAGACCGCCAAGGCAATGCGCGGATGGTCTGCTGGAGCATAGGCGATAAACCATGCGTGATCTCGCAGGCGCTCGGAGACATGGCCCTCCCGGTATTTTTCGTTCTCCTTGACCTGGAAGAGCTGGGCCGTGCCGGTCTTGCCGCCGGAGGTGTAGGGCGCCCCCTTGAAGGCGGTCGCGCTCGTGCCCTCCTTGTTGACACCCACCAGCGCATCACGGATGACCTGCAGGTTCTGCGCGCGCAGCTTGATCCGGAAACTCTCGGCCGGTACCGTCAAGGTCCTCTCCCCAGTCTTGCTGTTTTCAATCGACTTCACCAAATGAGGCGTCATCACGACCCCGTCATTGGCCAGCGTGGCGATGGCGTGCGCCATCTGCAGGGGTGTGTAGGCATTGTAGCCCTGGCCGATGCCGATGCTCACAGTATCACCGGCGTACCAGCGCTGTTGCTCGGGAGTCTTGAAGTAGTGCTTTTTCCATTCAGGCGAGGGCAGGACCCCCGGTCGTTCGCCATCGAGATCGATCCCGGTCAACTGACCAAAGCCGAACGGCTTCATGAAGCTTGCGATCGCGTCGATCCCCATGTCGTTGGCGAGCATGTAGTAGTAGGTGTCGCACGAGGCGACGATCGAGCGATACATGTCGACATAGCCATGGCCGCCCTCCTTGTCATCGCGGAACTTGTGGCCGGCGAACATGAAATAGCCCGGGTCGTTAAAACCCCATTGGGGCGTACGCCTGCCATTTTCGAGCGCTGCCAGAGCCAGAAAGGGTTTGAACGTCGAGCCCGGTGGATAGGCGCCGGTCAGAGGCCGATTGATGAGGGGTTTATCGGGCGAATTGTTCAGCGCATCCCAGTTCTGACTGTCGATACCCTCGACGAAGAGGTTCGGGTCAAAGCCTGGCTGGGAGACGAAAGCCAGGATGTCGCCCGTATCGGGTTCAATTGCGACGAGGGCGCCGCGCCGATCGCCGAAGGCCGCCTCGGCCACTTGCTGCAGTTTCACATCCAGGGAGAGGATCAGGTTGTTGCCGGCGACGGCGGGCGTGCTCGAGAGGGTCCGGACCGCATGGCCTCCGGCCGAGACCTCGACCTCCTCGTAGCCGGTGGTGCCGTGGAGGTATTCCTCATAGCGTTTCTCCAGGCCTTCCTTGCCGATGTAATCCGTACCCTGGTAGTTGCTCAGCAGGTCGATACCTTCCTTGTCCTCACGATCAGAGAGCGCGTCGATGTCGCGCTGGCTCTTGCGACCGATGTAGCCGATCACATGCGCGGCGACCTCGTTGAGCGGGTATTGGCGGAACAGACGCGCCTGGATTTCGACTCCCGGAAAGCGGTAGTGCTGCGCCGCAAAACGGGCCACTTCCTCGTCGGTCAGGCGGGTTCGGATCGGCACGCTCTCCAGTCCCTTCGACTCCTCGAGGACCTTCTTAAAGCGCTTGCGATCGCGCGGCTGGACCTCGATCACCTGAGACAGGGCGTCAATCGTCGCATCCAGGTCCGCGACACGGGCGGGGGTGATCTCGAGCGTGTAGGCGGAGTAGTTGCGCGCGAGCACCACGCCGTTGCGATCGAGGATCAGCCCGCGGTTCGGCGGGATCGGCACGACCGATATCCGGTTCTCCTCGGCTTGTGCAGCAAACTGCGAATGGCGGATGACCTGGAGATCGACGAGCCTGCCGACCAGAAGAGCAAAGGCCAGAATCACGAGTCCAGCCGCAGCGCCAAGGCGCAGTCGGAACAGATGCAACTCACGCTCGGTATTCTTGAACTCGGTCACGTCCGCTTCACCCCAGCCCTCTCAGATCGGCCGGTTTTCATCGCGGTCCAATGGTCGGCGTTGCGGCGCAAGCAGCAGCCAAGTGGCCAGCGGCCAAAGGGCGGCCGTAACCAGGCTCTCGATCGGACTACTCCATTCCGGGAATGTACCTTCCACGAGGAAGCGCACCACAAAAGTAGCCGCCTGGGCGACGAGAAAAAGGGGCAGCACGTGCACGGTCTGGGCGAGCGTGCCGAACCAGAGGATGCGTCGGTGCATCATGATGGCGCCGTAGGACAGCAGCGTATAGGCCAAGGCATGCTGGCCGAGCAAGGTGGCGTCGTCAACATCCATCAGAAGCCCCATCGCAAAGGCCAGTCCGATACCGACCTTCCGCGGCTGGTGGATGTTCCAAAATACCAGGGTCAGCGCGACGAAATCGGGAATCCAATAGCGGTGTCCCCAGGGGAGGAAGTTCAACACCAAGGCGGTCACGAGCGAGAAGGCGATGAACGGCGGACTGACCGGCCGCAGGATATATTGCGGATTCTGCATCAGTGCTCGGGCCTGCGGATGCGGCGCTGCTCGGGAGTCGGCTCCGCCGGAGGAGGAGGGGGTGGCAAAGGTTCGGGGGTCAGGACCAGCAGATAGCGGTTCCGATCAACCCCTCCGATGGGCGCGCAAAGAATCTGCGCGAACGAATAGGCGGCACTATGTTCAATCTTGACGACGCGCGCCACAGGAAGTCCAGGAGGGTAGATCCCGTCGATTCCCGAGGTCACGAGCGTGTCGCCCATTTTGATGTCCGCGTTGGCCGCCATGAAGCGCAGGTAGAGCAATCCGCCCTCGCCGCCACCGGAGGCCACCGAGCGCAGCCCCGAACGCAGGTTCTCGACCGGGATCACCTGAGCCTTGTCGGTCAGCAGGGTCACTTCGGACATGAAGGGAAAGACCCGTGTCACCTGGCCTACGACACCGGCGTCGTCGATGACCGGCAAGCCGGCGGTGATGCCATCGCTTGAGCCACGGTCGACGACGACGCGGCGCGTCGAGGGATCGCGCGCCTCGTAGAGGATCTCTGCGGCGATCGATTTGCTTTGCTGGCGTCCACGGGCCTCAAGGAGCTGGCGCAGCTGGGCGTTCTCGGCCTTGAGCTGGTCGGCCAGAAGGCCCCTTGCGGCCAGTTCGGTCTTCTCGCGCAACAGATCCTCGTTTTCGTGCTGGATCCCGCGCAGTGAGGTGAGGTAACGGCCCGCGTCGGACACCCAATCCCCTGGCAGGAGTACGCCCCTTTGGACCGGGTAGAGCGCCGTGCCCAAGACCTTGCGAATGGTCGCCAGCGCGTTAAAGCGGGCATCGGCGACAAGCAGGGTGATCGCGATCACGGAAAAAAAGATCAGGCGTGCACGAGCGGACGGACCCTGCTTGAAGAAGGGGGGCGGACTATATTCCATGCGGGAGCCCGGACCCTTCGGGCCTTGCGCTGGCGCCCGTCATCCGCCCGGGGCGCATACCCACTTCACGCTCAACGCAATCCGCTGAACGCATGACCACTCAGGCTCACTCGGAGGTGAAGATGCTGCCCAACTTGTCCATGCGCTCTAAGGCCAATCCGGAACCCCTGACCACGCAGGTGAGAGGGTCCTCCGCCACGATGACGGGCAGGCCGGTCTCCTCCATCAGGAGCCGGTCCAGATCGCGGAGCAATGCGCCACCCCCAGTGAGCATCATGCCTTTCTCGGCGATATCGGCGCCAAGTTCTGGGGGCGTCTGTTCCAGAGCGCTCTTCACCGCGGACACGATGTTATTCAGCGGGTCGGTGAGCGCCTCGAGAATTTCGTTGGAGGAGATGGTGAACGAGCGAGGCACGCCTTCGGACAGATTGCGGCCTTTGACTTCCATCTCCTTGACCTCCGAGCCGGGGAAGGCCGAGCCGATCTCCTTCTTGATGGATTCGGCCGTCGGCTCGCCGATGAGCATGCCGTAGTTACGTCGGATATAGTTGATGATGGCCTCGTCGAACTTATCGCCGCCGACGCGCACGCTGCCCTTGTAGACCATGCCCCCGAGTGAGATGACCCCGACTTCGGTGGTTCCACCACCAATGTCGACCACCATCGAACCGGTCGCCTCGGCCACCGGCAGGCCAGCGCCGATCGCTGCGGCCATCGGTTCCTCGATCAGGTAAACCTGTGACGCACCGGCCCCGAGCGCCGACTCGCGGATCGCTCGGCGCTCAACCTGGGTCGAGCCGCACGGCACACAAATGATGATGCGCGGGGAGGGCGAGAACAGGCGCGACTCGTGCACCATCTTGATGAACTGCTTGAGCATCTGCTCAGTCACAGTAAAATCGGCGATCACCCCGTCTTTCATCGGACGGATGGCCTCGATGTTGCCCGGGACCTTGCCGAGCATCGCCTTGGCTTCCTTACCCACGGCCTGAATCGTCTTCTTGCCGTTCGGGCCGCCTTCCTGACGGATCGCGACGACCGAGGGTTCGTCCAAGACGATCCCCTTGCCGCGCACGTAGATGAGGGTATTGGCCGTTCCCAAATCGATCGCCAGATCGTTGGAGAAATAACTTCTCAGAAATCCAAACATTCGTTTTCCTGCTGGGCGTAGCGCGTAACCGCTTCCTGGCCTAGTCTCCAGGCGGAGTTCAAGCCCCTTATTGGCATGGCTCGACGTTGAGCCCGCTCAGTTATCGGGAAGCCGCTAAAACGAGGATCATACCTTATAATTCAGGGCCAATTTCCCGGCCGGCGGCCATTTTGCTCCAGGACCGAGCGTTCGGAATGGCGCCTTCAGGTAAGCTCTGAAAGATCTTGGCGGGACCTAACAGAAGGCCCGTTCCACTTGAGAATTTCGCAATCGACTCCTCATGTCTTTGACCCTCTCTGACGTTCAGCGCATCGCCCGGCTCGCGCGGCTCGCGCTTGGCGATGCCGAGGCGCGGGCGACTCTCGACCAGCTCAATGGCATCTTCGGCCTGATCGAAACGATGCAGGCGGTCGACACCCGAGGCATCGAGCCCCTTTCCACTCCGCTTGCGGCCATCGAGGACGTGACTTTGCGTCTGCGCGAAGACGCGATCACCGAACCCAACGGTCGCGAGACCTACCAGGAGAGCGCACCGGCCGTGCGCGACGGACTCTACCTGGTACCCAAGGTGATCGAATGAAGGGCCAGGAAAGCCATGGTCAGCGCGCCCAGCACTCGATCGGACCCCACCTCTTGCCATGCACAACCTCTCTCTAACCGAGCTATCGGCCCAGCTCGCCGACGGTACGCTCTCCAGTGCGGAGCTGACCACCCATCTCTTGGGGCGCATAGCAGAACATGCCGACCTGAACGCCTTCATCACGGTTGACCGTGAGATCTCGCTCATGCAGGCCCGTGCGGCCGATGAGCGGCGCGCGGCCGGCACGGCAGGCCCTTTGACCGGCATACCTGTCGCGCATAAGGATATCTTTGCCACACGCGAATTCCGTTCGACCGCCGGTTCGCGCATGCTCGAGAATTACCGCAGCCCGTTCGATGCGACGGTGGTCGAGAAGCTGGGGCTTGGCCCATTTGGTGCCGGCATGGTGACCATCGGCAAGGCGAATTGCGATGAGTTCGCGATGGGCTCGTCCAACGAGAACTCCTACTTCGGCCCGGTCAAGAACCCTTGGGACCGGCGTGCCATATCCGGTGGCACCTCCGGAGGATCCGCGGCGGCAGTGGCCGCAGGATTGGTCCCGGTCGCAACCGGGACCGATACCGGAGGCTCGATTCGTCAGCCGGCCTCGATGTGCGGCGTCACCGGAATCAAGCCCACCTATGGGCGCGTCTCGCGTTGGGGCATGATCGCCTTCGCCTCGAGCCTTGACCAAGGGGGCGTGTTGGCTCGTTCGGCCGCCGACTGTGCCCTGGTGCTGAGTCATATGGCGGGGTTCGACGCGCGCGATTCAACCAGTGTGGAGCGGGTGCCAGAGGACTTCACGCGGGAGCTCTCGCGACCCGTCGATGGCCTGCGCATCGGTCTACCCAAGGAGTATTTCGGTCCAGGGGTCAGCCCAGATGTTGCGCGCGCCGTCGAGGAGGCCTTGAAGGAATACAAAAAGTTGGGCGCGAAACTGGTGAACCTGTCTCTGCCGCGCACGGATCTGTCGATTCCGGCTTACTACGTGATCGCGCCCGCAGAGGCCTCCTCGAATCTGTCGCGCTTTGACGGGGTGCGCTACGGGCACCGCGCAGCGGAATACGGCGACCTACTCGAGATGTACGAGCAGACGCGCGCCGAGGGCTTTGGGTGGGAGGTCAAGCGCCGCATTCTGGTCGGAACCTACGTGCTCTCGCATGGCTACTACGACGCCTATTATCTGCAGGCCCAGAAGATCCGCCGGCTCATTGCCGAGGACTTCCGCGCGGCGTTTCGCCAGTGCGACGTCATCGCCACACCGGTCTCGCCGACGGTCGCGTGGGACATCGGTGAGAAGGTCGATGACCCCGTGGCGAACTACCTGGCCGATGTTTTCACGCTCTCGGTAAGCTTGGCCGGTCTGCCCGGACTCTCCCTGCCGTGCGGATTTGGAGACAAGGGACGCCCCATCGGTTTGCAACTGATCGGCGACTACTTCGCGGAGGCGCGCATCTTGGGCGCTGCCCACCAGTTTCAAAAGGGGACGGACTGGCATACTCGAGCGCCCGGAGGGACTGGGCATGCCTAGAACCGGATCCTGGAGGGACAGGTCATGAAGTGGGAGGTCGTGATCGGACTGGAGACTCACACGCAGCTCTCGACGGTCTCAAAGATTTTCAGCGGCGCGCCAACCCGTTTCGGGGCAGAGGCGAACACCCAGGCCTGCCCGGTCGACCTCGCCTTGCCCGGCACGCTGCCCGTCTTGAATCGGGGCGCGGTCGAGCGCGCGATCAGACTGGGCCTCGCGATCGGCGCGCAGATCGCGCCGCGATCGGTATTTGCCCGCAAGAACTACTTCTATCCTGACCTGCCCAAGGGATACCAGATCAGTCAGTTCGAGACGCCAATCGTGCAGGGTGGCACCCTTTCTTTCATGCTCGAGGAGGAAGGCCGGGCCGTCACGAAGACGGTGCGACTCACGCGCGCTCATCTTGAAGAGGATGCCGGCAAGAGCCTGCACGAGGACTTCGCGGGGATGAGCGGTATCGATCTGAATCGCGCCGGCACGCCGCTGCTCGAGATCGTCTCCGAGCCAGACATGCGCTCGGCTGCCGAGGCAGTGGCCTACGCGCGCGAGTTGCACGGGCTCGTGGTCTGGCTTGGCATCTGCGACGGGAACATGCAAGAAGGTTCATTCCGATGTGACGCCAACGTCTCGGTGCGTCCTCACGGGCAATCCGAGTTCGGCACCCGCTGCGAGATCAAGAATCTGAATTCCTTCCGGTTTCTTCAGCAGGCCATCGACTTCGAAGTCCGACGCCAGATCGAGTTGATCGAGGACGGCGGCCGCGTCGTACAGGAAACCCGACTCTACGACCCAGACCGCGACGAAACGCGCACGATGCGCAGTAAAGAGGACGCGCACGACTATCGGTACTTTCCGGACCCTGATCTTCCCCCGCTGGCAGTCTCGCCGGAGTGGATTGCGCATGTGCGCGAGAGCCTACCCGAATTACCCGCGGCGATGCGCTCGCGTTATGTGCGCGAATTCGGACTGACTGACTACGACGCGCATGGCATGACCCAAAGTCGCGCGGTGGCCCATTATTTTGAGGCAACGCTGGGCAGGCTCGGGGCCGGCCAGTCGAAGCTCGTGGCCAACTGGATCATGGGTGAACTGGCCTCCCACCTACGACGCGACGGCCTCGAGATCGAAGCGGCGCGCGTCTCGTCAACCCAGTTGGCGGGACTTCTTGCGCGGCTCATCGATGGCACCATCAGCGGCAAGATCGCCAAGGAAGTCTTCCAGACTCTGTGGGAGCGCGCCTCAACCGAGAACGATGCCGCGGACCGCATCATCGACGAGAAGGGTCTACGCCAGATCTCTGACCTCGGGGCGATCGAGAAACTGATTGATGAGCTCCTGACCGCCTATCCGGCACAACTTGCGGACTATCGGTCGGGCAAAGAGAAGCTCTTCGGCTTTTTTGTCGGTCAGGCGATGAAGGCGACGCAGGGCAAGGCCAACCCCCAACAGCTCAACGAACTGCTGCGCCAGAAGCTCAGAGGCTAAGCCTTAAGGAAAAACCCTATGGCCCGCGTCAGCGCGAGGGGTCACTTGTCCTTGGGCACGTCTTTGGTGAGTTCCCGAAAACGGCTGAGCTCCACATCGAAGCGCTGGTTGATCCGGTCGATGTCGCCCTGACGATCCGTGATCGTGTGCATCTCGTTTGCGATCGCCGATTCGTTCAAGTCGATCTTGCGCTGAAGGGCGGCGGGCAGGGTCTTGCCTTTGTAGGTCTCCGCCTCGCGGGCATTGGCAGCATGCTCCTGGTTCAGGCCCGCAAGCCGGCCGTTGGCTGCATCCAGTGCGTCCTTGAAGTCGCCCAACGCGCGGTTGCGCGCCCCCTGGATGTCTTGCTCGCTCGAATAGGTGCTGAGCAGCACGCGATCACGGCGTTGCTGTTCGAGCTTCTCTGCTTCGTCCGCGCGGCGCTTCTTCTCGTCCGCTTCGGCTTGAGCGCGCTGAGCCGCCGTCAGGGGCGGCGGAATCTCGCGCAAAATGATGCCTCCCTTCGAGCGTTCCTCCTGGTTCCGATTGGCGCATTCCGGAATCGGCTGATCGGATGTGATCATCCGCCCACTGGCGTCCTTGCACGTGTAGATGTGCCCGGCCCCCGCGTTCCCGCTTGACTGCGCCATCGCACTGCCCGCGATGCCCAGGCCGAGCACCGACCAGAGCAGCGCACCGCGCGGGACCCTCATGAGCGCTGCACGCCGTAGCGAGCCCGATAGTCGCCCACAGCACCGCGGTGGGATGCCAAGCCCCTCGTCGATGCGCCGTCGAGATAATCCAAGATGTCATCGAGATTCGCGATTGAGATCACTGGGATGCCGTAGTCCCGCTCGACCTCCTCGACCGCCGATGATGCGGAGACGGCCAGCGCATCACCCCCTCGCTCCTGGCGGTCCAGGGCAATCAGGACAGCCGCCGGATTGGCTCCGGCGGCGCGGATGATCTGCACCGATTCGCGCACCGACGTGCCTGCCGAGATCACGTCATCGATGATGACGACGTTCCCCTTCAGCGGAGCACCCACCATGATGCCCTTCTCGCCATGATCCTTCGCCTCCTTACGGTTGAAGGAGAAGGGGATGTCGCGGCCGCCATGGACGGCGTCCACCTGCGCAAGGGCGATCGCGGTCCCTGCAACGAGGGTGATCCCCTTGTAGGCCGGTCCAAATAGGACGTCCACTTTCAAGCCATGGTCACGTTCAGCCGCAAGCAAGGTTTTCGCATAGAATCCCGAAAGCTTGCCGAGCGTCGCGCCGTGGTGGAAGAGGCCAGCGTTAAAGAAGTAGGGAGATGTGCGACCAGCCTTGGTAACGAACTCCCCGAACATCAGGACTCCGGACTCTACGGCGAACTCGATGAAGTCCTGACGTAAATTGCTCAAATGCGCCTCTTTTGGTCAATATATCGCCCAAGCGCCCAATTTTGGTCGCCGACCAGGACTCAAAACGGGGTTTCCAATCCCATACGCAAAGTTCGTTCCTATGCCCAAAGCAGCCCGACCCGATCCTGCGAAAAGCAAGCTGCGCATCACCACCCTAAATCTTAACGGAATTCGCTCGGCGACCCGAAAGGGGGTGTTTGATTGGCTTGGAAAGTTGAAGCCGGACGTCCTCTGTGTGCAGGAGCTAAAAGCCCAGGCCAGCGATATGGACGAGGTGCTCCTGCAAAGTGCGACCCACCACGGCGGATTTCACTATGCCGAAAAGAAGGGATACAGCGGCGCGGGACTCTATGCGGTGAAAAAGCCCACTGCCATGCGCATCGGATTCTCATCGACCGAGTTCGATGCCGAGGGCAGGTATGTCCGCTCGGATTTCGACAAGGCACGAAGAAAGCTTTCCGTCATCAGTCTTTACCTCCCCTCGGGTTCCAGCTCGTCCGAAAGGCAGGAGGCAAAATTCCGCTTCCTTGACGAGTTTCTACCCCATCTCGCGGTTCTCAAGGAAGAAAGCGAGTCAACCGGGCGCGAGTTCATTTTGTGCGGCGATTGGAACATCGCCCATAAGGAGATCGACCTCAAGAACTGGAAGAGCAACCAGAAGAACTCTGGCTTCCTTCCGGAGGAGCGCGCCTGGCTCACCCGGGTCTTCGATGAGCTGGGTTTCGTGGACGTCTTCCGACGCCTGGATCCTCGAGCCGATCAGTACACCTGGTGGAGCAGTCGCGGCCAGGCCTGGGCCAACAATGTGGGGTGGCGCATTGACTATCAGATCGCGACCCCGGGAATCGCTTCGAGGGCAATCACTGCGTCGATCTACAAGGACGAGCGCTTTAGTGATCACGCGCCGCTGACCATCGACTACGACTGGATGCTCTGAGCGCTTCGCTGAATCTGGGGAGGAGGTTCTAGAAGCGACTTCCAGAACATTCACAGGCTCTCGCCTTAAGGGTAAAGCATCCCGCGCGTCGTCCTGGACGAGGTCTCTTTGCCGTTCGAGCCGGCTCTACCGGAAGCGATGCTGCCACTGCGGACGCTGGGGCGAGCATGGCCACCCTCCTTTGGCAGGTTGATGAATCCGCTCCGGCGCCGGCAGCCTTGAAGCTACCGACGCGGTGGCGAAGAAGTTCGCCCCATGGGCGCGCATTGTCCGATGGTGCAAATTGCGCACGTCGACGTCTACGTTGGTGCGGGTGTGGGAGCTCTCGATCGGGTTTGAGCGCGAGAATGGCGATCGAGTCCCGACGGGGATCAGGAGATGGATTGAAAATGGAAGCAGGGCGCGTGACTTCCGCGGCATTTTCGATCGTCCGAGATTGCGCGTTTTTGCGGCTCACCCCATCCGTACGCCCGCATGACTTCGGTGCCACTTCGATCACGCTTGCCTCGCCCGCGAGCGCACAGGGCTGCGAACCTAGGGTAGGACCTGATGAACTAAGTCAATCGATATTCACTAGAATTGGGCTTCGCTGCGCCTGGTGCGACAAGACTGCCGATTCGCAGCTCCGGGGGCGGCACGTACCTACTGGCACGGCGAACCCCGTCAGTGTCCTGGAGACGACCAAAGGCATTCCGTATTCCAACAATCATCGGAGACAACATGTCGAATCAACGCAATGGCCGTTCGGTATCCCGTCGCACCGTCTTGAAGCTGGGCGTCGGTCTTGCCGGTGGTATCGCCCTGCCGGTCACGATGACCAGTCCAGCCAGGGCAGCCGATCCAACGCCCGTTGGAACCTACCCCGCGGGCGTCGAGGGCTCTTCTGTATTCATCGGCATCTGCACACCCAGAACGGGCACCTACGCGGCACAGGGGGAAGACGAAATCAAAGGTTACGAGCTTGCCATCGAGCACCTCAACTCGGGCGCCGACCTCATCAAGAGAATCTCTCCAAAGACCAGCACCGGTGTGCTCGGCAAGAAGGTGATTTACGAGATCGCCGATAGCGAGGCCAAGCCCAATACCGCAGTTCAGGCGGCATCGGCCTTTATCAGCCAGAAGAAGGCTTTGATGATCACTGGATCGGTGTCGAGTGCCGTGGCAGTTGCGCTGAACAAGCTGGCCGATCGCGAGAAGGTCATCTACCTGCCGTGCATCTCGGGCTCAAACGACACCACCGGTAAGGACTGCGTACGTTATTCGTTTCGCGAGTGCTTCTACGCGCAAACCGCAGCTCAGGCCATTGCGCCGGTTGTGGTCAAGGCGCTCGGACACGGCAAGAAAATAGCCTTTCTGACCCCCGACTACACTTACGGCCATACGGTTCGCGAGTCGATGGAGACCGCGCTCGCCAAGCTGGGCGACTGGACCGTGGCGACCAATCAAATTTCGCCCCTTGGTACGACCGATTTTTCGACCTACCTGTTGAATGTGTCGAACAGTGGCGCAGATGTCGTCATCAACATCAACTTCGGACGCGATGCCGTGCTCTCGATCAAACAGGCCAAACAGTTCGGGATCCTGTCCAAGATGACGCTCGTCATGCCCTATAACACGCCGTTCCTCGCTGACCAGGTGGGCGAGGACATCATGGAAGGTGTCTACGCCGGAACCGACTATTGGTGGACGATTGAAGACCGCTTTCCGCTTGCCAAGTTGTTCAACGACGAGTTCAAGAGGAAATATGGCTACAACCCCGAGTGGGGCGCGAATGCCGCCTACATGCAGATCGCAATGTGGGCGGACGCTGTCGAGCGGGCAGGAACCTTCAATCCGCCCGATGTCATCAAATCATATGAGAAGGGCGTGACAGTACAGTCGACGGTAGGTCCGGTCCATTTCCGCCCTGAGGACCACCAGCTGGTCAGACCGGTGATCATCGTGCGAGGTAAGGCCCAGAGCAAGATGAAGAGCAAGGACGATTTCTACGACCTCGTTGAAATCGTCGATGGTGCAGCCTTGATGCAACCGCCGGAAGCATTCGGCTGCAAGCTGGGCAGCTACACCTGAAGTAGCGCCGGCAATCAGGACCATCCATGCGAGAGCGGCCCGCGAGTCGGGGGTCCCGCGGTGGCCGCCCGTTCCCCGTAGGCATTGGCCATTCGTTCTAGTAAGATGGCCTTCCGCATCTTTACAGAGCAAGGCCGATCGTGTTCAGCTGGGCAAACCTGACGTCACAGATGTTTAACGGGCTGGTGCTGGGCGCCCTGCTCGCCCTGATCAGTTCGGGACTTACGATCATCTACGGCACCCTGGGCGTGCTCAACCTCGCTCACGGGGCCTTGTTCATGCTCGGCGGCTATGCGGGCTGGGTTGCCTACCACGCCACGGGATCGTATCTGGTCGCCGTTGCAGCAGGATCCGTTTTCGTGCTGATTGTCGGAATCGTCATGGAGCGCGGCGTCATCCGCTTCTTTTATGGCAGGCCACCGGAGGATCAGATCCTCGTCACCTTTGGTCTGGGCATCGTGTTCGTCGAAAGCGTACGCTTTGCCTTTGGGAGCCTTTCCAGGACGGTCGGTACCCCCGAGTGGGCGCAAGGCATAACCTCGCTCGGATTTATGATCTATCCGACGTACCGGCTCTTGACCGTAGGCATCGTTTCGGTTGCGCTCGTGTTCTTCTATGTAATCCTTTATCGGACCCGTCTGGGTATGATCGTGCGCGCCGGTATCGAGGATTCGGGGATGGTCGATGCCTTGGGTATCAACGTCTATCGCGTTTTCATGCTCGTCTTCGGGATCGGCGCCATGGCGGCAGGGTTTGCTGGGATCGTCAACGCACCGATCGCACCGATCAGTCCGGGCAGCGGTGACGATGTATTGATTCAGGCCTTCGTTGTCGTCGTCATCGGCGGTGTCGGGTCGTTTCCGGGGGCTGTCCTCGGAGGCCTC
>CAJCID010000069.1 GCA_903970305.1 Rhodospirillales bacterium | reverse complement strand
GATGAGGCCGACGATCCAAAATCCCAGGCCCGGCGTTCCGTAGGGCAACTGCTGCCATTTCTCAGGCGCGATCCGAACCGCGTCCCAAAGCCGCCGTTGCCGTGGACTGAGTTGTGACTCGCCGCGCGCGATACGGTCGAGGAGGGCGGCGCGCGAAATAGGTGCCCACTCGATCACCGCGCCATCCTCGGCGCCCTTTGCCTACGACGATCGGGGCGCCGCACAGCGAATCCAGGAAGCTTCCTCTTCATCACAGGGCAAGCGCCTCGAACTCCGCGAAAGGGTGCTGCGACTCGGCCAACTCACCCAGGCTCACATAGTCGCAGGCCGCGGCGAATTCGGCCCAAAGGGCATGTACCGTCGGGTCGGCATGGGCTGCTTCGATCGCCTCGGCCGAGCGCCATTCGAAGACTTCCAAAATCGTGCCATCGGTGGCCCTCATCACGTAGGGAGCGCGCTCGGTGATCAAACCCCGGGAGGCCAGCACACTCGAATGTTTCGCGACGACCCGCTCCAAGGCCGCCTTTTGACCGGGCTTGGGTCTGAATGCGGCAATCACAAAACGACCCATGGTCGATCTCCTTTGCAAGATGCATCACGTGCTGGTTGCCAAACCCGGGTCAGGCCTTGGGGGACTTCCCCGCGGCAAGCATCTCGAGCGTCTTATCGATGCGCCGGGACCGAGTCTCTTCCTTCTTGGCGGACTCGATCCAGTCCAAGAACTCTCTCTTATGTGAGACCGACAAAGAGGCGAATCGCTCGGCGAGCGAGCCGGCCTTCTCGAGCGCGGCGCAAAGGTCGGCCGGAACGGTCACCGTACGGGGTTCCCGATCGACATCCATGACGACCGCGACGGTATCGCCCGCGCTCGCACCGGCGAGCGCCCGCAGGTCCTTGTTCACCGGCATCGAGTGCGTCCCATCCCCGTTGGGGAGCAGCGAATTGCGAAACGGAGCGCCGTTGATCGTACCGCGGACGGCCACGCGCGCCCGGGATCCAAAGGTCGCCGCGACATCAAAGGGTACGGCCAGGAAGGTCCATGCTCCGTTGGGTCCTCGGCCAATCAACTGGGCGGAAAATCGCTTGGGCATCGCGGTCTCCTGCTGGGTCTGAGAGGGGCGCTGCGCGACCCACCGAGAGGGCCGCGATCTGCACCCTACTGTATCAGCCCCGACGGCTCCGGTCACGCCCCAACCCGGGCCCCAATCCGAGGCCCGAACCCGAGGCCGGCCTCGCCCCTTAGTCGACCGGTCCGATAAGGAGCACCTCGAGCAGGGCCTTTTGCGCGTGCAGACGATTCTCGGCCTCATCCCAGACCACCGAGGCCGGTCCGTCGATCACTTCGGCGGTCACCTCCTCGCCCCGGTGCGCAGGCAGGCAGTGCATGAACAGGGCATTGGGCCTCGCGGCCCGCATCATCACGGCATCGACACGCCAGTGGGCGAACGCGCGTCGCCTTGCGTCGTTCTCGGCCTCGAAACCCATGCTCGTCCAGACGTCGGTGGTCACGAGATCCGCGTCGCGGCAGGCCTCCTTGGGGTCCGCGAACTGGCGGTAGTGGGCGGCTCCGGCGAGGTCCGCCCGTGCGCTTTCGATTTCATAGCCCGGTGGGGTCGAGACATGGACTTGGAATCCAAGGACCGCCGCGGCCTGCAGCCAGGTATTGCAGACGTTGTTCGAATCGCCGATCCAGGCCACGGTCTTGCCTTCGATCGAGCCGCGCTGCTCGATATACGTGAAGATGTCTGCGAGGATCTGGCAGGGGTGGTACTCGTTGGTGAGCCCGTTGATGACCGGAACACGCGAGTAAGCCGCAAAGCGCTCGATCTTCGACTGCTCGTAGGTACGGATCATGACGATATCGACCATGCGCGAAATCACGCGCGCGGTGTCTTCGATCGGCTCGGCACGTCCCAGCTGGGAGTCTCCGGTCGTCAGGTGGATCACCGAGCCGCCCATCTGGTACATGCCTGCCTCGAACGAGACGCGGGTGCGGGTGGAGGCTTTCTCGAAGACCATCGCCAAAGTCCGGTCATGCAAGGGCTGGTAGGGCTCATAGCGCTTGAAACGATCCTTGATGATGCGCGCTCTCTCGAACAAGTGCTGGTATTCGCTGCGGGTGAAGTCGCTGAATTGAAGATAGTGGCGCAGCTTCATCGGGGTCACCTGGCCGGTTCTAGTGGAGGTCGGGATGCGTCTTCTGGAGGAATACGGAGATGATTTCGACGAGGCCGGCCACCAGCAGATCCGCCTCGATTGAATTCAGGATGAGCGGGGGCAAGAGCCTGACGACGCGGTCGTGGGTGACGTTGATGAGTAGGCCGTGCTCGCCCGGAAGATCGAGCGCGGATTGGACCAGTTCTCCACACGGGCGATCGAGCTCGAGTCCGAGCATCAGGCCACGCCCACGGATCTCGACAAAGCCCGGCAGTCGGCCGAGCGCGGCCACAAGGCCCCCGCGGATGCGCTCGCCCATCGCCTGCGCATTGTGCATGAGGCCATCGGCTTCGATCGTGGCGAGGGTCTCGAGCGCGGCACGGGTGGCCAGTGGGTTGCCACCGAAGGTCGTGCCGTGATTGCCCGGACCGAAGACCTCTGCAGCGGCGCCGCGCGCCAGGACCGCCCCGATCGGGATCCCCGAGGCGAGTCCTTTTGCGAGCGGCATCACGTCCGGGACGATGTCGGCCCATTGATGGGCGAACCAGCGGCCGGTACGGGCCATGCCGCACTGGACCTCGTCGATCATGAGAAGCCAGCCCCGCTCGTCACACACCAGCCGCAATCCCTGCAGGTAGTCGATGCGCGCGGGATTGATACCGCCTTCGCCCTGGATCGCCTCGACGAACACGGCAACGATATTGCGGTGCTCACGCGCCGCAGTCTGAATCGCCTCGAGGTCGTTCAGGGGCACGCGCACGAAGCCCTCGACCAGAGGCTCGAAGCCCTTTTGTACCTTGTCGTTCCCGGTCGCCGAGAGCGTGGCGATCGAGCGACCGTGGAAGGCGTTTTCGTAGACGATGATTTCCGGACGATCGATCCCGCGGTCGTGTCCGTATTTGCGAGCAATCTTCAAGGCGGCCTCGTTCGCTTCCAGGCCAGAGTTGCAAAAGAACACGTTATCCATCCCCGCGATCGCCGTGAGCCGGTCCGCGAGCGTCTCCTGATTGCGGACCTTGTAGAGATTCGAGGAATGGATGAGGTTTTGAGCCTGGGCCGTGATGGCCGCCACGAGCCGGGCATGGTTATGACCCAGAGTATTGACCGCGATGCCGGCGAGCCCGTCGAGGTACTTGCGACCCGCCTCGTCCCAGACCCACACACCCTGACCATGCGAGAGGAAGATCGGCAGGTTGTTGTACGTCTTCATGACGTGCGAGGCATTGGATGTAGGCATGGCGGCGACCGGTGGGTGAGCAAGACTGCTTTGCATGTTAAGCGATTTCCTGGGCCAGCACGAGGCGCGACGAGGCGCGACGAGGCGCTGCGGGACTGCTAGCTCGGTTGGGGCAGCGCCAGGTCGATGCGCTCTTGCACCGTCCGGTTGCGCGACAGATCGGGCACATGACGCAGGCGGCTGCCAAAAAAGGCTGCCACCGCCAGAAGGATCACTGCACTACCGGTGGCCGTCAGGGTCGCGCGCAGGCCGAGCGACTCGCCCAGCACACCCGCGGCGAGCGCGCCAATCG
>CAJCID010000068.1 GCA_903970305.1 Rhodospirillales bacterium | reverse complement strand
TCTTTTGGAGCGGGAAACTACGGCATGTGCGGACGCGCCTACTCGCCGCGCTTTTTGTGGATGTGGCCGAACGCACGCATCTCGGTCATGGGTTCGGAGCAGGCGGCGAGCGTGCTCGCGACGATCCGGCGCGACAGCATCGAGGCGCGCGGGGGCACGTGGGCGGCAGACGAGGAGTCCGCCTTCAGGGAGCCGATTCGCCAGCAGTACGAGTCTCAGGGTCATCCCTACTATGCCAGCGCCCGGTTGTGGGACGATGGTGTGATCGATCCGGCGCAAACGCGCTCGGTTCTCGCGCTCGGGCTTTCGGCAAGCCTGAATGCGCCGATCGGTGAGACGCGCTTCGGCGTGTTCCGCATGTGAGGCTAACCGGCGCTCTGTGTTCCGATCCCAACGGAGTCCCGATCCCTCTATGAGCTATCAGACCATCACGCTCGCCAGCAGCGGCGGCATAGCGCATATCGACCTGAACCGGCCGGATCTGCGCAATGCCTTCAACGAGATCATGATCGCCGAACTCACCGAGGCCTTCCTCCACTGCGCCACAGCGGCCGACGTGCGCGTGGTGATCCTTGGCGGACAGGGCAAGTCGTTTTGCGCCGGCGCGGATCTGAACTGGATGCGACGCATGGCCGGATTCAGCGATGCGGAAAATCGAGCCGACGCGCTCGCCCTGGCCAGCATGCTCCAGACGCTCTACACGCTGCCAAAGCCAGTGGTGGCCCGGGTGCATGGTGACTGCTATGCCGGCGGCATGGGTCTTGTGGCCGCGTGTGACATCGCCGTCGCCGCGACGGGGGCGGGATTTTGCCTCTCCGAGACCCGGCTTGGCCTCATTCCCGCGACCATATCGCCTTACCTCATCGAGTCCATCGGGGCAAGCGCGGCGCGGCGTTACTTCCTTACGGCAGAGCGGTTCACCGCCCTCGAGGCAAAGCGAATCGGTCTGGTTCACGAGGTCGCAGAAGCCGAAGAGCTCGATGCGACTCTGGCACCGCTCATCGCGTCGCTCATGAACAACTCGCCGCATGCGATGGGTGAAGCCAAGCGCCTCGTGCGCGATCTGGTGGCCCGGCGCATTGATGCCTCGCTCGTCGCCGACACGGCCGAGCGGATCGCCATGGTGCGCTCGTCGGTAGAGGGCCGGGAAGGTGTCAGCGCCTTCCTCGAGAAGCGCAGTCCTTCCTGGCTACCCGCGCCCCGGCGCGAGGACAGCTGACGATGTTCGCGAAGCTGTTGATCGCCAACCGCGCCGAGATCGCCTGCCGTGTCGCCGCCACGGCACGGCGCATGGGCATTCAAACCGTTGCCGTCTACTCCGATGCCGACGTCGATGCCAAGCATGTGGCCGCTTGCGACACGGCGCTGCGCATCGGCCCCCCACCAGCGCGGGAGAGTTATCTCCTGTCTGAGCGCATCATCGAAGCAGCCCGCGCATCCGGTGCGCAAGCGGTTCATCCCGGTTACGGATTTCTCTCGGAGAATGCCGGCTTCGCTGCGGCCTGCGCGAAGGCCGGGCTGATCTTCATCGGACCACCTCCAGAGGCCATTCTTGCCATGGGGAGCAAGTCGGCCGCCAAGGCGCTCATGGAGAAGGCCGGCGTGCCGCTCGTGCCCGGTTATCACGGGGAGGAGCAGGATCCCGCCCTGCTCGCCCTCGAAGCCGAGAAGATCGGCTATCCGGTACTCATCAAAGCCTCCTCAGGTGGTGGCGGCAAGGGCATGCGCATCGTCGAGGCGCCAGGCGAATTCTCTGCCGCGCTTGCGTCCTGCAAGCGTGAAGCGCGCGCAGCATTTGGCGATGACATGGTGTTAGTCGAGACGTATCTGACGCGTCCGCGCCACATCGAGATCCAGGTGTTTGCCGACCACCACGGCCAATGCGTTTACCTGTTCGAGCGCGACTGTTCGGTACAGCGCCGCCACCAGAAAGTGCTCGAGGAGGCACCGGCACCCGGCTTGTCGGAGAACCGCCGCGAGGCGATGGGCCAAGCCGCGGTCGCCGCGGCCAGAGCCGTGGGCTACGTCGGAGCCGGTACGGTCGAGTTCATCGTCAATCAGGACGGGTCGTTCTACTTCATGGAGATGAACACGCGCCTCCAGGTCGAGCATCCCGTCACGGAGATGATCACCGGCTTTGACCTTGTCGAATGGCAGTTCCGGGTCGCCGCGGGCGAACCCCTCCCCAGAACCCAGTCCGAACTGGTCCGGCGCGGACACGCCTTGGAGGCACGCATTTACGCGGAGAACCCCGAGCGAGGATTCCTGCCAGCGACGGGCGTGCTGCAAAGACTGCACCTGCCCGATGCGGTCGAATTCACGATCTCGCGAGAACCTCACGACACGGCTCCGGCGGCCGTGCGCATCGACAGCGGCGTTCGTCAGGCCGACCGCATCACGGCCTTCTACGATCCGATGATCGCCAAACTGATCGTCTGGGGGCGCGATCGCAACGAGGCCCTCGAGGGGATGCTGCAGGCCCTCGCCCGGACCCAGATCGTCGGTCTGGCGACCAATGTCGCCTTTCTTGCGCGACTGGTCGCCTCGGAGCCTTTTCGCCAGGCCGACCTGGATACGGGTCTCATCGAGCGACACCATGAGACGCTTTTCCCCCCCGCCCAGACGCTCGACTGGGGCTGGATCGGCCTGGCTGTCGGCGCCGTGCTCCTTGACGAAGGCTCGACCGCAGGAAGCGACCCTTGGTCACGGCGCGATGGCTGGCGTCTGGCCGGGCATGCCACGCGTACCTTCAGCTTCGCCCATGCAGAGAACCGCTACGACGCCCAGCTCACCTACGGGGACGGCGCGCTGTCGCTGGGCGTCGCAGGCAGGGTCGGTGCTCTGGTCGTCTCCAGGACCGCAGGCGAGGACCTACGGATCGTGCTCGATGGCCAGCTCCTTTGCGCCGACCTGGAGCGGGAAGGCTCGCTCTTGCATCTGTTTCACGGTGGCCGGCACATCGTCATCGATTGGCTCGATGCGCACCACGACGCGTTCGAGGCCGAGGCCGAGGAGGGAAGACTGACCGCCCCCATGCCCGGAAAGATCGTCGCCTTGCTGGCCTCCCCCGGCACCCGGGTCGAGCGTGGTACGCCGCTCCTGGTGATGGAGGCCATGAAGATGGAACACACGATCGCAGCGCCCTTTGCAGGCGTGGTGCGCTTGATCCGCTTTGGCGTGGGTGACCAGGTCGCCGAGGGCGAGCAGCTCCTCGAGTTCGAGGTGGAGGCGCCTGCCTCATGAGACGTGTGGTCTTTTGCGCCGGTCAGACCGACCCCGCGCGCTGGGTTGAGGGTCTGGCCCGGCTTCTTCCGGAATTCGAAGTCGAGGTGTTCGATCCCCGTGCCTCCGGCCGCTCCGACTATGCCGTGGTCTGGGCGCCACCGGCTGCCCTGTTCGACACCGAAACCTCACTGAAGGCGATCTTTAATCTCGGTGCGGGAATCGATGCGCTCATGCGCATGCCCAATCTTCCCAAGGACATTCCGGTGGTGCGATTGGGTGATGCCGGAATGTCGGTACAGATGGCCGAGTATGTCTGTCACGCCGTCATCCGCCACACGCGCGAACTCGATCTTTTCGAGAGCGCATCGAGGTCAGGGCACTGGACCTTTCGCAAGCCGACGATCCGCTCGCACTATCCGGTCGGCATCATGGGACTGGGCGCGATCGGCGCGCGCGTCGCCCAGGCGCTGGTCGATTTCGAATACCCGGTACGCGGATGGTCACGGACCGAAAAGAACCTGCCCGGTGTCACCTGCTACAGCGGTGCGGCCGGCCTGGATCCCTTCCTGCGCTCCACTCGCATCCTGGTGTGCGTCTTGCCGCTCACCCCTGAGACCGATTCGATCTTGAATCGTGAGAACCTTGCGAAGCTCATCGAGGACGCCTATCTGATCAACGTCGCGCGCGGGGCCCATCTGGTCGACGCCGACCTCCTTGCCCTTCTCGAGAGCGGCCAGCTCGCCGGTGCCACCCTCGATGTGTTCCGCGAGGAGCCCCTCCCCGCAGACCACCCCTTCTGGAGTCATCCACAGATCGTCATGACTCCGCATATCTCCGCGCGGACGCTTCGCGACGCCAGCCTTGCTCAGATCGCCGGCAAGATTGAACAGCTCGAGCGCGGCCTGCCCATTGAAGGTATCGTAGACCGCAGGTGCGGCTATTGATGTGCCAAATGAGGAATGAATCTCGATGAATTTGCCCGAGAAGGTCAAGATTGTTGAAGTCGGCCCGCGTGACGGCCTGCAAAACGAGCGCCAGACTGTGCCGGTCGAGGTCAAGGTGGAGTTCTGCAACCGACTCTCCGCTGCCGGTGTGCCCAACCTCGAGAGCGCTTCCTTCGTCTCGGCCAAGTGGGTCCCGCAGATGGCTAGCAGTGCGGCCGTGATGCAGGCCATCACGAGGCGACCCGGCACGATCTACTCGGTGCTCACACCCAATATGAAGGGCTTCGAAGACGCCCTGACCGCACGGGCTGATGAGGTCGTGATCTTCGGTGCCGCGTCCGAGGCCTTCTCCCAACGCAATATCAACTGCTCGATCGCCGAGAGCATCGAGCGCTTCCGGCCGGTCGCGCGCGCCGCAAAGTCCCACAAGCTGCGCCTGCGAGGAGCGATCTCCTGCGCCCTGGGCTGTCCTTACCAGGGCGAGGTCCCCATCGAAGCGGTCGTCGACGTCGCTCAGCGCCTGGCCGAACTCGGTTGCGACGAGATCGATGTCGCCGACACCATCGGCGTGGGCACGCCCGCGAAGACGGCCCGGACGATGGAAGCAGTCGCCCGGGTGGTACCCAGGGAATCGATCTCGGGGCACTTTCATGACACCTATGGTCAGGCCGTCGCCAACATCTATGCGAGTCTCGAAGTGGGCATCTCGATCTTTCACAGTTCGACCGCGGGCCTTGGCGGTTGCCCCTACGCCAAGGGGGCGACAGGCAATGTGTCGACCGAGGACGTCCTGTTTCTCCTCGAGGGGCTTGGCATCCAGACCGGGATCGACTTGAATGCGATCGTCGATGCCGGCCAGTGGATCAGCGCCATCCTGGGGCAGAAGGCGGCGTCGCGGGCCGGCAATGCCCTCTTCGCGAAACGCAATGCATGATCGATCCATGAGGGAGGCTGACCCCGTCCCCTCCCCCTGTGTTTCCGTGTGCCGCATGGAAGCAATGCAAGGCGGAACTGCCGGGCAGCTGTGCAGCGGCTGTTTGCGCACCTTGGACGAGATCGTCGCATGGGGCCAGGCGTCGAACGACTACAAGCGTGATGTGTGGGCCAAGATCGCCATGCGCCGCGCCGCTTTGAGCGAGTAGCCATGAAAAAAGCTGAGTGGTACTTCGACTTCGTGTCACCCTTTTCCTACCTCCAGGCCACTCGCCTGCCCGGGCTTGCCGAGCTCGCCCAATGGCAGCTGCGACCGGTGCTCTTCGGGGCCCTGCTGAATCATTGGGGCACGATCGGACCCGCTGAAATCGGGCCGAAACGGCGCTGGACCTATGAGCACTGCCTGTGGATTGCTCAGCGCGAAGGGATTCCATTTCGTATGCCCCGGGAGCACCCCTTCAATCCGTTGCCGCTCTTGCGGCTCGCCCTCGTTGGCGCAGCCGATGGCGTCGCCACGTACGAGATCGTCGCGCGACTGTTTCGCTTCGTCTGGCAGGACGGGTACCTGCCGTCCGATCAAGTGGCCTGGCAGAGCTTGCTTGACGACGTCGGGGTCGATGCCGCGCAACTGGGCGCCTCCGAGATCAAGGACGCACTGCGCGCCAATGGCGAGCGGGCCTTGGGCGCCGAGGTGTTTGGCGTACCCACGACGGTCTGCGAGGGGCGGCGCTTCTGGGGCTTCGACGGCACCGACATGCTCATTGCATGGCTGAACGACGACCCCTGGTTCGCCTCGGACGAGTTCGCTGCCATCACCCGTCTCCCGGTGGGGATCGAACGTCGGCGCGCCTAGATGTCCCCCTTCCTGTCCGAGGGCCCGTCCCAAGCCAAAGTAGCGAACCTCCTCTTGCCCGAATCGATCCGCGTCTTCGAGCGCGGCTGGCTATCTTCCAACAACATTCTCTTCATCGGCCCGACCGACACCGCACTCGTCGACTCGGGCTACGCCTCGCACGCAACCCAGACGGTCGCTCTGGTCAGGCAGGTATTGGGCACGCGGCGCCTGGATCGCCTCATCAACACCCATCTTCATTCGGATCACTGCGGCGGCAACGCTGCCTTGCAGCGTGCTTACCGGTGTCAGACGATGATTCCTGCCGCGGACGCTGATCTGGTTGCGAACTGGCGGGAGGAGGAGCTGAGTTTTGCCCAGACCGGGCAACGTTGCGAGCGCTTTAGCTTTCAGGCCACCCTCTCGCCCGGCGATGAGCTCGAGCTTGGGGGGCTCATCTGGCAGGCAATGGCGGCACCGGGGCATGACCCCCATGCGCTGATGCTGTTCTGCGCGAGCGAGGGGATCCTCATCTCCGGCGACGCCTTGTGGGAAAGGGGATTCGGGGTCGTGTTTCCCGAGCTCGAAGGTCGTCCGGGCTTTGCCGATACGAGAAGGACCCTCGAGGCGATCCGTGCGCTGCCGCTACGCGTGGTCATTCCCGGCCACGGTGCCCCCTTTACGGAGATCGAGCGATCCCTCGAGGAGGCCTTCGCACGACTGGACTATCTGGTGGCTGATCCCCTCCGCAATGCGCGTCATGCCATCAAGGTTCTCTTGAAATTCCTGCTCTTGGAGCATCAGTGGCTACCCCTTGCGGGTCTCGCTGAGCGCTTCTCGCAAATCATCCTGATCGAGCGCATCAATGAGCGCTTTCTGGGGCAAACGCCGCGGCAGCTGTGCGAGGCGGCCATCGCAGGGTTGATCGCGAGCCAGGCCGCCTCACTCGATGGAGCAAATCTGGTGAACTGCGAGCCGCTGGTGACGCCCCGCCCCGCAGGTTCCAATCCAAGGGGTACCTCCTTCGCATGACAGCTCTTGCGGCCTCACCGGCGAGCCCGACGGCGTTGCACATCCCAGGGCTTGCCGGACTGGAACCCGTGCTCCTGACGCTGCACCTGGTGGGCATCGTCTTTGTTGTGGGCTCGGTAGTCGTGATGGATCTGCGACTGCTCGGTTTCGGCGCGAGCCTGCCGGTGCGCCAGCTGCACCGGTTCATCATCCCCTTCTCGCTTGCGGCGTTGCTGATCGTGGTTCCAAGCGGGCTCGCTCTGTTCGCGCTGCACGCTGCCACCCTGATCGGCCGGCCGACATTTTTCTACAAGATGCTGCTGCTCTTTGCGGCGGCCATCAACGCGCTCATCTTCTATACGGGCTCGTATCAAGGTGCAGCAGGCTGGGACACCGCGAAGCGGCCTCCGCCTGGGGCGCGCTGGGCAGGGGCCTTGTCGATCTTGATCTGGATTGCTGTCATTTACTGCGGCCAATCCTTAGGCCACCCCGATCTTTAGGAACATGCGCAGCTTCGGGCTGTCCGACTGGAATCGACCTTCCAGCGACCCCAGGATTGCCCCATGTTGGCTCGACGCTCGCGCCGCAACAAGCCCCTAAAGATTGCCATCTCACCCCGTATGTTCCACCCTGAACCGGGTGCCAAGGGGGACCGTTCGAAACCGATCATGTACCTCGTGGATGCAGTCGCGCACTGGATCATGTCGCGCGATGTGATGGTTTTCATGCTCCCCATGGTCGCCCATGGCGCGCTCGTCTCGCGGGGCAATCTGAAGCTCTCCGATTACGTCGACCACTTCGACGGGCTCGTCTTGCAAGGAGGAGCCGATGTGAGCCCCGTGAGCTACAGCGAGGAGGCACTAAAGCCCGAATGGGCAGGAGACAAGATCCGCGACGACTTCGAGCGCGAACTCGTGATGGAGTTCGTCGAGGCCGGCAAGCCCGTTCTGGGGATCTGCCGCGGCGCCCAGCTCATCAATGTCGCCTTCGGGGGGACCCTCTACCAGGATGTCGCACTCCAGCACCCTCAGGCAATCCGCCACGTCGATACCGAGACCTACGATCGGCATCATCATCCGATCCGGATCGAACCGGGCTCCCGGCTGGCCAGGCTCTATCCGGGAGTGGACAGTGCAAACGTCAGCTCGATCCATCATCAGGCCGTGCGCACTCTGGCCCGAGATATCGTCGTGGAGGCCTGGTCGGTCCCCGACCAGCTTCCTGAAGCACTACGGGTACAGGGAGCAGGTTACGTCTTTGGAGTCCAATGGCACCCGGAGTTCCACCGGCCAGGCGATGAGGATCTGCTCGACTCTGCACCGATCCTCGAAGATTTTCTCGAGGCCGCGCGCAAGCGGGCGTAGGGCCTGAGCCGCCCGAGGGAGGGGCCGCTCGGGAGACCTAGTGGGCGCCCGCGGCATCGACCGCTGGAGCGGCCTTTTCGGGCTTGGCAATCCATACGCCGACCATCAACAACAAGAAGATGACCCCGGAAATCCAGAAGACGTCCGCTGCGCCCAGCATGTGCGCCTGCGCATCGAGCAAGCGTTCGACATAGCCCACCGCCTGCGGATTGGTGAGTCCGCCTGCCACGAGGGAATGGACTGCCTGGTCGGTGTTGGCGCTATAGCGGGAGATGTTCTCGGTGAGATAGGCATGGTGCTGGGCCGAACGGTTGTCCCAGAGCGTCGTGACCACCGAGGCTCCGATCGCACCCGCGGTGATCCGCACGAAGTTCGAGAGCCCCGATGCAGCGGCGATTCGTTCGGGGGGCAGGCCCGACAGGGTCAGCGAGAGCAGGGGTAGGAAGAAGGTGGCCATCGCCGCACCTTGGATGATGGTCGGTACGATGATGTGCGCCGGATCGATCTGGGTGTTAAAGCCCGCCCGCATGAAGGACACGCAGGCGAAGATGAAAAACGCAACGCTCGCGACCATGCGCGGATCCAGGCGTGACATGTTGCGTCCCAGAATGGGCGTGATCAGGATGGCCAGAAGCCCCACCGGCGCGGTCATGAATCCTGCCTCGGTGGCGGTGTAGCCCATCTGGGTCTGCAGCCACAACGGCAGGATCACCACGTTGCCGAAGAACACGCCGTAGCCGACCGAGATCGCAATGGCACCCGAGGTGAAGTTGCGGCGCTTAAAGAGCGACAGATCGACGATCGGATGCTTGTTCTCAACGAGCTCCCAAACCAGAAAGAGCGCGAAGCCCAGGCTCGCGGTGATGCTAAGCGCAACGATCTGCGAGGAATTGAACCAATCCAGCTCCTTGCCCTTGTCGAGCATGACCTGCAAGGAGCCCACCCAGATCACAAGCAGTGCCAGCCCAACGGTGTCCACCGGGAGTTTGCGTGTCGGCGTCTCGCGTTTGCGATAGAGCATCCATGAGACATAGGCCGTGAGCAGTCCGACGGGGATGTTGATGTAGAAGATCCAAGGCCAGGAGATGTTGTCGGTGATGTAGCCTCCCAAGAGAGGCCCCACCACCGGAGCCACCAGGGTCGTCATCGACCAAAGGCCAAGGGCGACACCCGAGCGCGCCTTCGGGTAGCTCGCCAAAAGCAGGGTTTGCGAGAGCGGGATCATGGGGCCTGCAACCGCGCCCTGGACGACCCGGAACAGGATCAGCATCTGTAGATTGGGTGCCAAGCCGCAGGCCAGCGATGCCAGAACGAACAAGACGATGGCCGTCGTGAACAGGCGCACCGCGCCGAAGCGCTGCGTGAGCCAACCTGTCAACGGGACCGCGATCGCATTGGCCACTGCAAAAGAGGTGATGACCCAGGTGCCCTGACTGGTCGAGACTCCCACATCTCCGGAAATGGCCGGGATGGACACATTCGCGATGGACGTGTCGAGCACGTTCATGAACGTGGCAAGCGACAGGGCAATGGTCCCAAGGATCAGGGCAGCACCCTCGAGGGGCGGCGGTGGAACGTAGGGAGCCCCCGCGCGGGCAGCGGGAAGTTCCGGGGGCCGTGGGGGGCTCGCCCCCATGCTCATCGAATCAGTGCTGGCCATGAATGCTGCCCTTCGAATGGACGTTTGCGAGGAGCAGCTAGTTGCGCGCGGCGATCGCGCCGACCATGGGCTGGCCTGACGCACGGTGCGAGACCATGGCCGCACCCGCGGTAGCCCCTCGGGTAGCGGTGCTCACCTTGGTCCCAAGGTTTGCCGCGATGATGCGGTCGACGATCGCGTCGGCGTCTGCGGGCTGGGCCTGCACAGCCTCGGACTGCAACGAACCCGCCGAAGGTGCCGCGGACGCGAGCTGCGGGCCGCTTTGATCGCTCACGTCGACTTTGGCCACCATGGACAGGCCGATACGTAGGGGATGTTCGCGCAGTTCCTTCGGATCCAGCGCAAGACGCACCGGGACCCGTTGCACGACCTTGATCCAGTTTCCAGTGGCATTTTGCGCAGGCAGCAAGGAGAACGCGCCGCCCGTACCGGCTGAGAGCCCGACGACCTTGCCGTGATATTCCGCCTTGCTGCCGTAAAGATCGGCCTCAAGGGTGACGGTCTGGCCGATGCGCATCTTGCGCAGCTGAACTTCCTTGAAGTTCGCGTCGACCCACAGATGGTCGAGCGGCACGATCGCCATCAAGGGCTCACCAGGCTGCACGCGCTGACCGACTTGGACGCTGCGCTTGGCGACCTCTCCAGAAAGCGGCGCGACCAGTGTCGAGCGGGCCAGAGCGAGATAGGCCTCGCGAACCCGCGCGGCAGCACGCAGCACATTCGGATGCTGCTCGACAGTCGTCCCCTCGGTCAGCGTCTTGTTCGAGGCCAGTTGCTGACGTGCCGCGACGACCTGCGCTTGAGCGGCGGCGACGATGCTCTTGGCGTTGGCCAATTCGGCCTCGACGTGTTGCATCTCCTCGGCCGAAACCGCGCCCGTGGCGACGAGCGCCTGACGCCGCCTGTAGTCGTCCTGGGCCCGATCGAGTTCAGACTTGGCCTTCAGGACATCGGCGTCGCGCGCGACGATGTTGGCGTCGAGCGTGCCATTGTTCGCATAGAGGGTACGCACCTCGCGCACGGCCTGGGCGAGCTGAGCTTCGGCTTCATCGAGTGCGACTTGGGCATCAGCCTGGTTCAATAGCACGAGCGGCTGGCCGGCCTTGACGGTCTCGGTGTCGTCAGCCTTGATGCTGACCACCGTACCGCTGATCTCGGGCGTGATCTGCACCACATTGCCCGCCACGTAGGCATCGTCAGTCGACTCGAAGCGCAGTCCGACGAAGAAATACCAGGCCCCATACGCGAGCCCGGCAACGATCACGAGGGCCGCCATGACGCCCAGGATGCGGTTACGCTGCGGCTTCGCGGTTGCTGGCGCGTTGGTTTCGATGATGCTAGGGTTGGAACTCATACGTTTCTCCGGGGCGAATCTCTAAGGGAACTTGAGCTAGCGCTGTGCGACTTCGGGCGGGGATGCAGTGTAACCACCCCCGAGAGAGCGCACCAATTCGACATCCAGGTCGAGGGCACGCGCCTTCAATTGGGCCGCGATGCGACGCTGTTGCAACACGTCGGTCTCGGCGGTCAGGACCAAGAGATAGTTGCCGAGCCCGGCCTTGTAGCGCTGTAGGGCGAGTGAATAGGCATCTTCGATCTTTTCTACTGCCACCTGCTGCTGGGTCTCCTGGACCTCGAGCGCCTTTTGCGAGGTGATCTGGTCCGCGACGTCGCGCAGCGCGTCGACCAGCACCGCGTTGTATTGGACGACGGCAGCATCGTACTCCGCATCGGTCGCGCGCAGATTGGCCCTGAGCGAACCACTGTAGATCGGCAGGGTCACTGCCGGACCCAGAAGCGTGTTCTCGCTTGCCTTGCGCAGCAGCATGTCATTGCCCAGACTGATGAGGCCCAATGAGGCCACCAGATTGAAGTCGGGATAGAACTCCGCCTTGGCCTGGCTGATATTGCGCTCGG
>CAJCID010000067.1 GCA_903970305.1 Rhodospirillales bacterium | reverse complement strand
GCCGGTGGCGATCAGCTTTTCAAAGATGACGCGGGCCTTGTCGAACTTTCCTTCCTGCATAAGCAGAAAGCCAGACTGATAAGCCTGCAGCGATTGCTGATGGGCCTGGTTTGCCAAGGTGGTTGCCTTTCCCTCCAGAGTGCGGGGAGTGCGCCGGACGCGGATATCTGGAGTCGTATTCTGCATACTACGCTAACTTGAGCGAAAGCCGGGCGCCCGGGGGGTGGGCGCGCTCCCTTGCTTGGAACGATCGATGGGCCGCGCCGGATTTTCCCGCTTGGCGGCCTGGAAGAGCTCCCCCGGAACAGCTCTTCCGACGGGCTTTCTGCGCAGCAGGCCCCCTCTGCGCCAAGCCCCCGTCGAAGCGCCCGAATGGCCCCCTATCCATGCTGCAGATAGAGCGCGGGGTTGAGCGTGGGATCGTTGTACATCTTCATCGGCCGATACTGCTTGAACTGCCGCTTGCGATGCAGGATGTCGGTCCAGAAGCGGTCGAGCCCCTTGACGAGATCGTCGCACTGCTCGATGAGGATGTGGTGGCGCTCCCGATTGCGCTCGGCGTGGCCCGGCGGCGCGTCGACCCGGTAGACCTCCTCGGCCGTGTGGAAGAGCTTGAGCGAGAGGATCGAGAGGCGGTCGATGATCTGGCCCGGGGTCTCGGTGTGCAGCTCGGCGTTCTGGTCGGGCAAACCGTGCCGCTGCAGAAAATCGAGCAGGATGGTGTCGCAGAATTCGGCGAAGTCGTTGCGGCGCTGATTTTCCCGGTCGATCAGCCGCTTGGCCACCGCCACCCGATGGTCGCTCGCCTCGGGCAGCCGAGTCTCGTCCTCGGCGTGCCAGATGCGAAAATTGGCCAGGTGGTTGGCGAAGACGGTTTGCAGGAAGTCGGTGCCCGACTCGTTGACGGACTGCGGCAGCTCGGCGTGCCATTCCCCCGTCCAGCGGTCGTGAAGAATGGCGATTTCAGTGGCGGATAGCATCGTCTTGGTTGCTTTCAATGGAGAGAGAGAATGTCCACGCGCAATCTGCGCGACACACTATGGTAGAACTATCGAGTGACAAACGTCGAGTCCTATCGGGCGTTTGGCTTCAAGACAAGGGAAATGGGGCGAAATGGCGGCTGAAACGAGCAACGACGGCACTCCGCGCGGGGAGATGATTCTCTGCGTCACCTTCTACGAAAAAGGCCAGGCCTTCCTGCGGCAGGCGGCGGCGATGGGCTGCCGGGTGGTCCTGCTTACAGTGGACAAGCTCAAGGACGCCGACTGGCCCTTCGACATTCTGGACGAATTCCACACCATGCCCGAGGGGCTGACCACCCAGCAGATCACCAACACCGTCACCTATCTGGCGCGCAGCCGCAAGTTCGAGCGCATCGTGGCGCTCGACGAGTTCGAGATGCAGATCGCGGCCCATCTGCGCGAGCACATGCGCATCCCCGGCATGGGGCTGACCACGACCGCGCATTTCCGCGACAAGCTCGCCATGCGGATCGAGGCGAAGCGGGCCGGCATCCTGGTGCCGGACTTCACGGCGGTCTTGAACTACGACGATCTCCGCGCCTACATGGGCAGCGTTCCGTCCCCGTGGGTGCTCAAGCCCCGGTCCGAGGCCTCGGCGATCGGGATCCGCAAGCTGCACGACTCCGAGCAACTCTGGCGCACGCTCGACGAGCTCGGCGACCTGCAAAGCAACTATCTGCTGGAGCGTTTCGTTCCTGGAGACATCTTCCACGTCGACGCGATCACCAGCGAGCGGCAGGTGGTGTTCGCCGAGGTCAACCAATACGGCAAGCCGCCCATGCAGGTGATGCACGAGGGCGGCGTCTTCACCACGCGCTCGGTCGAGCGGGAGTCGGAAGACGCCAAGGCGCTGATCGCCCTGAACGGCAAGCTGCTGCCGGCGTTGAATATGGTGCGCGGCATCACCCATGGCGAATACATCAAGGCCCACGAAGACGGCCGCTACTACTTCCTCGAAGTCGCCGCGCGGGTCGGCGGCGCGTTCATCGCCGAGCTGGTCGAGCACTCGAGGGGCCTGAATCTCTGGGCGGAATGGGCGCGGATCGAGATTTGCTCCCTGCGCGGCGTTCCCTACGTCTTGCCGCCGCAGACGTACTCCTATGCCGGGAGCGTGCTCTGCCTGGCGCGCACCGACGCTCCGGACACATCTTCTTTCGACGCACCCGAGGTGGTCTACCGCATGCACAAGAAGCACCACGCCGGACTATTGGTCCAGTCGCCCGATCCCGCGCGGGTGGCGGCGCTGCTGGAAGAGTACAGCGGCCGGTTCGCGGAGATGTTTCTGGCCACCGCGCCCGTGCCCTTGAAGCCGACGAATTAGCAACTGCAGAAGGTGCCCCATTCAGCCGTCCCCTTGGCTTGGGTGGGACCGCGACGCCGGGTGTCGCCGGGTGCCCCATCCTTGCGCGGCTGCATCGCGCAAGGGTGGGATGAGCCCGCTCCCCCGATCCAAATTCTTCACTGAGAAAGAATAGCTTGCAAGACCGATAAGTAACTCTGTCGCGGTGGAACCTATTTTGAGCAAAAGGCGTATAGTTAATTTAATTAGATAGTTACTACCCTTCCTCGCCTCCAGCTGCTCGCATCACGCTCCAGACGGGCACCTTTCAAAATCGAAACAACCGGCAGGAGACCCCCATGATATT
>CAJCID010000066.1 GCA_903970305.1 Rhodospirillales bacterium | reverse complement strand
CTCGGCAATCACCTCGGCGGTATCGAAGACGGCGTCGACCTCTCCCGTATCGATGGTCCGCTGGAAACAGATATTGTCCCCCAACTCGGGATGAATCAATGGTGATCCCGCCTCGAGTGCGGCTTGCATCGAGACGACCGCGGGCAACGCCTCCCATTCAACCTTGAGATACGCCACCGCGTCCTCGGCCTCCTGGCGGGTCTTGGCGACCACGGCCACGACGGCTTCACCCTGCCAGCAGGCACGGTCGAGTGCCAGCGGGTACTGGGGTGCAGATTTCATCCCGACCAGATGGCCGAGCGTCGCCACCCAGGGTTTGCAGATCCGCGCGATCCGGGATCCATCGACGACGTCGATGACGCCGGGCATCATCCTTGCAAAACTGGAATCGATCGACAAGATGCGTGCGTGAGCGACCGGACAGCGCCAGAAGACCACATGCGCCATCCGCGGTAGTTCGATGTCGTCGACGTAGGTCGCATGACCTTCCAACAGGCGGCGTGCCCCGGTGCGTGGCACGTTCTCTCCGATGTAGCGCTGGTCCTCGGTCAGCGCAACGAGCCCGGTGGCGGCTTTCTCAGGTGCATTCATTCGGTACTTTCCAAGGTGGCCTTCTGGCGCGCCTGGATCACCGCGCAGATGGCATCCACGATGGCGTGGTAGCCCGTGCAGCGACAATAGTTGCCCGAGATCCAAAGCCGCACGTCTTCACGACTGGCCATGGGATGCTTCTCGATCAGCTCGGCAGCCGTGAGGAGCATTCCTGAGCTACAAAATCCGCATTGCATCGCGTTGTGGGCGAGAAAGGCCTCCTGAAGTTCGACGATGCTGCGCGCAGCGGTCAGTCCCTCGATGGTCTCGACTGTCTTGTGGTTGGCTTGGACTGCAAGAACCAGGCAGCCGCGCACGATCTGGCCGTCCAGGCGGACCGTGCAGGCGCCACACACCCCGTGCTCGCAGCCCAGGTGGGTCCCCTTCAAACCGAGATTCTCGCGGAGGAAGTCGGCCAGATGCTGGCGCGGCGTCACCGTGTGGCGCTCGGATCGCCCATTGACCGTGAGCTGAATCACCTTCGTCGGACTCTCGCTCACAGAATTTCTCCCACTTGATCGGCCAAGCGGCCCATCGCGCGCCGCAGCAGCACGCCAGCGAGCCGCGTTTTCATCGCGACCGAATTGGTGAGATCGGCGATGGGCTCGAGGGAGCCGGTTAGCTCTTGGCTCAAATCGGCACAGGCCCGGTCGATCAGCTCGCCACTGAGCAACCGCCCCTCGAACGCCGCCTCGGTCAGAGGAACCCGCACCGGTGTCATCCCCACGCCGAGATAGGCGAGCCGAAGTCGGGAGATGCGTCGCTCGTGCACACGGGCTCGGACGGCCAAGCCGACGATCGCATAGTCGCCGTGCCGCCGGGCCAGCTCTTCGAAAGCGACCCATTCCCCCGGGACACGCACGGGCATCTCGGTTGCGATCAGGATCTCTTCGGGCCTCAGAGCCGTCCGATACAGACCCAGAAAGAACTCATCTGCTGCGATCCGTCGCTGTCCTGTGCGACCTTGGACCACCATGACCGCGTCTTGCGCCAGGGAACAGGCCGGCCACTCCGCTGCCGGGTCTGCGTAGGCGATCGAGCCACCCCAGGTGCCTCGATTGCGGATCGCGCGATGCGCGATGTGCGTGACGGCCAGCCGCAGTAGCGGTGCATGCTCGGCGATGAGCACGGACTCCTCGATCTCGGAGTGGGTCACGAGTGCACCGATGGTCAGTGCGTTCTCATGCAGCGACAAACCCTTGAGTTCCGCTATCCCTCCGATATCGATCAGTACCGCCGGTTCGGAAAGGCGCATATTCAGGCCCGCAAGAAGGGTCTGGCCACCAGCGAGAATGCACGCCTCGTCTCCAAATTCTTCAAGGAGCTCGAACACCTCGTCAAGATGCCGGGCGCAGACGAGCTCAAAACTGGGGGCCTTCATGGCATCATCCTAACGAACCACCAGAGCACCGATCAGGACACCCAGGGCGGTCGAGGCGGCACCGAGGCCAAACCAGAGGATTCGCGCGCTCTCCGAGAACGGGCCCGCTTGAGCGGTCCTTCCCCTGCTCGTCTCGCCACTCCGAGGCCCTGTTGCGAGCTCGAGCGAAACGGGCGCTGCCGCCTGCTCAGGATCAAGATACCGAGCGAACTTCTGAAAGAACTCATCAGCCATCTGGCGCGCCGAAACATCGATCATCCGGCCGCCGATCTGACCCAGTTTACCCCCGACGCTGGCCGAGGTCGCATAGCTCAGTTCGGTATCTGGACCCAGGTCAGTGAGTGTCACCCGGGAGCTCCCCTTGGCAAATCCAGCCGCGCCCCCAGCGCCTTCGAATTCCAGACGGTAGCCCTCGTTCTCACGGACTTCGGAGACGAGGATGCGTCCCACAAAGCGGGCCCGTACGGGCCCCAGTTTCAATGCGACCCTGGCAAGGAGTTCACCAGGTGCTCCCTCGCGCACTTCCTCGCAACCGGGGATGCACTGGCTCAGTACCTCGGGGTTGTTGAGCGCTTGCCACACGCTGCTGCGCTTTGCGTGGATCGTCACGCTTCCGGTCAACTCCATCAGGGTTCTCCCGCAGATCGTGTCGCCTATGATAATCGATCGAAAAGGATATTGACCAACTGGTAAATAGCGCTAGAATCCTCCCAGCGATCGAGAGAGATAAATTGCGCACCGCAACAACGGAACCCGCGAGAAAAGTCGCCGCGCGCAAGCGCCTGAGCAACCTGGAACGAGAGCAACAGATCGTCGACGGAGCGATACTTTTTTTTTCCGAACGGGGTCTAGAAGGCCAACTGCGGGATCTTGCAAGAAATATCGGTATCACCCATGCCTTGCTCTTTCATTATTTCCCGACCAAACAGGCGCTCGTGGACCGCGTGTACCACCAGTTATTCGAGGGCCGCTGGAATCCGGCGTGGGAAACAATGCTTGATCAACCCCACAGTACGATCGAGGATAAGTTGACCACGTTCTACTGCGCCTATGCGAAGGAGGTCTTGACGCCCGAGTGGGTCCGGATCCTGATCTTTTCGGGCCTGTCGGACAGGACCATTCCGGACCGCTTCTTTCGACTGCTGCGCGAACGGCTGTTCCCCAGACTGATCCGGCAGACGCGCCTGTACCGCGGCGTGTCGCCACGCGGGCGGCCCAGTGCGCGGGAACTGGAGTTGCTCATGGGCCTGCATGGCGGCATCTTCTATATGAAGTTGCGCCAATGGGTGTACGGACAGGCGGTCCATAGTGCCCACACGCCACGCAGCGAGAAGCGCTTCATTCGGGACCGGGTCTGCGCCTACCTGTCTTCGGCGCGCGAGG
>CAJCID010000065.1 GCA_903970305.1 Rhodospirillales bacterium | reverse complement strand
GGGGACTTCTTATTTTGTTGGACAGCCATGTTGACTCCTTCTTCATCGTGCCAGATTTTACCATGCTCACCGGGACGGCCCGGGTGTTGCGTCCCCCTGCTAACTACGCTCTTTCTTCATCTTCCCCAGCGCCGCGAACGGCGACACTTTGCCCTCGCCAAGCGTTGTGTCCTCGGTCGAAGGCAGTGGCTCTGGGCAGCGCTCGTGCTTGGGTACGAGCGGCAGCCACAGGATCACCTCGTCTTCGATCAGGCCCTCTACATCAAATTCGCGCGCACCGACTACAACGTCAAACGCATCCTCCTCGAGCGGCACCGCGTCGGCTTCGGCCTCGCTCGCGGCCAGCAGAAACCGCGCCACAAGGTCGGTCTCGATGCGCACCGGTTGCAGGCAGCGCTGACACACGAGGTGCACCGCACCACGGACTTGCAAATCGAGAAAGGGCCGACCGCGCTCATCGGTCGAACCCGCCAACTCCCATTCGAGCCGGTCTCCCCGCTCAACCACTTCGAGACGCCGCAGATCGCGCACTTCGACCGATCCCGAAGCCTCCTGCGAGCCCCGCGCAAATTCGAACGCATCGATCATCATGTCTTGGCGCGCTAAGCCTCTCGGTACTGGACGCTTGATCAAGAGTCGAACCCTTGGGCGAACCTGTTCTGCCTGTTCTTTGAGCCAGTTGGGTGAGCTTTGGATAAGCGGTCTTCCAACGAACGTTTGAGAGGCTTCTCCAAGAAACCGAAAAGCCTGCGATAATTACACAAATCTCCTTATTTGTCAAAACCTTATGCCCGATACCGACCGGCCGGCGCTGGTGCTGGCCTCAAGTTCGCGCTACCGGCGCGAATTGCTCGAACGCCTGCGGCTGCCGTTTTCGGTCGAGCGGCCCGAAATCGATGAAACCGCGCGAGAGGGCGAGGCCGCAGAGGCGACCGCACGGCGCTTGGCGCGCCAGAAGGCCGAGTCAGTCGCGGCCCACCATCACAACGCGCTCGTGATCGGCTCGGATCAGGTCGCAAGCTGGCGCGGGGAGCAGATCGGCAAACCCGGCAACCACGAGAAGGCGCTCGCGCAGCTCGAACAGTTTCAGGGCGAGTCCGTGCAGTTTTACTCGGCGCTGTGCGTCGTGGATACGGCAACCCGGACGCGTCTGGAGGATTGCGCCACGGTCAGGGTGCGGTTTCGCAAGCTCGCCTCGAGCGAGCTCGATGCCTATCTGCGCAGCGAACAACCCTATGACTGCGCCGGCAGCGCGAAAGCCGAAGGTCTTGGCATTGCGCTCATGGAAGAGATCGACAGCGATGACCCGACCGCTCTCATTGGGCTGCCGCTCATCCGACTGGTGTCGATCCTAAGCCGCCTGGGCTATCGCCTCTTCGATCGGCCACGCCCTGGCCTGGCTCCATGACAGGTACCCTGTTTCTGATTCCGTCGACCTTGGGGGAGATGGCCGTCGAGCCCGTTCTGCCTCTCGAGACCTGCAGGATCGCCGCACGGCTGGAACACTTCATCGTGGAAAACGCCAAGTCGGCGCGCGCCTTTCTCAAGCGGGTCCACGACCAGGTTCCACTCAGCCGGGCGCTACAGGACATCAGGATGGATGAACTGGATGTCTCGACACCCGAGGCCCGTTGGCCCGATCTTCTGGCCCCACTTCTCGCAGGTCAAGACGTCGGTCTGGTCTCGGAGGCCGGATGTCCGGCCGTCGCCGATCCCGGTTCGGGCCTGGTGGCGCTCGCCCACGCGAGCGGCATTGCCGTGCGACCCCTCGTCGGTCCGTCATCGATCCTCTTGGCGCTGATGGCCAGCGGCCTGAACGGCCAGCGTTTTGCGTTCGAAGGCTATCTACCGATCGATGCCAGCGCGCGGCGCGCGCGCATCGTGGCGCTCGAGGCGCGTTCGGCAAGCGAAGCGCAGACCCAGATCATGATCGAGACGCCCTACCGCAACGGGGTCTTGCTCGAAGCGCTCGCCGCGACCTTGCAGCCGCAGACCCGCTTGTGCATCGCGTGTGACCTGACACTGCCCCTCGAATCGATCCGCACGCAGACTGTGGGCCAATGGCGCAAGAGCCCCATCGACGTCAAGCGGCGGCCCGCCATCTTTCTTTTTCAAGCGCGGCCTTAGCGCCAGTTCAGTGGCGCCGTCAGCGCTTTGGCGAGGCTTCCCGCAAAGCTGCTGCCGATCCGGCGGGCGAAGCGCTCGGTGATGCTTTCCTTCTCGGTGTAGTCGACGACGTCCTGGGCTTTGATCACGTCGCGCGCGACGCTATCGACCGTGCCGTAGCCGTCGGCAAGCCCGAGTTCAATGCTTTTCGCACCGCTCCAGAAAAGCCCCGAGAAAAGCTCCGGCGTCTCTTTCAGCCGCTTGCCCCGACCGTCGCGCACGACCTTGATGAATTGTTCGTGGATTTCGTCAAGCATGCCTTGCAAATGCGCTTTCTGCTCGTCGGTGACCGGCGAAAACGGGTCGCCGATACCCTTGTTCCTGCCCGCGGTCATGAGGCGCCGCTCGACACCCAGTTTCTCCATCGTCCCGGTGAAGCCAAAGCCATCCATCAGCACTCCGATCGAGCCGACGATGCTGGCCTTGTCCACGAAGATCTGGTCTGCGGCAGCCGCGGTGTAATAGCCGCCCGAGGCACAGATGTCCTCGACCACCACATAGAGGGGCTTATTCGGATACTGCGCGCGCAGGCGTTTGATCTCGTCATAGATCATGCCGGCCTGGACCGGACTACCCCCGGGGCTATTGATCCTTAAGATCACGCCCGCGGTGCCCGAGTCGCGAAAGGCCGACTGCAGCGCACTGTTGACCTTCTCAGCCGAGGCCTGCCCGCTGGTGTCGATCACCCCTTCCATGCTGACGAGGGCGGTATGGCGCGTACCGAGATCAGCCTCGCCGCCCTTGATGACGAGACTGGCCAGATACAGCAGGACGAATGTCGCATAGAGCGCGGCCAGGCTCTTGAAGAAAATCCCCCAGCGCCGTGCGAGGCGCCTTTCCTTCAAGGAGGCGAAGGCCAGTTCCTCCAGGACGTTGCGTTCCCAGGCGGCGCCTAAGGCCGGCTCCTTCTCGGCAGGTGCTGCGCTGGTCGAGAAGCGGGGCTCGCGTTGGCGATCGGGATCGGTGAATCCCGGGATGTTATTGTTTTCTGGCATGTGTCTGGATCAGGGCCCGATCAGGAGGAAGGAATGCGTCATCGGGTCGCCAGTAGACCATCCCCTGACACTCAAGGACTTGCAGCGCAAGCAATCGGCCCCCGCGGCACGGCCCACCGACGCAGCGACCGCTTTCCGGCTCGTAGACAGCGCCGTGGGTCGCACACATCAAGTATAACCCCGAATGATCGAAAAACTGACCCTCCTGCCAGTCCAACTCGGTGGGCACATGCGCGCACTGGTTCAGGTAGCCGTAGACCGTGCCCAGAAAGCGGACAACGAACCCCGTCGAGGGCCGCGTGGCCCGGCCAGATCTCGTCTGGACGGCAAAGCGCACACCGCTGCCCCCATCGGTAAGACGCTCGCTCGCGCAAACCGCGACGTCGCCTTCACGGGGGAGTAGCGGCCCGAAGGAGGGATCAGGCATGATCCCGTAGCCAGTCGCGCAGACTGGCAGGCGTCTCAAGGACGGCAAGGGGCGACAATTCGTGCAGCTCTTCTGCGGGGTGCGCACCGTAGCTGACGGCAAGCCCCTTCGTCTGTGCCGCCTGGGCCATCTTCAGGTCATGGGTGGTGTCGCCGACCATCAACATTGAAGCCGGTGCGACGCCCAGCGTCTTACTGAGATCGAAGAGCATTTGTGGATGCGGTTTCGGCACGCTTTCATCGGCCGTGCGCGTGGCGTCGAAGAATTCCACCAGCGCGCACTGGGACAGCACCCGGTCCAGACCGAGGCGGTTCTTGCCGGTTGCCACCGCGACCAGATGGCCTCGGTCCTTGAGTTCCTTGAGCATCTCGCGCGCCCCTTCGAACAGTTCGAGCGCGCCATCGCAAGACAGATAGTGATGCCGGTAGCGCGCGACCATGTCAGGCAGCCGCTCCCGGGGCAGATCGGGCGCGGCATAAGCCAGGGCATCGTTTAGACCCAGGCCGATGACGTGCTGGGCAACCGTCTTTGACGGCACCGCAAGGCCCAGATCCGCGCAGGCCCTCTGGATGCTCGAGGCGATGACCGCCGTGGAGTCCATCAACGTGCCGTCCCAGTCAAAGACGACGAGTTCAAACTGCTTGGGCATCACGCATCTCTTCTAAGCATTGTTGACATTCGCGGGGCAGCGGCGCCTCGAACTCGAGGGGCGCGCCGGTTGCGGGATGGCGCAGTCCGAGGCGCCAGGCATGCAGGAACATGCGCCGCAGAAGCGGCCTTGCCGCGGCGCGCGCCAGGTCCCGGTTCGCGGCAAAGTCGCCGTACTTGTCGTCGCCGGCGATCGGAAATCCGAGGTGGGCGAGGTGGACGCGGATCTGGTGCGTACGCCCGGTCTTGAGCTCAACCTCGAGCAAGGCAGCCCCTGGAAAGCGTTCCTTCAAGCTCACCACCGTATGGGCGGCCACCCCCCCCGGATCGACCCTGACCCGGCGTTCGCCGTCGCCCTGGAGATATTTCAGAAGCGGCGCCCTGATGTGCTGGCGCAGATTCGGCCAGGCGCCGAGCACCAGGGCAAGATAGCGCTTGTCCATCTCGCCGGCTCGGATCTGTTCGTGCAAGGCCGCAAGGCTGGAGCGCTTCTTGGCCAGCGCCAAGATGCCTGAGGTCTCCCGGTCGAGCCTGTGGACCAGTTCCAGAAACGGCGCGTTTGGCCTTGCTGCGCGCAGCTGCTCGATCACCCCGAACGCAACCCCGCTGCCGCCGTGAACGGCGACGCCAGCGGGCTTGTCGATCACGAGCAGGTGCTCGTCTTCAAAAAGTATCGGGAATTCGGCCGCGCGCGCCTTCTGGGGGGGCGGCGCTGCGGTGCGCATCGGGGGCAGGCGCACCAGGTCGCCCTCCTCCAGCCGGTAGGTGACATCGACCCGCTTCTTGTTGACCCGGACCTCTCCTGCCCGGATGACCCGGTAGAGGTGGCTCTTGGGGACACCTTTGGCAATGCGCAAGAGGAAGTTGTCGATCCGTTGTCCCGCGTCTTCGCTGCCGACCTGGAAAAAGCTCACCTTGGAAGCTTCGACCTGCGCTGGAGCTATTTCCCCTAAGTCATTCATAATGCAATATAATTTGTCACAGATTTGAACAATACCGAATCCGATTTGCGCCCTCGCCCCGGGGAGTCTCAACCGGCGACGTGCGCCTTGGCCGGCAACGAAGCATTGTTCAGTCTGGACATTTGTGTGTGGGATCGAGTCCGATTCTACACGCCGGTTAAGTTGTCCACCGCAATGGACACACACGCGAATGATCATCTGAACCGCAGGAGCGATGCTCAAGCGTCGGCTCGGTAGGACGGTGGTCAGAGCAGAAGGACGATTGGCAGTAGACGAATTCGGAGACGCCGTTCGGTCGGCGTCTCGGCAGGCTGACACTTGATGATCGCTGATCCGCAATCCAACAAGAAGCTGATGGTTGCCTGACACTGAGCCGGCCTCGTTGCTCCCCGATGCGCTAGGCAGCGTCCCCGGGCAATGCGGTTCCCGTGTCCAAGCGAGTTCCAAGAAGTGTCTGTCCGCCCGCGCCCCGCGCCGCTGCCCCGCAGCGACGCATAGCGGCAATTCTCGCCAGACTCCCTCTCTCGCGTTTCGATAACAACAAGATGGTCCGGCAGTGCGCAAGCACGCGGTCTAGGAGTAATCATGAAACGCATGTTGTTCAATGCGACGCACGCAGAAGAGCTGCGCGTTGCAATCGTCGATGGACAGAAACTCATTGACATCGATATCGAGGCCGCCGGCCGCGAACAGCGCAAATCCAACATCTACAAGGGCATCATCACCCGCGTCGAACCCAGCCTCGAGGCTTGTTTTGTCAATTACGGGGAGGAGCGCCACGGATTTCTGCCCTTCAAGGACATCTCCCGACAATACTTCCGCGAGGGCATCGACGTACGCACCGCGCGCATCCAGGACGCGCTGCGCGAGGGCCAGGAGCTGTTCGTCCAGGTGGAAAAAGAAGAGCGCGGCAACAAGGGTGCGGCGCTGACCACCTTCATCTCGCTGGCCGGCCGCTATCTGGTGCTCATGCCGAACAATCCGCGCGGCGGCGGCGTCTCCCGCCGCGTCGAAGGTGAGGATCGCCAGGAGTTGCGCGATACGATGGACCAGCTCGAGTTGCCACCGGGCATGAGCATCATCGCGCGCACCGCTGGCATCGGCCGCAATGCCACGGAACTCCAGTGGGACCTGAACTACCTGATGCAACTCTGGCGCGCCATCGAGGGCGCCGGCAACTCCGCCTCGGGCGCGTTTCTGATCTATCAGGAGTCGAGCCTGGTCATCCGCGCCATCCGGGATTACTTCCATCCTGACATCGGCGAGATCCTGATCGACACCGACGACATCCACGAGCAGGCCCGCCAATTCATGGCCCACGTGATGCCGGACATGGTGAACCGGGTCAAGCGCTATCGCGACGATGTGCCGCTGTTCTCGCGATTCCAGATCGAACACCAGATCGAGACGGCACACTCACGCACGGTGCCGCTGCCCTCGGGTGGGGCCATCGTCATCGATCACACCGAGGCCCTCGTCTCGGTGGACGTCAACTCGGCGCGCGCCACGCGTGGGGGGGACATCGAGGAGACGGCGCTGCGCACCAATCTGGAGGCCGCTGACGAGGTCGCGCGCCAGATGCGCCTGCGCGACCTGGGTGGCCTCATCGTCATCGATTTCATCGACATGGAGTCGACCAAGAACCAGCGCGAGGTCGAGCAGCGCTTGAAAGATGCGCTCTACTACGACCGGGCCCGCGTGCAGATGGGCAAGATCTCCCGCTTTGGGCTCATGGAACTGTCGCGTCAGAGACTGCGGCCCTCGCTTTCCGAGGGTAGCCACGTGGTCTGCCCGCGCTGCAACGGCACAGGCCACATCCGCGACATCGAATCGTCGGCCTTGCACGTGCTGCGCATCATCCAGGAAGAGGCGATGAAGGAGAACACCGCGTCCGTGCACACTCACGTGCCGGTCGAAGTCGCGACCTTCCTGCTCAACGAGAAGCGTACCGACATCGCCAAGATCGAGGCGCGCTTAAAGGTCAACGTCATCCTCATCCCCAACAAGCACATCGAGACCCCGCATTACACGCTCGAGCGGCTCAAGCACGACGACCCGCGCCTCGAGGAGTCGACGGTGAGCTATGCGATGGTCGAAGAGCCGGCCGAAGAGGTCTACACGCGTAAGCGCGAGGAAGCCGCCAAGCCTCGTCAGGAAGCCATGGTCAAGGGCGTCACGCCAGACCAGCCCGCACCGATCGTCGAGCGGCCCGAAGTGGTCCTCGCAGCGCCCGCGCCCCTCGTCACGGTCAGACCCACGTCCGATTCGCAGGGCATCATCGGCCGCATCCTGGGATGGTTCCGCACTCCGGCGCCCGTCGCAGCCCCGCTCGTGGTGAGCACGCCCCAGACTCCGGCAGACAGCCCCGCCCGTTCCAGAGGCCCCAATCATCGTGAAGCGGGAGCACGCGAAGGCGGAGGGCGCAATGGCGGCGGGCGCGGTGCGCGGGGCAATCGGTCACGACCGGATCGCGGCGCGGATCCCGGTGAGCGCGCCGAGAGGAACAACCGTGGCGCAGCAGCCCCGGCCGGCAATCCAGAGGGCAGGACCGAGCGTGGGCGTGGACCAAGGCCCGATGTGAACGGTGTCGTCGCCGGCGAGCCGGGACATCGCAATGAGCGCGGCGATCGCGGCGAAAGGGGTGAGCGCGGTGAGAGGCGCCGCGATCGTGCCGATCCCAAGTCTAAGCCCCAGGCGCCCCCCGTCGAGGCGATCGATCCGGATCTCCTGACAGCTGACACCATTCCGCAGGAGGAGCTGGTGGAAGCCACCGAGGCAAACCCGGACCGCAACGCCCCAGTCGCCGGCGCCGGCACACCCGGCAGCGGGCGGCGCCGGCGGCGCGGCGGACGCAATCGCAACCGCCGAGATCGCGATGAAACCGGCGCTCGCGCAGCGTCCG
>CAJCID010000064.1 GCA_903970305.1 Rhodospirillales bacterium | reverse complement strand
ATCGTACTGGGTCACAAGCCGGTGCGTTTTCTGGGCATAGAGACGATGGTCTTTCTCGGTCCACCAGTTATGCAGGTTGCCATCGCTGTCGAACTTGTCGCCCGACTCGTCGAATCCATGGCTGATCTCGTGACCGATCGTCGCTCCCGTCGCACCATAATTGAAGGCATCGTCGGCCTCGGCCACATAGGCGGGCGGCTGCAGGATACCTGCGGGAAACACGATTTCGTTGTGCGACGCATCGTAGTAGGCATCCACCGTGGGTGCGGTCATCTGCCACTCGCCCACGTCAATCGGTTGACCCAGCTTCGCCAGGTTGCGTGCCGTCTCGAAGAGCGTCGCGCGCCGGACATTGCCCACCAGATCGTCTGCTTCGATCCTCAGATTCGAGTAGTCGCGCCAACGGTCCGGATAGCCGACCTTGATGTGGATCTTCGCAAGCTTGGCCCGGGCCTCGCGCTTGGTCGATTCGCTCATCCAGTCGAGCTGGTCGATCCGCAAGGCATAGGCCGCCAAGATGTTGCGTACCAGCGTCTCGACCTTCGCCTTGTTCTCGGGGGGAAAGTAGCGCGCCACGTACATCTTTCCGGACGCCTCACCGAAGAGCCTGTCGACCAGTTGCACGGCCCGCAGCCAGCGTTCCTTCTGCTGTGGAATCCCGTTCAGTACCGTGCCTTCGAAGGCAAATGAGGTCCGTGCGAAGGGTGCCCCCAGATAGGGGGCCCGCGCGGCCAACAGGCGCACGCGCAGATAGTCGCGCCAGGTTTCTAGCGGGGTTGTGCCCCAGAGCGTCTCGAGGCCCCGGATGTAGGACGGCTGCGCGAGGATGACAAAGTCCACTTTGGTCCTGACGCCGGCCGCCTCGAGGTAGCGTTCCCAGACCAGGGGACCAGCATGGTGCTCGAGCAGGGACACGGCGAGCGGGTTATAGGTGCGCACCGGATCGAGGTTCTCGGTCGCGCTCCACTGCACCCTTGCCAGCCGCGTCTCAAGGTCCAGCACGCGCGCGGCGCGCGCCGCTCCATCCGGCTCGCCCGCCAACGTGAGCAATTGCGCGATGTAGTCGCGGTAGCTTCTGCGAACGGCGACGAAACGCGCCGCGTCGCGCAGATAGTAGTCTCGGTCCGGCAGACCCAGGCCGGATTGGCTGAGCGTGACCGCATAGTGCGTTGAGTGCCGCGGGTCCGGATCGATCGATAGCGCAACCGGCGTATTGACCCCGGCCTGGGCCAATGAGGCGAGCGCCGTGCTCAATGCGCTCCGATCACCGAGCGCATCGATGCTCTGGAGTTCGGCACGGATCGGCTCCAGCCCCAACGCGTCAACTCGGGTCTCATTCATGAAACTCGCATAGAAACGTCCCACCTTCTGCTCTTCGGGATCGCTGGACTGCACTGCGGCAGCCATCAGGTCGCGTAGTTGCTCGAGCGCCTTTTGCGTCATCGCTTCGGAGACTCCCCAACTTGACTGGTCGTCGGGGATCGCCACCTTGTTCAACCAGGACCCGTTGGCATAGCCAAAGAAGTCGTCCTGAGGACGCACGATTGGATCGAGGTTCTCGCTGATGATCCCTGAGGATTGCAGGGCTCCGACCGTGGACGGGACCAGGTCATGGGCTTGCGCGCCGAGGCAGCAGATCGTGATCAGCAGACCAATGCATCGAACAGGGCCGGCGCTGGCCTTTGGAAATACGGGCATATCGATCCTGGATTGAAGCCATCCCTCCTTGGATGCTTCGCGGGGACGCAGTCTGACGAGGGCACGATCCTACACGAAAGTCCATCAGCAGGGCGCGCGGTCTTCGTCCCTCGCTCGAAGCGTCCGGGAATTCGATCCGCTTGCCCAAGCTATCCCCGTCCTGTGAAGGACGGGGTGTTACGGCGCTGTCAAATAAAAGACCCGCAGGACGCGAACGCTGTGCGGGTCTAATGAGAGCCAGTCTGCCGCCCTCTCCCTACGGCTGGGAAGTCGAGCGGGTCTGGCATAAGACTATCCGATTCCCGCCCCCACGGGAAGGTCCTTGATTCAGGTGCTTTGATTCAACCGGGCCCCTCAAAAGGTGCTCGCATCCTTCGTGGTCTCCTCGGTCCAGACCTGGAAACGCTCGAGCGTCGCAGGTCCGAAGGAGCACGAGATGGCCACATCGGCCGCATCGCGGCCCCGTGCGATGAGCACCCTTCCCACGCGTGGAATATTGTTGCGCGGATCGAACGTGTACCAGCGGTCTTCGAGGTATACCTCGATCCAGCCCGCGAAATCCATCGGGTCTGGCGAGAAGGGAACGCCGATATCGCCGAGGTAACCCGCGCAGTAACGCGCCGGAATGTTCATACAGCGGCACAAAGCCACGCCCAGGTGCGCAAAATCCCGGCAGACGCCGCGCTGCTCGTGGTAGGCCTCAAAGGCCGTGCGGGTATTGCGCGCATACGGATAGCCGAACTGAATCCGCTGGTGCACAAAATCGCAAATCGCCTGCACCCGCGACCAGCCCGGCGCCGTCTGCCCGAAGTGACGCCAGGCAATATCGTAGAGCAGATCGGTCTCGCAGTAGCGGCTGCCAAGGAGATAGAGCAGGGTCTCGTCCGGGAGGAGTTCGACCGGGACCTGTCGGGCCTGGGGTGCGAAATCATCCGGTGCACCGGAGTCATTGATGAGCCCCTTGGCGGCCACGCGGAACCGGCCTGCCGGTGCCACCACGCGGCTGCAGCGGTTTCCGTAGCCGTCCCAATAGTCCCGGATGCCCACTGCGGGCTCGGTCGCCATCCAATCAGGCACCAAGAGATCCCCCGCGCGCGACTGGTGTACGCTGAGAGTCAGGATCATGGGTGTGGGCTGCGGAAAATTGAGGGTCATGTCGTAACCGACATGGATGCGCATCTTCAGGATTCCTTTGTTTTGCGAGAAACGACGCGGAAAAATGAGCAGCGCGGCGGCAAGGCGCGATCAAGAACAGGAGCGGGGTGGCGCGCCATTCTATAATCGGGACCGAGCCTGTTTCATTACCCGAGCCGGCGCAACCCTTCGTGGGCGCCACGGCCAGCGACCGGTGGTGCCCGATACCTTACCGGTAGGCCAGATCGATCTGCCATGGAGAATTGCCCTTGAAAAGAATCCCTACTGTACTCGCTTTCCTCGTTGGTCTGGCTTTGCTGCCCGAGGGTGCGCAGGCCGCAGGCTGCGTAAAGGGCGCCGTCGTCGGTGGTGCCGCGGGCCATCTGGCGGGCCACCACGCGGTCGCCGGCGCGATGGTCGGTTGTGCCGTGGGTCATCACGAGGCCGCGGTCAAGGCGAACGCAGCCGCGAAGGCGCGGGCCACAACGCCCGCTAGCCCTCCCGCGCCGCAAGATGCTGCCTCCCATGCGCCGGCGCCGAACACCCCTACTTCTGAGGCCAGCCATCCGGAGCCGGGCCCGGCGGGCGCGAGCGCTACCCACTGAAGTCAGGACCGATCGCGTTAGACCGTCGCTGCCGGGTGCGCCTTGGCGACGCTCGCCAAGAGTTCCTCGGCCGCGCGAGCGAAAGAGGAGCGCTCGGCCGAGGGCACGCGAAGCCTTTGGGCTCCTTCGAGCTGGGCGAAGTGCAGGCTGCTCGAACGACGATAGGCCGGGTCGTAATGCAGGCGCAGTAGTTCCCCCACCAGTTCGGGCCACTTGCGAGCGGCAATGAGCTCGGTCCAGGCGGCGATCACTTCCCGTCCGTGACGCACGGTCAAGTAGCCGAGCCTCTTCTGTAGTTCGGGGGGGTCGGCGACGAGGTGGGCATAGTCTTCGATGAGTAGCGAGACGCGCTCGCCATGAGGGAGTTCCAAGACGACGCAGGGACTCTTGTGCAACGCTGCGGAGAGGGAGATCGGCACACGCAGGTCGCCCACCTTGCGGCTTTCCGACTCGACAAAGACCGTGCGCCCAGGCTTTAGGGCACGCAGCGCCTGCCAGAGCCGCGACTCGAAGGCCCGTTGACTCGGTTGGCACAGATCGTCAGGCCAGCTCCCCAAGACCGAGCCGCGGTGCACGGCAAGTCCCTCAAGGTCGAGGACCTGGGCGCCCTGTTCCGCGAGGGCCGCGAGCAGGCGGCTCTTGCCACTTCCGGTGGGTCCGCAGAGAACCCGGTAATCAAGGCCCGGAGCCAGCGCGTCGATGCCCTCGATAACCGCGCGCCGATAGCTCTTGTAGCCTCCGGCAAGCTGGGTCGTGCGCCAGCCAATCCGGGCGAGGATATGCGCCATCGCGCCGCTGCGCTCGCCCCCCCGCCAGCAGTAGACCAGGGGCTTCCAGTCCTTTGGATGACCGGCGAGGTCAGACTCGACATAGCGCGCGATATTGCGTGCAACCAATGCGGCGCCGCG
>CAJCID010000063.1 GCA_903970305.1 Rhodospirillales bacterium | reverse complement strand
CCCCGGCTTTCTCGCCCGTTTTACTTCCAGTGCGGTTAATCGGTCACCAACTCTTCTGCCCATTCTTTCGTCCCAACCCACGTTTTCAATTCAGATTTCATTGTAACGTGTTGTAGACGGTTGGCACAGATTTCCCAGATTCTCCTCTGAAATGAGGAAATTCTTGGCGAGAGTTGGAAATGGTTAGATGCGAGTTCTAAGGACTCCCTCTCCGCCAGAACGCTTGGATTCATACGGGTTTCCATCGTGTTCTTAGTGGCACCCATCAAGCTACCGATCAACCGAGAAACGCGCTTCTGAGAGCTTGAATGGGGCCCGTTCTGAAGACGCCAACTCGACCGGCGCTTCGCGAGCGGTTCGTTTGGTTCTCGAAACGACTTCCTACCGGCACGAGGTCGCCGCAGATTTCCCAGTGTCAGTTAGAGTCGGAGCATGAGATAGCACGACTCCATTTTGAGCTGTCTTTCAAAGAGTCGCAATCCTACAAAGACCCGGATCGTGGTCCAATGAGAGCGGGGACAGTCGAGGGGGACATTGACCTGACCACGACCGTCTTCCCTCCCCATCACCTCATGGCGATGATGAAGAAGCCACTTTCGGTCCTAGCATTTCTCGCCGCGGCATCAAGCGGGAACGCCGAAGACTTCGTATCCGAGCCCGAAATCACCGAGCAAGCGCGCGCGACAATGGCGCAGACCCTCAAAGAGGCTTTGCATAACAGCGCAATAACCCAGCCCATTTTCGCCGAATCCATGAGCTGGCTTAAATCGTACCCTTGCAAGGGTATTGATCGGACGCTCACTGAGTCGAAGAAGGCCAAACTAGCGAAAGCGATCGCACGACAGGAACAACTCCCCACTGTGGACGTCCTCCAGGCGTTTGCCTTCCGATCATGGAACATCGTCTATGTGTCAACTGGGGTCTCGGATGAACCATATTTGTTCTACTCGGGGAATCCTATATCCGCCAAGGGGCCGGTAACGGCTTGGAGCGGGGCCGCGACCATTCTTGAGACATCCGAGATCAAACGGTGGGTACTGGCAAACGCGCCAGGGGTTCCCATACATCTCGCAGATTGCTTCTCCTGGCATGTAACTCTCAATCGGGACTAGAAGGCACTAACAAATGCTCAACGATATGAGTGGACGTTTCGTGGATTACCACCGGATGCACTGTGCTCGGCCAGTGCCGGTCACTTTCCGACGTGCTACAGCTAGGTCTCAGCACCTCGGATGAGGACAAGGTTCGCGGTCGATGCGGCGTACCGATGTTGTGCAATGGTTTGATACTCTTCTGAAGCGTACCAAGCGCCTGCTCTTTCTTCGGAGGGGAACTCAAGAAGGACGGTGCGCGTGTATGTCCAGGTGCCTTCAATCACCGCCGGCGCCTCATCGACCGAGAGTAGCTTGCCCTCATACCGGGTGAAGATTTCCATAAAGCCTGACTCGTACTTCGCGTACGTCGGCCAATCATGAATGTTTAGCTGTGCGATCAGATAAACAGACATGCTCTATTCCTCGTCGTGGACGCCTTCCCTAGCCATTCAGCGAAACACACCAATCTGAGCGCCGCATTCACTGCAGTTCATCTACGGGAGTCATGCCCCCCGTCGGGAATTCCAAGCATAGCGTCTCGGATGACTTGGTCGCAATAGTCACGTGCGCCTCATGGTCAATCACAAGACGGAGTAGGACCGTATCCCTCCGCGCCTCTGTCAAGAGGTATGGTCTTGATTCGGCTCAGGCGGGCGAGTGCGCGGCTCTCCAACGGAAGGAGCCCGCGCTGTCGCATCACAGTGTCTACGGCTTCATCGGAGTACTCTGACCTAGCTGGGCGAGAATGGTGGGTTCTTGGCCACCGACAAAGTTGCGTCGACCCGCACTGCGCTTGGTATTGCCAAGCATGGCGCGGCTTAGGAGGGTTGAATGACTATTGAGTTGTTCATGGGGGTCGGAGCTGGGCTGATCGGTGGGGTGGCCTCCGGGCTGCTGGGTGTGAGTCCCGGTGGAATTCTCGTTCCGATTGCGATCCTCGTGCTTGGATGCGAGCAGCACGTCGCGCAAGGCATCTCGCTTATTGCCCAGATTCCCCCGACGGGTGTTTCGGGAATCAGGCGCTACCGGGAAAGAGGCAGCCGCACCCCAATACGCTGGCTGGTCTTCCTTGCGATCGGTTTTCTTGCGGGCGGAGTGGGTGGGGCGCTCTTTGCTGGAAGGATTTCAAGCACTGCGCTCAATTGGAGCTATGTGGGCTACCTGTCGTTGCTCGTGGCCTTGCTCATCTTCCGGCGCCAGACTGTTCCGACCGAGGGAGCGGGCCCCGCTAAGGCCGCGGACGATTTGCCGTGGACTGCCCTTCTGGCCGTGGGCACGGTTGCCGGTGTCTCCTCTGGCTTTATGGGAATCGGAGGAGGCCTCGCGATTACAGTGGGACTCACGGGCATCCTCAAGGTGCCGCAGCATCAGGCGCAAGCGGTCGGCCTCGTGCTGGCATTGGTCCCCCTGACGGCGCCCGCGGGCTGGATCTATTGGCGCCAGGGCTGGCCGCTACCTTGGGTAGCGATCGCCGGCGTGATCATGGGCCTCTGGGCAGGGGCCGATCTGGGAGCTCGCCTAGCCAATCGGATTTCGAACACGACTTTGCGCCGCCTGCTGATCGGGCTCGTGTCAGTCTTCGCGATCTACATGGCGTACCAGGCGCTCCGGTAGGCGTGGACACGGGCTGCTCAGTGGCCCTGAAGTCGCCAAGCTCGGAAGATTCTCCATCCGAATTACGGGCGGCAACTGCGCCAGCGAAGGCGCCCCCTGCAAAGCGGGGCACAGACCGTGTTCGCGAGCGCCGGCTAGGTGTCCGACCAAAGCTCGCACACGCCATTCGGATCGATTTCGTCGGCGCACTCGATCACCTTGCAGCGCCCCAGCCCCGAATGGAGTCCGCCAGGGAACAGTGGCGCTTACCGCTGGACTGTTCACGGTATTGGGTCGCGCACCCAGGTCGGGGTTGATCTGTGCCAGGGCGGACTGAGGGATCCCGAGCCCGACGCTGACCAAGGCGACAACTATCTTGCACAACACCTCACGCCGTACAGATTGATCGATGAGTTCACAGAATGCGAAATAGATCGAGATCCTCTCGCACTGCAAGGGTCAAGTCGATTCGCTTCTGGACGGAACGCAATGCCATGTGGCAAGGCTTTGCGTCCCTGGTCTTCCGGGGAGCGCCCGGAAGACCGCCGTGGCTCCTACGAGGAGCGTTAGAGCGCGTTCAAGAAATTGACCAGGTCAGTCGTTTCCTGCGCTGAGAGGCCGATGCTAAAGCGCTGATTATAGAAATTCACCACGTCCCGCAAGGTGGCGGCTGACCCATCGTGAAAATAGGGTGCCCGTGAGGCGAGACCGCGCAGCTGAGGGACAGTCGTGCGCCCAATGTCAGCGCATTTGCCGGTGATCAACGCGAGTCCGGGATCGTTGACCATCAGCACCGTCCCCGCGTAGACGCTTGAGGCGCCCGCGTTGCAGGTGATCTGGAAGATGGGAAGATCCTTCGCGGGTGCGACACCCCCAAAAGCCTGGAACGAACCGCTGACACCGATATCATGCTGCGCGGCCGGGAAAGCATCATTGCCGATGTTGATCTGGTTATGGCAGACGCCGCAGGTATTGACGGTGGGATTGCCGATAGCCGCGATGTTGTTCAGGCCGGCCACACCCGAGATCGTGAAGGTACGGGTGTTGAAGATCTGTTGGCCACGATAGATCGATTCCTGTTGCGCCGACGGATAGCCGTTGCCGGTAATCGTCGACCAGGCGCTGTAGGGCGCTACGTGAGGCGCTGGCGCCAGGCTGAGGAGCTGACCCGGAGCGTTTGTCGAGAGGTCGACCGGTCCACCAAGTCCACCTAACGCGGTCAGCGAACCCGCCCCAAAAGTGTACGACTGGGCGCTATAGATGCCGTTTTCAAACGCCACCATCTGGGCTACCTGCGCGGCCGTGGGTGCAGCGGTCGCTTGGGCGTGGCTCAGTGTCGCATCGATGGCTTGGCTTTGCAGCGTAGGCTCACGACCATCCCACATGATATTGCCGCTCTCAGGGATTCCCGTATAGGGATCGATGGCCAGCGGTACTCCTGTAATGGGATCGTTGGGAGGTATGACGAAGGGATTGACATCGGCAATCGTCGTTGTCACGTACTTGAGGTTCGTCGAGATACGCGGCCGTCGATAGACCGAGATCATCTGCGTTGGAGTGCCCGTTGCCGGATCCAAGACCTGGTTATAGGCTGGGTCCGTGTTGCAGGTCGTTGGGTCGCTGACTACCGAAATGGTGTATTCCGCATTGGCGGGCACTGGCAGAAAGATCCGGAACACGCCACGCGTTAGGACCAGCGAGTGCGCGCTCGCCATGCTGTGACCCCTGCCGAGCAGCTTACCAAGATACGACGGCGATGTATTTGCGGCGGGAACCTGGTTCGGACAGTTCGCGCCATCGACGGGCGCGAAAATCGGATCCTTGCCACCGGTGAGCAGATAGCGCGCCTGGATATTGACGAGGCTTACGCTGAGCGCTTCAGCAGGTTGATGGCAAGTTGCGCACGAGCGTCCATTGGTGCCTAGTGACTGGAAGAAAGCATTCGTGCTGGTCGCAACCGCTCCTCCCGGCTGGTAGGTTCCGTTCAATCCCTGTGCATCGAGGTCTTGTTCATTTGCGCCAATCGTTGGTGCAACGCCGATGATCCCGGAGCCGGCGGGTCCGGGGGCCGTCAGTGCCGACTGCCAGGCCTTGGGGAGATATTGCGGGGCGTTGGGGGGCGCGGCTGGCATCGAGGTCTGAGCGGCCGCTGGTTGCGTCATTGCGGACATGCATAGAGCGGCCAATAGACCCAGGGTCATTCCGTCCCATGAAGTGTTGCGGTGCTGCCTCCTCCTCGACCTGCGCGGTGTGTCCATTTCTTCATCTCC
>CAJCID010000062.1 GCA_903970305.1 Rhodospirillales bacterium | reverse complement strand
TCCGCTATGAGACGGCAGTCAAGTCCGACCAGTATCTGGTCATCGTGCACGGCAGTGAGGAGGACCACGAACAAGCCGAGCCGATTCTCTCGGAACGCGCCACGACCGAACTCGCCTGAGCGCTCAAGCCAGGGTCGGGCGGCCTCGATCCGACCCGGCTAAGGCGTCTTCTTGTCCTTCCAGTAGTCGTCGACCTTCTGGCTTAACTGCGGGAAGTCGCTGCGGGAGGAAAAGCGATCCTCCTTGACCTGGGGAGCCTGGTCGATGCGCGTCTTGGCGCCATCGAGGATCAAGAGGTTCAGGCCCTTGCTCGTTCGAAAGTCCGCCCAGGGCACCGGCGCGTAGTGCTCGCCAATCCCCAGGAGCCCGCCGTGGCGCACCACCAAGTAGGCGATCTTGCCGGACTTCGGAGACAAGATGATGTCCTCGATGCTGCCCAGTCTGTCGCCTTGCAGATTGTCCACGCCGATACCGATCAACTGGTCTGTCCGAAAAGGTGCGTTCGCATCGGTGAGGGGTACGGCCGCGGCAATCCGGGCAAGATTTTCAGTGCGTGCCTGGTCTCCCGGATTCTCACCCCGTCCAAGCTCGCCCTTGTAGCGTTCGTACAGATTGCGCGAGGCTGCCAGCAGCGCTTCGCACTCCTGCTGCTCGCCCAGTTGGGCCAGGATGCGGGTGGCTGCGAGAAGCGTGCGAATCTCATAGCCCGGTCGCGCCCGAGCATAGTCCACCGCAGTCCCCGAGCCCGGGACGCTTTGTGGATCAAGCCTTGCCGGCTGACCGGCGCTGTAGCCGTACATCGGATAGCCGTAGCCGTAGGCTGACTCGTTCAACCAGTAGCCGTCTCGGCTCAGTTGGGTGTCGAGCGTGCCGATGTCGCCCAGACACTTCAAGGCGGAATCCGAATTGATCGCCGGCTTCCCCGTCTGGCCAGGCGCAACGGCAGAGGGGTCAGGAGGCGGTGCCGCAAACACCGGCAGGGACAATCCCAGGAGAAGGCAAAAGCCTGCAGGGCGTGCTTTGCGGTTCCAGTGTGGCGTCTTCGCGCGTGGCTCGGTGGTCATGGTGTCTTCCAAACGGTGTGGGGTGGGGTGGGGTGGGGTAGCGTGAAATGGGTGGCCGACATGGTAGTTCCCGGGAGGGGCTGCGCACTGTCAGAGGCCACGGAGATCAAGATGGGTTATGGCTTGCTCATGCCACCCGGACTTCATCTGGACCCAGGGGGGACCTCATGCGGAGTTCATTGGGAGCCAAGAGGGAGCCAAGAGGGAGCCAACGGGAGGTGCCCGGCGAGCTAACGGGGGGCGCGTTCGACCTCGTCGATCCAATAGGCGGGGCGCTCGTAGTGCTCGTGGAGCCGCGACTCCAGGGGGCGATCGACGGGATCGTGCGGATCGTACTCGGGGGACTGGCGCACCTCCTCGCAGGAGAGGTCGACCGAGACCGTATGTTCGGCCCAGTTCACATCCTCGACCCACTCTGGTGATACCAGGATGTGGTGCCCAAGCCACCAGTTGCTCGTATAGGCGACCAGATAGCGCACAACCCAGTTGGCCTCATCCACCAGGATGCCTTCCAGGTGTCCGATCTCGCCATCCGTGGCCTCGATGTGGTAGTCGATCAAGTCCTTGCAGCTGCGCAGATGCGGGTCTCCCTCGCGAAGCTGCATGGCGCGGCGCGCGGCCTGCTCCCGTTCCCAATAATAGGTGTAGCCGTAGTAGCCGAGATTGAGCATCTCGTGCTCCCGCGATACGGGACTATTGGTGTCGATGTGCGGGCTCCGTCTGACTTGTTCCTTGGTGATCGCAACAGGCAGGACCCGGCCGTCCCAGTCGGGTACTCCGATCGCCTCTGGGGCGATCAGCACCCGCCGGGACAAGAGCCACGTGCCCGTTTCGACCACCAGAAAGCGCACCACCCAGGCCTCGTCATCGAAGTAGAAGTCGCTCACATGACCGATCGTGCCGTCGGTGGCTTCGATCGCATAGCCTTCCAGGTCCTTCAAGCTGCGTAACATATACGGTCCTCGTTCCTCAACAGTCATACTGTCTTCTTGGCGCTGCGCAATCGCCGCCCGATCCTTCTGCGCCCGCGGACCCAGGCGCGCGAGCGCGCCGAGGCAATGCGTAAACCATGTGCTCATCGAGAGCGCACCTTTCCTGGGGAAGAGTCGTGCCCTTCGTCAGTCTGGGCAGATCGTGCTCGAGGGGCCGTAACTTGTCCGCAGCGGTCCCACTCGAACCGTTCTTCGTGATCCCGATAGCCCGGATGCAGCCCCCGGTGTGCTAGAGCTGACCCATCAGACCGGCAGGAGTCCGCGCCCCGGGCGTGGAGGGTGCCGCCGCCGGATCCTGATCGCCGAGCCTTGTGTGCCACCGCGCAGGACGCACGCCGGCGCATCGGGCATCCAAGACAGAAGCCCCGCTCGACCGATCTTCTCGTTTCAAAGCGCTTCATGGCGCTACCTTACAAACCCCCGACCCCGAGCGTCCGTTCGTTACCGTACCGAAAACTTGCGGATCGGCATCCAGAAATCGTGTCGGGACACCGTGCGCAATGAGGCGAGACGGGCGCGACTGAAAGAGGCCGGGACGGACCAAGGATCCGGTCGCACGGAAATCGTCCCAGAATCCCCTTGCCCCCCCTTTAGCGACCCGTTTGCGACCGGTTTGCGACCCATCACCGAGCCATCACCGACCCATTTTCTTGGCGTCCTGCCCGCCCCGGCAGGAAAAGCGCGAAAACTGTCCCAATTTTGGATGCGCTTAGGTTAGCTACCGCACGGAGCGACCCACTTTTGCTGACCTACGATGCACTGGTGACCGTTCCGGGTTCAAGGGGTCGATAGCGCGCAGACAAACACCCCGAGCGGCACGACCAGTTTGCCGATCCTGAGCGGGAGAACCTCATGCGGTGCGAACCCAGATTCCAAAGCGTGTGCTTAGCGATTCTCCTGGCCACGCTAGCGGTCAGTGCAAACGCCGATTCGACGCCGGCGCAGATCGATGCCAATGCCGCCTTGAAATATCGTTTTCTCCAGAATCCCATGGGGGCGGCTACGCTCTCGAGTTGGACCCACCACACAGACGGCAGTTTCTCCCCCGTGGTCGACTCCGTCAGCGCCCATCTGGCCGAGGCCGACCGGGCGCTCGAGGGCCAGGACCGCGTCCGTGCGCAGGCCATGCTCACTGCAGCCAGTTTGGAGCTCCGCGCAGAATCCCGCCTTGCCTTGGCACGCAGCCGTGGTGGTAAGGGCTTGGACCTATCGGTCTATCAGGATGGCGCGCAACGGCTCGACGCCGCCGCGGCGCGACTCGATCGGGCGGCGCGACGGGTCGCAAGCGGAGCGCTGACCACGCTTGGGCAGCTGGATCGACTGATCGATCCCGCAACACGAGCCGACATCGACCGGCGCTGGCTGGTCGTCGGTGCCGCAGACTGGTATCGCTTAGCTGGCGCCACCCAGACTCACTTCGAGGCTGCCGCCGAAGCGCACGAGGACCAGAACTTCCAGATCGCAGCCATCGAACTGGGCCGGGCCCGCGCCTTCCTCTGCCTTGAAGCGGGGCGCTCCAGCGCTGTGGCTCGCACAGAACTCCTGCGCTCGATCGCACAGATCGACGCGCTTCTCGCCGCGCCAGGCCGCCTGCACGAGGTCAAGACCAATGATCTCGCCAAGGTATTTGCACGGGCGAGCAGTGCCCTGGCGCGCGCAGACCGTGCCAAGAGTGCCGAGTTCTGGGCCGCCAATGAGGCCAGTGCGGCCGGCTACGCGCTCCGCGCCGCAGCCGATAGCCTGGAGAGTGGTCTCGACTGGATTGGAGGGCCGGTCAAGCGTAGCGCGCCTGCCGGGATCGCCGCGACGCGCGCCTTGGGAGAAAGCCTCGTGGCCGATGATTCGGCCTCGAATAACATCCCCGTCGAGCAGGGGCTGCGCTCGCTCGATCGCGACGTATCCTTCTTAGATGAGAAAATCTCCAAGACCGGCAAGGGTACAGCACGCCGCCTGGTCGTCTCGCGCGACCCCCCAAGATCCCTTCCTTCGACCCCGACGATGAAGGAGAAGAATGATGGTTAAGTCGTCGCGCTGTGCGACCCTGGCACTGGCCATGGCGTGCGCGCTGCCCTTGGTCTCGCTGGGCCAGGACTCGGTTGTGACGCACACGCCTGCGGCCACGACCTATCTGAATGGGGGGATCGGGGACACCGAAGAGGCCACGATGCGCAGCCTGGGCAAGCAGTTTTCACTGCGCATGATCTTCTCGGAGAGCAAATCGGGCGAATATATCGCCGATGTGCCGGTGGTGATCCTCAACTCTTCCGGCGAGCCGGTATTCGAACTACCCCGGGCCGGCCCGATGCTCGACGTCATGCTTCCCGCCGGAAAATACCGGGTGAGCGCTCGATTCAAGGGATTGACCGAAACGCAGTCGGTCACCCTCGACGGTACCCATGGGCGCGATCTGGCCTTTCACTGGAACTAGGCGGACCCTGACCCGATCGACCCCCTGTGCGGGCCGCGGGTCGCATCAAGTCGTAAAGTCGCATCAGAGGTCGCATAGGGTTCGCGACCATCAGGCGTGATCGGCTTTTTCGAGAATGTCCAGGAAGGGCCTGATGATGTCGATCGGCATCGGAAACACGACTGTCGAGTTCTGCTCAGCGCCGATTTCGGTCAAGGTCTGCAAGTAGCGCAGTTGCATGGCCGCGGGCGTACTCCCGAGAATCTTGGCGGCATTCACGAGCGTCTGGGAGGCCTGGAACTCGGCGTCGGCATGGATGATCTTGGCGCGGCGGTCGCGCTCGGCTTCGGCCTGCTTCGCGATCGCCCGGACCATGTTCTCGGTCAACTCGACCGTACGGATCTCCACATTGCTCACCTTGATTCCCCAGGTCTCCGTCTGGCTATCGAGGATGCTTTGGACGTCTTCGCTGAGCTTTTTGCGTTCGGAGAGCATCTCATCGAGCTCGTGCTGGCCCAACACGGCCCGCAATGTCGTCTGGGCCAGCATGTTGGTGGCAGGCAGGTAGGACTGGACTTTGATGATCGCCCGCTCCGGGTCGACGACGTTGAAGTACAGCACGGCGTCGACCTTCATCGAGACGTTGTCGCGCGAGATGACGTCCTGCGAAGGGATCTCGATGACCTGGATGCGCAGATCAACCCGCACCATCTCCTGGTAGAAGGGAATCAAGAGCACAAGCCCGGGACCTCTTACGCTCTGGAAACGCCCGAAACTAAAGACCACGGCCCGCTCGTACTCCCTGAGGATCCGCACCGCCGCACCGAAGAGCGCAAATAAGAGTACCAGTACGACAGGCACAAGATAGAGCAGCGAGACTTCCATGGTCTGATTCCTGATTCCCTCTGGGGATCCAGGTCAAGGCGCCTGAACCCAGGCCACTGTGCACAAACTCATCGCCCGATTCTGTGCGTTGGCGGACGCTCCGAGGCCGCCCTGCGGAGGCCAGACGCCTTTGGCGGACCGGAGTTCAACCACCAGCACCTCCCCAAACCCGCAGGAGCACGAACCAGTACGCAGGAACCCGCAGCAGCCCTCATCTGTTCGCACTGTCTGACGGCAAGTCATTGATTTTGAACGGCAGACACGATTGACAAGCGGCTCTGGACTGCGGACGATCGCGACGTCCGCAAGGATCACCCCAAATGAGACGCCATCGCACGTTGGCTTGTCGAAATCTGTAGGCAGCGCTCCTCGTAGGCCTCGATGTCGACCAGCCTGTACAGCACGCGGCCACAGATTTTCAGATATTTGGGGCCTATCCCTTCGCTGCGCCAGCGCTCCAAGGTAGCCTCACTGATGTCCCAGCGTGCGGCCAGTTGTCTTTGATTGAAGTGTGCAATTTCCATCTTGGTCTCCTTGCGAATGGGTTGGCAGGAGCCCATGAACGCTTCGTTCGGCGCACGAGTCAAGTTGGGTGGGAGCTCGTTTCCTGAGGCGTCATTCGCCGCAAACGCTGCGGAGATTAGCCGCCGTATTCGCCGCAGATCGTGCGGAGAATCGCGCCATATTGGGTGTAAATGGGCGCACTATTGGGCTCAGCCTTGCACCAGAGACCTCGACTTTCACCCCGACGTGGCGCAGATGGCCATAAACTGCGCCACTTTTTGGGTTAATTATGGCGCAGTTCGATAAACTGCGCCATAATTGCGCCACATAAACCTCGAACGGCGCCACAACACGATGTCATCTACAACAGACTTACTGAACAGCATCCGGGCATCCGGGGATGGATTGACGCTGGCCGAACTGCTGACCGCGCACCCTCACATTGCCCGGCGAACAGCACAGCGTTTGATCGCAAAGCTGATCGATAGCGGCCACGTCGCAGCAACGGGTGAAGGTCGGGCCCGTCGCTATTTGCGTGCAGATGCTCAGCCAGGCAGCGGTGCACTGGCCACCAGAGTAGATCGCTTCCCGCCTTTTATTCCCCTATCTGCTGACAGCCAGGACATCCTTGCCTATATCGATCAACCTCCGGAAGCGCGCAAGCCGGTAGGCTATCAGCGAGATTTTTTGGATGCTTACCATCCAAATGAGACTTGGTATTTGTCTGAGTCGCTACGTCGCCAGCTACACAAAATGGGCAGAACTACTGACGTTGACGAACCAGCGGGCACCTACAGCCGCGCCATTCTCAATCGACTACTGATCGATTTGTCATGGGCATCAAGCCATCTGGAGGGCAACACCTACTCCCGGCTCGATACGCGCGAACTCATTGAGCATGGCAAGGCCGCTCGGGGCAAGACGGCCATCGAAACACAGATGATCCTGAACCATAAAACGGCGATCGAACTGCTGGTCGAAAACATCGACAGCGCGGAGTTCAACCGCTACACGCTGATGAACTTGCACAGCGCTTTGGCGGAAAACTTGTTGCCCAATCCAGCAGATGAGGGACGAATTCGCCAGCACGCCGTTGATATCGGTAAAAGCGTTTATCGCCCCCTCTCGACACCACAGCAGATCGAAGACGTGCTGGAAGTGCTTCTGGGTAAAGCCAACCAGATTCAGGATCCGTTTGAGCAGTCCTTCTTCATGATGGTGCATTTGCCCTACCTGCAGCCTTTTGCCGACATCAATAAGCGGACATCACGATTGGCCGCGAATCTCCCGCTGTTCCGCGCGAATCTTTGTCCGCTGACTTTTCTGGACGTGCCGGAGCAGGCCTACAGCCGGGCCACGCTCGGCGTGTACGAAATGACCCGCGTGGAACTGCTGCGTGATCTTTACATCTGGGCTTACGAGCGTTCTACGCAGGAATATCTGGCGATCAAACAAGACTTGTCGGAACCCGACCCCCTTCGCTTGGCATGGCGTGACTTCATCAAGCAGACCATCCGAGAAGTCATCACGCATCCGGAACTTGAACCGCTTTCCTGCATTCAGCGAGCGGTGGCAGAGCGAATTCCTGAGGGTGAACAAGCCGGCGTACACGCACTGACTGTCGAAGAACTCCGCAGGCTACACGAGGGGGTGCTGGCGCGCTACGGTTTACGACCGTCCGAGTACACAGCCTGGAAGGCGGTTCATGGGCATTGACGGACGCGGGTTTGATTCCGCAAACAGAATTGAATCAGACTCGGTTTTATGGCGATATTGCCAACCAATGGGAGATCACAACGGCATCGAGCGTCCGCAGCTTTTGGCCTGTCAATCCCCGGTTTTCGCTCGCGCTATCAGGCTTCCGCAACTCGCCAAAATCTCGATATTGCGTACTTTCAATGGTCGTTGCGTGCCGGGTGCTGTACCACCGCCAATATTGAAGCCTCAACTGTTCTCAGTTGGGGCTTTTTCTTATCTGTTAACGACAACTCCCGTGTATTTACTTGGGTTCTTGCGGAAACCTGCGGACTTTGCCCGTCGGCCACCTTGGCCATATTTCGGCACATTCCTCTCTCTCCAGGCCATTCTTCTCTCCGGCCTCACCCTCCGCAAATGGCTGTCAGTCCGCAAAGGGATGGATTCCAGCCATTAAAAATCAACGGGTTACGAGCGGACGATTCAAGTGGTTTGATTGCGTCATTGCCTACCCAAAGGAAACAACGGTGCTTTAAACAGCATTCGCAAGTTTCGTTATGTCGGTTAGTGTTAACAACTACCGACGAATTGGAACAACATTTGCAGCATGGAGAGCAACTACCAACACATCCTGAACCTGGCCCGCACACATGGGCTCATCCGCCCCCGCGACCTCGTTGCGCTGGGGTTGCCCCGTGTCGCCCTCACGCGCCTGGTACGCCTTGGACTGCTGACCCACGTCGGTCGGGGCCTGTATGCGATACCTGACCGCCCAGTATCGGAACATGGCTCACTGGCCGAAGTTGCACGCAAGCATCCGCAAGCCATCG
>CAJCID010000061.1 GCA_903970305.1 Rhodospirillales bacterium | reverse complement strand
CGCGCGGACATCGTCCTGCTCTCCAGCGAGCCCTATCGCTTCACGCAAGCCGACCGCCATGACGTCCAGTCGATCTTGCCCGATTGCGATGTCCGCCTCGTCGATGGCGAGATGCTGTCTTGGTATGGCAGCCGCGCCGTCGCGGGTCTGGAATACCTCGCGCAACTGGCCGAGGTCCCTGCCTCCGCAAAACGTGAGCGGCTCAGATGAGGCTCGAATGAAGGCTGCTGCCCGAGAACCGATTCCTCACAGCACGTAGCGCGCGAGATCCTCGCTTTCGGAGAGCTCGCCGAGTCGTTCATCAACAAAGTTCGCGTCGATCGTCACTGTCCTGCCGCTCGAGGCTGCCGCTTCGAAAGAAAGGTCTTCGAGAAGGCGTTCCATCACCGTATAGAGCCGGCGCGCCCCGATGTTCTCGGTTTTTTCGTTGACCGCGAAGGCGATCTCCGCAAGCCTGCGAATCCCTTCTGGTGCGAACTGCAGCCCCACACCTTCGGTCTCAAGCAGCGCCAGATACTGCTTGGTGAGAGCCGCGTCCGTGTTCGTCAAGATCTGCTCGAAGTCCGCGACCGAGAGCGAATCGAGTTCCACCCGGATCGGAAACCTTCCCTGCAATTCGGGGATGAGGTCGCTCGGCTTGGACAGGTGAAACGCGCCCGAGGCGATGAACAGGATGTGATCCGTACGAATCATCCCGTACTTGGTGGATACGGTTGTTCCCTCAACCAAGGGCAGGAGATCGCGCTGCACACCCTGCCGCGACACGTCCGCACCACCATACTCCTGGCGTGAGGCGATCTTGTCGATTTCATCGAGGAACACGATGCCATTCTCCTCGACGCTACGTACCGCCCTGACCTTCAGTTCCTCGTCATTCACAAGCTTCGCCGCTTCCTCGTCGATCAGAAGCTTGAGCGCTTCCTTGACGCGCAGTTTGCGCGCCTTCTTGCGGCCCGAGGCACTGACATTCTGGAACATACTGCGGATCTGCTCGGTCATTTCCTCCATGCCCGGTGGGGCCATGATCTCCATCTGTCCAACGGGAAGCGCGAGCTCGATCTCGATCTCCTTGTCGTCGAGCTCCCCCTCCCGCAGTTTCTTTCTGAATTTCTGGCGGGTACTGTTACCCTCCTCCTGCTCGTGAGCCGAGGCGGTGAATCCAAAGTCGCGCGGCGGCGGCAAAAGCGCGTCGAGTACCCGCTCCTCGGCGGCGTCGGCGGCCCGGGCACGTACCTTCTTGGTCTCCGCCTCGCGCATCTCCTTGACGGCCGTTTCGGTCAGATCCCGAATGATCGTGTCGACATCGCGGCCGACATAACCCACCTCGGTGAACTTGGTCGCCTCGATCTTGATGAACGGTGCATCGGCCAATCTGGCGAGGCGCCTTGCGATCTCGGTCTTGCCCACGCCGGTCGGGCCGATCATCAGGATGTTCTTCGGGGTGATCTCGTGACGCAGGGGCTCGGCTACCTGCTGGCGGCGCCAGCGGTTGCGCAACGCCACGGCGACGGCGCGTTTGGCCTTGTTCTGTCCGACGATGTGCTTGTCGAGTTCGACAACGATCTCAGAGGGTGTGAGGTTCATGAGGTTCTTTCTGAAATGGGCTCAGATCGCAGAGCCTTGGTCTTGGCATCGTCGAAGGCGCCCGACGCGAGCGCGACCGCCGGAGTCACTCCAGCGTCTCGATGATGTGGGACTGGTTCGTGTAGATGCAAAGATCTCCGGCGATGGTCAAAGCCTTCTTGATGACCTCGCCCGGGGTGAGGGAGGTGTTTTCGATCAGTGCGCGGGCCGCGGCCTGTGCGAACGAGCCTCCCGAGCCGATCGCACCGATCCCTTCCTCAGGCTCGAGCACGTCGCCGTTGCCGGTGATGATGAGCGTCGACTCCCGATCCGCCACCAGCAGCATCGCCTCGAGACGCCGTAAGACGCGATCGCTGCGCCAATCCTTGGCCAGTTCGACCGCCGAACGTAAGAGATTGCCCTGATGCTTGTCGAGCTTCGCTTCGAACCGGTCGAACAACGTGAACGCGTCGGCGGTGCCGCCTGCAAACCCCGCGAGAATCTTGCCCTGATACAGACGCCGCACCTTGCGCGCCGTGCCTTTGACGACCACGTTGCCTAAGGTGACCTGGCCGTCGCCGCCGATCGCCACGGCCGGACCGCGCCGGGCCGAGACGATCGTTGTTCCGTGAAATTGCTCCATGAGTCTGCGTGTCCTTGCCGCGCAAAGCGGCCCTAGTCGTCAATGCACACCGAGCCGAATCCGCGCGCCGTGCGGGGAAAGCGATACCCGGACGTCAGACTCTGGAAAAGGGGCTTGGGGTGGGTGGCAGAAGGCGCCGCCACCGCTACGGCTCTTCGTCAGGCCGGCGTCGGATTGGTACTTTGGGTTGGACTGGAATTTCTCAAGAGCCGCCGCGGCAGGGCGAGCTTTTGCTAATCGGGCCCGTCGCCTCAGTTTCTACCAGGGCTGCCCGGCCGTCAGGGCCCCGGGACCGAAAGGCGAGGGCTAGAGCTTACGCCGCTCGATCTGGGCGACCTCATGTAAGCCCATCACCACGAGAAGCGCGGCGACGAGATTGCTCACGTCGCGAAACTCGATCGCCTTGCTCATGCTCTGCGCACCAACCGCCCAATTCAAGAGCACCCCCGCTGCGGTGAAATCAACCCGGCGGAGCTTGCTGCAATCCACGACGATGCGGCGATGCTCAGCGGCGAAATTGGTCAAACGCGTCAGTTCCGGCTCGGCCTTGCCCAACAGGTCCCCGGCCAGCGCCATCGTATCGACGGGCATCTCGACAACCTCGGGCTGCGGCTCGTCCGCTGGCTCAACAACAGCCGGCAAGGCGGATTCGCCGATCTTGAACTTGGTCGAAGGCGCCTCCCAGGAAGGGGGGGATACTTCGTAGGTGACGCAGTAGTCGATACTGGTCTCCTCGAACGCGGCTTGGCGACCAAGCACTCGGTACATCTCAAGCAAGAGCATCCAGATCGCGTTAGATGGGTCACGTCGACCCACCTCGATGCAGGCAAGCAGGCGCTCAGCGAGGCTCGCTGCTCCCTCGATAATCACTTCGTGGTTGGACTTTTGAAAGGCCGCAAAAACCCTCAGAATCAGATCGGCCCCGGAGGTATCGGCGCCGGTGATCTGGGAGAAGTCGAGATGGAGCACCGGGCTCTTCTGGGCAAGGCGCTTCAACTGGTCGAGCTGGGGGACGACGTTCGTTCCCAGGACGCCCTTAAAGACGACCGTCGATCGACCCGGCGGGGGCGCAACCTGAGCCGGCGGCGGTGCCGCCGGAGCTGGATTATCCGACCACGCGGGTGCCGACGTCTCAAAGCGCACGGCGTAATCAATCGCGAGATTCTCAAACTCGGCACGCTTGCCCAGTACTTGGTAGAGCTCGAACAGCATCGACCAGGCCTGAGTGTTGGCGTGGGCGCCGGTGTCGCTCTTGACAGCCTCAACGAGCACCGCGACAGCGGGCAACGGCTGGCCATTGGCGTACAGGATCGCGGCCTCCTCGATGGCCGGGCTGGAGGCTGAGTCCGTCAGCTCCATCGCGTTCGCCAGGATCGAGTCGCCAAGGAGAATATCGGTTGTCTGGCCAAGGGAGGGCAACGTCGTACTACCGTCGCCGCGCTTGGACCGTTTGCGCGTCACCGTCGAGGGCGAGCCGGTTTGGCTTGTCGTAAACGACGACGATGTCTGACCGTAGTCGCTGGTAGTCAGGGGGCTCCCCTGGCTGGCCGGCTTGGGTCGTCCCGGCTGGGTATTGCGACCGGTATAATCGAGTGTCATCTCCGATTCGATCTTATCGATCTTCTCGGCAGTGGCCCGGGCGATTTCGCGTGCTGAAGGGGGGATGGTGGTAGTAGGTCCCGCACCACCGGAGGTCGTCGGCGCTTCGGTGTTCGCGCCCGCCGCGACTGCGCTCCTTGAGCTCGAACTTCGGCTCGCAGACGAACTGACCGAGGAGGGCGTTGGCTTGGCTGGCCGCTGCGGCTCCTTGTCTTTCTTCTTTCCGAATAGCGCTGAAAATACCACGCCGACCTCTTCTATCAAATGAGTTGCCCAGAGGACTCTCGGCCGAGCCGTGGGACACACTGCGCCACGCTCTAGTCTAGCACGCACTCAAAGGGGGTTCCGCGCCCATTCCTGAAGCGGACTGTCAGGCGATGCTAAGGCAATGACGCAGGTCAAGCGAGACGAAGTCGAGCAGAAAAGCGCGGGCCCAAACCAAGATGTTGCTTTTGCGCAACGGGCCCTCGCGGGGCGGCCCAAAGGGCAAGAGGAGAGAAGTGGCCGGCAAACGCGGCACCGAGTGCTCGCAGATTATCGACTCAGGAAGCCCGTGCCCCACTGCGCATCCGGGCCAGGGTACTACTCGCCGTACATCCTCTGCTTGAGCTCGCGGCGCTCCTGGGCTTCGAGCGAGAGGGTCGCGGTCGGACGCGCAAGAAGCCTAGGGATCCCGATCGGATCGCCGGTCTCCTCGCAGTAGCCATAGTCGCCCGAATCGATACGCACGATCGACTGCTGGATCTTCTTTAACAACTTGCGCTCGCGGTCCCGGGTGCGCAGCTCCAGAGCGTGCTCCTCCTCGATGGTCGCCCGATCGGCGGGATCGGGAACGATGATCGTCTCACGCAGATGCTCCGTCGTCTCGCCGGCATTGCGCAGGATGTCCTGTTCCATCTCCTGAAGGCGCTGGCGGAAAAACTCCAGCTGAGCGGAGTTCATATAGTCCTTCTCCGGCGCGCGCAGGATCTCCTCCTCCGTCAGAATCCGCAGGGGCTTGGAACTGGTCTTGGAAACAGGCGCCACCTCGGGAGCAACCTCCAAGGTCGTGGTCCCGCTACTCACCTCAACGGGTGCCTTGCCACTGACCTTTGCGGAGCCCTTCTTGACGGCGGGGGCTGCTGTAGATTTTGCTCCCATCTTTTTTCCTCTTGACTTTCATTGGACCAAGCAGTTTTGCAGGCCCTTTTCTATCGTATCGTGCGGTAAATTACGCCCGATGAACACCATTTTACTCGATCGAGCTTCATCGGGACCCCAAGGGCGACCCAAATCGCTCCCCATTAGCATGTGTACTCCCTGAAATACGACACGTCTGTCGCTGCCTTCGATCCACAGAATGCCCTTGTAGCGCAGCAGGTCCGCACCATACACCTGGACGATCGCCGAGAGAAATTCCTCGAGCTGCAAGGCATCGAAGGGGCGATCCCCGCGAAAAACGAAGGCCTTGATTGCATCATCGTGTCCATGGCCATGGCTTTCCTCGTGAGCATGCTCATGGCCGGCTGCATGCGGCGCGGCCAAATCCGGGTGCTCGGCCTCGAGAAATTCGGGATCGATCTCAAGTATCGAGTTCAGATTGAAGCCCCGGATATCCAGTACCTCGTCGATCCCGATCTCACCGAAGTGGACCGGCCGAATGGGTGCCCTTGGATTCATCCGCAGCAGGCGCGCACGCAAAGCCTCCTGTTCCTCGGCCGAGACCAGATCGACCTTGGAGACCAGAATCCGATCGGCAAAGCCTACCTGATTCTGGGCCTCCGGCTGGCTCGATAGGGTCTGTTCGCCGTGCTTCGCATCGACAACCGTGATCACCCCATCGAGAAGGAACTGCTCGGCGACCTCGTCATCCATGAAAAAGGTCTGGGTCACCGGGCCGGGATTGGCCATCCCAGTGGTCTCGATGATCACCCGCTCAAAATCCACGTGGCCGGCTGATCTGCGCCGGGCCAACTCCTTCAGGATGCGGGCAAGATCACCTCGCACCGTACAGCAGATGCAGCCGTTGTTCATCTCTATGATCTGCTCGTTACCCTCTTGGACGAGCAGATCGTTGTCGATCCCCTCTGGACCGAACTCATTCTCAATCACGGCAATGCGACGCCCGTGCTGTTCAGTCAGAATCCGCTTGAGCAGGGTCGTCTTGCCCGCGCCCAAAAAGCCGGTCAGCACAGTCACGGGAATGAGGTTCGATGCCATCAGAAGACCCTGGTGGAACTGCAGCCGCCAGACGCCGAATCGCGCGGCGGTCCTTGGGGCGAGCGCAGCATTCACGCTTCGCTAGGGGCGGGATTAAAGCACAATGAGACGAACGCTGCAATGACAGCCTGCGTTATGACGGCTTGTGTTGTGCTCTCTTGTGGCATTTGCTGGTTCTGAGAGCGCGTCCGCACCCCTGCAAAGCGCCGTTGTGGTGCATCGCCGGGGCCCTCAAAGGGAAGAATTAGCGCCGCGCCCTGCCAGGGAGCACTCCTGCGCAGCAATCCGGCTGAGTTACCATGGCGAAGACGTTCCAATCCCCCCGCAAAACCACAGGTAGATCTACCGCCCCCTGGGCAGTCCGACGCCATCATCCCCGGAAGCCGTCCCATGCGCACCCAATACACCCGACTTTCCTCGCCCAGCCTGGGTACCCGGCGCGAAGTCGTGAGCCTGCACTTTGGCGCTGAGGGCGCTGCGCAGAAGGCCTATCTGCAGTCAAGTCTGCATGCCGACGAGCTCCCTGGCATGCTCGTCATGCACCATCTGCGCCATCTCCTCGAGCACGCCGAACGCGAAGGGCGGCTCGTCGGAGAAATCGTATTGGTGCCGGTTGCCAATCCGATCGGACTCGACCAGGCGCTGCTCTATCAGGGCCTGGGCCGCTTCGAGTTATCGACCGCGCAGAACTTCAACCGGGGCTTCCCGGATTTTCTCGCCCTGCTGGGCGAATCGATCGATGCCGAGCTGGGGCCAGACGCCCAGAACAACCGCGCTGTGATTCGACAGCGCCTTCGCGAAGCTCTCGACGGACTGCGACCGGCCAGCGAGTTGGAATCGCTCCAGATCATCCTCGCGCGCCTGGCCTGCGATGCGGATATCGTCCTTGATCTGCATTGCGACGAGGAGTCCATCCTCCACCTCTATACGGAAAAGCCCTACTGGGCCCAGGCCGAGCCGCTGGCGCGCTATCTCGGCGCCGAGGCCAGCCTGCTCGCCCTGGGTCAGGGAGCGCGTTCCTTTGACGAGGCCTTAAGCGGAGTCTGGTGGCAATTGCAGGAGCGCTTGGCCCGACGCGCCGGGGACGATGTTCCGGTCCCTCTGGCATGCCTTGCTGCGACCATTGAATATCGTGGTCAGGCCGACGTCGAGCCGGCGCTTGCCAGTCAGGACGCAGCGCGCTTATTTTCCTTTCTGCAGTTTCGCGGCCTGATCCGTGGCGCAGCGCCGGTCATGCCGGATCTGATCCGTCCCGCCACGCCCCTTGCCGGAACCGAAGAAGTGCGTGCGCCCCATGCCGGGATACTCTATTTCCTGAAGAGTCCAGGCGACTGGATCGAAGCCGGCGAGGTGGTCGCTGAGATCGTCGATCCTCTGGCGGACACAACCACTGCCGTGGCGGCCCGGGTGACCGGCCTTCTTTACGGCCGATTGCGCGAACGCTACGCGACGCCGAACCGCGTCCTGTGCCGGATCACCGGTGCGCACGAATTCAGGACCGGCAACCTGTTGTCTCCGTGATCGGCGCGGCGGTCATGAGCCAGAGACGAGTCTGCGCAGCACCAGACCTTTCAAGTATTCGCCCTCCGGGAAGGACAGCAGTACCGGGTGGTCCGAAGAGGCGCCGTGACGCTCGAGGACGTGCGCAGCCACATGGGCATCTTGCGCCGCCCCGGCAACGATCTTCTGAAACAGATCGGGAGAAATTCCCCCCGAACAGGAATACGTGAACAGGAGCCCCCCTGGACGCAACAGCTTCAAGCCCAATAGGTTGATATCCTTATAGGCACGGGCAGCCTTTTCGACATGGCTGGCTGTCGGTGCGAATTTGGGTGGGTCGAGGATGACCACGTCGAACTGGCGACCTTGATCGCGGAACCTGCGCAGCGCGAGGAAGACATCCTCTCCCAGCCAGCTCGTCTGCTGCCCCGAGAAGCCGTTGCGTGCCGCATTCGCCTCGGCCAACGCAAGCGCATCAGCTGAAGAATCGATCGAAGTCACCGATCTTGCGCCCGCTCGGAGCGCTGCCAGAGAAAAACCCCCCGTATAGCAGAAGCAGTTGAGAACGTCACCGAAGGCCAGCTGGGCGACGCGGTTGCGGTTCGTCCGTTGGTCGATGAAAAAGCCCGTCTTCTGGCCGTGAATGACATCCACACCATAGAGCAGACCGTGTTCCTCGATCTCAATGGGCCCCTCGGGGGGCGCTCCGGCAAGGGCCCCGGTCATCGGCAGAAGACCCTCGAGGGTGCGCACATCGGCGTCGGAGCGCTCGTAGAGCCGGGCAACACCCGTGGCCTGCGCCAGCGCCGCCAGGATGCTGGCCCGGTGATGCTCCACGCCCTGACTGAGAAATTGGACGACGAGTAGATCCGCATAGCGATCGACGATCAATCCAGGCAGCCCATCGGCCTCGCTGTGAACCAGACGCACCGCGCCCCTTGCTCCGCCGAGCTCGCGACGCAATGCGACGGCGCGCATGATGCGGCCCAGAAAAAAGTGCGAATCGATGGGTAGCTCGCGCTCTACCGTCCAAAGGCGCGCCCGGATCTGCGATTCGGGGCTAAACGCCGCCTGCGCAAGAAACTGACCGGAGTCGGAGAGGACCTCGACGGTTGCGCCGGGTGTTAAGGAGCCCTCTTCTTTGGCGATCGCTCCGGAGAAGATCCACGGATGCCCCCGCAGCAGCGATCGCTCCTTGCCGGGCTTTAACCTCAACCGCGCACGCACACGCTTCCCCCTATGAATACCGTGGCGCTCGCAGTATGCGCCGCCCGGGGGTCCGAGCATACCGCGAGCCACCTCACACCTAGGCGGCCAGATCGCTCAGGTCGGCGGCCCGGATCAGCGCGCGCGTGTAGTCGGTCTTGGGGGCCGCAAAGAGCTCCAGCGCATTTGCCTGCTCGATGATGACGCCATCTTTCATGACCAAGACCCGATGTGCCATGGCGCGGATCACCGCCAGATCGTGGCTGATGAAGATATAGCTCATCTGATAGCGCTGTTGCAGGTTGGTCAGAAGCGCGAGCACCTGACGCTGTACGGTCGCATCGAGGGCCGATGTCGGTTCGTCGAGAATGAGGACCTCGGGATTGACGATCATGGCGCGGGCCACCGCGATTCGCTGTCGCTGCCCGCCCGAGAATTCGTGCGGATAGCGCTGCACGAGGCCCGGTATACGCTCTTCTGAAAGTCCGACTTCGTTGAGCATCGCGACGACCCGGGCCCGCCGCTCCGAGCGATCAAGTTCGGGGGCATGTTCTTCGAGTCCTTCTCCGACGATCTGCTCGATCGTGCGGCGGGGACTGAGCGAGGCGAAGGGGTCCTGAAAGACGACCTGAATGCGGCGGCGGGCTTTGACGAGCGCTTGCCGTCCGGCATTGTCAAGCCGTTCACCCGCCAGTCGCACCTCGCCGTGATCGAGCTTTTGCAGCATCAAAAGGGCCATGGCCAATGTCGTCTTGCCCGAGCCTGACTCACCCACGATACCGACCGTCTCGCCGCGCGCGAGGTCTAGGCTCACCTCGTCTAGCGCAGCAAAGCGTCTCCTTTTGAAAAACCCCTCTCGGACCGAAAAGTCCACGGAGAGCTGCTCTGCGGTGAGGATCGGCGCTGACCCCTGAGGCAGGGTTGCAACCGAGCGCCGGGGCCGGCTGTCCACAAGGCGTTGCGTGTAGGGGTGTGTCGGATGCTCAAGCACGTCGGCGCTCTTGCCCAGTTCGACCAGCACGCCCCGCTCCATGACGCCCACCCGCGAGGTGAAGCGCCGCGCCAGGTTGAGATCATGTGTGATGAACAGGACAGCCATCTGATACTCACGTTGCAGCGCGTCGAGCAATTCGAGAACCTGGGCTTGAATGGTCACGTCCAGCGCGGTCGTCGGTTCATCGGCGATCAGCAAACGCGGCCGGCAAGCCAGTGCCATGGCGATCATTGCACGCTGTCTTTGGCCCCCCGATAGTTGGTGCGGGAACGATCGCGCGCGGCGCGCCGGCTCGGCGATCCCCGTCTTCTCGAGAAGTTCGACCGCCCGGTCGAAGGCGGCTTTGGGCGTGAGCGACTCATGCGTCACCAGCACCTCGGCCACCTGGTCACCCACCGTGAACAGCGGGTTGAGCGAGGTCATCGGCTCCTGAAAGATCATGGCGATACGACTGCCCCGCAGCGCGCGCATGTCGCGCTCGCTCTTCTTCAAGAGATCCTCCCCCTCGAAATTGAGCCGACCTGAATAGTGCGCACCCTCGACCAGGCGCAGGATGGAAAGGGCGGTCACGGATTTCCCCGAACCGGATTCGCCGACCAGGCCGAGCTTTTCTCCCGGTTGCATGTCCAGCGTCAATCCGGTGACGACCTGGTGATCGCCAAAGGTGATACCCAGGTTCTCAAGCGACAGCAGAGCCGGTACGGTAGCCATCAGGACTTCCGGGTGTCGTAGGCATCGCGCATCGCATCACCCAGAAAATTCAGCAGCAACAGCGTGGTGACCACGACGATCATCGTCGGTATCGACAACCACCAGGCATCGAGGTTGTCCTTACCCTGACGCATCAAGTCACCCAGTGACGGAAACGATGGGGGAACACCCAGTCCGAGGAAATCGAGTGCGGTCAGGGCCAGCAGCCCCTCGCTCATCCGAAATGGCAGGAAGGTAATCACCGGAGTCAATGAATTCGGCAGGATATGGCGCCAGATGATCTTGAAATTCGAACAGCCCATGGCTCTGGCACCCCTCACAAACTCGAGGCCCCGGTTGCGCAGGAACTCAGCCCGAACATAGTCAGCCAGCGCCATCCAACCAAACAGGGCGAACAGGAGAATGAGGGCGAGGATCGAAGGCGAGAAAATGGCCACGAGAATGATGAGAAGATACAGGGTCGGTAGCGCATTCCAGACCTCGGTGAAGCGTTGCATGCCCAAGTCAACCCAGCCGCCGAAGAACCCCTGGATCGCACCGACGACGATGCCGACCAGGGTGGCCAGGATCGTCAGGCACGCCGCGAACGCGATGCCCAGCGCAAAGCCGTAAAGCAGGCGCGCAAACACATCGCGACCGCGGTCGTCGGTCCCCAACCAGTTCTCGGCCGAAGGCGGCGCCGGATGCGCGATCTTCGACTGGAAATTGATGGTATTTGACGAGTAATGGTTGAGCGCGAACAGGGTCCAGTTTCCTGGCTTGGCGAACTGGTCGCGCACGAACGGATCGAGCCAGTTGGTGGGCGTCCGAAAGTCTCCTCCGAACTCGAGCTCTGGGGGATTGTGGAGAATCGGTGCGTAGAGCTTGCCATCGTATCGTGCCAAGAGGGGGTGTTCGTTCGAGATCAGCGGGGCGGCCGCACTCAGGAAGATCAAGACCCCCAGGAGTCGGAGCGACAAATACCCGAGCCGGTTACGGCGAAAGCGCAACCAGGCCCGGGCCGCGGGCGACAGTGACACCGGGGCCACGGCGCGTGGACCAGGTACCGTTGCGCCAGGATGTGCGACTTCGGCGGCTGCAACCGGGGCGTCTTGGGGGACCTCTTGGTGGACCTCCTGGTGGACCTCTTGGGGCGCCCTATGGGGGGCCTCCTGGGGGGCGTCGGAGATCGGATCGAGCGAGCTCATCGTTCAACCCGGCCAAATTGGACCCTGGGGTCGACCAATACGTAAAGCAGATCGGCCAGGAGCTTGATCCCCAGGCCGATCAGGCACAGCAGATAAACCGAGGCAAGCACGACCGGAAAGTCCCGACGCAGGATGGACTCATACGACAAGAGCCCAAGCCCATCGAGAGAAAAAAGCGTCTCGATCAGCAGTGCGCCGCCAAAGAAGGCCGAGACCAGAGCCGCAGGGAGTCCTGTGACCAGAGGCAGGAGCGCATTGCGAAAGATATGGCGGTAGAGCACGCGCCGCTCAGACAGACCCTTCGCCCGCGCAACGCGCACATACTGCTTGCGAATCTCTTCGATGAACGTGTTCTTGGTCAGCATCGTGATGGTGGCAAAGCTGCCAATGGTCAGGCAGATGAGGGGCAACACCAGATGCCAGAAATAGTCGAGAATGCGCGCCGGCCAATCCAGGCTCGACCAGTTGTCCGAGGTCAATCCCCGTAACGGAAACCAGTCGAAGAAGGTGCCTCCGCAAAACAGGACGATGAGGACCACCCCGAGCACAAATCCCGGTAGGGCAAATCCGGTCAGGACCACGAGCGAGGTCACCGCATCGAATCGGGAGCCCTCGCGGACGGCTTTGGCCACACCCAGCGGAATCGAGAGCAGGTAGGTCGCGAGGAAGGACCAGATACCCAGGCTGATCGACACGGGGAGCTTCTCCTTGATCAACGTCCAGACATCCTTGTTGCTCTGAAAGCTCTTGCCGAACTCGAAGCGCGCGAACGAGGTGACGGTCAGCCAGTAGCGTTCGAGCGGAGGCTTGTCGAATCCATAGAGCTTCTTGATCGCCTCGATCTGCTTGGCGTCCAAGCCGCCACCCTTGCCCGACTCCTGCTGCCTCTCGCGCATCTCCGAAATAGCCTGCTCGACCGGCCCGCCGGGGACGAACTGTGTCAGCACAAACGTGATCGTCAGCACGCCCAAGAGCGTGGGCAGCATGAGCAAAACGCGGGTCAGGAAGTACCGGATCATGTCTTGCGCCCGCTGGGATAGGAGAGCGAGCCGTCCCACCAGGTCATGATGGGCCAGGGATACGCGTTGTTGGTATCGGCGGTGAGAGTGAAGTAGCGCGGATGATGCTCCGGCATCGCCAGCTG
>CAJCID010000060.1 GCA_903970305.1 Rhodospirillales bacterium | reverse complement strand
CGACGAGCCAGGACTGGTGCAGATGCTCAAGCACCGCGCGCGTTCGCTCAATCAGGCTCACGTCTACCCGCTGGGCGCCTTAACGCTTGGCTTAAAGGGCGAGACCCTGACGGAGATGGCCGAGTTGACCGAGGCCGGCTGTATCGGATTCTCCCAGGCGAATGCGCCCATCGCGGACACCAATGTGCTCTTGCATGCCCTCGAGTACGCCAAGACGTTCGGCTTCACCGTGTGGCTTCGTCCCCAGGACGCCTTCCTGGGAAGAACCGGTGTCGCGGCCAGCGGGGCCGTCGCGACCCGACTCGGACTTCCTGGCGTTCCCGTGATCTCTGAGACCGTCGCGCTCTACACCATTTTCGAGATCGTCCGCGCGACCGGTGCGAAAGTGCACCTGTGTCGAATCAGCTCCGCCGCGGGTCTTGAGATGGTCCGCCGCGCCCGGCGTGAGAACCTGCCGATCACGGCCGACGTCGGTGTCCACTACATCCACCTGACCGATCTGGACATCGGCTACTTCGATGCCCATTGCCGTCTCGACCCGCCGCTGCGCGGCCAACGTGATCGCGACGCGATCCGCGAGGCGCTTCTCGATGGCACGATCGATGCGATCTGTTCCGATCATGCGCCAGTCGACGAAGATGCCAAGCAACTGCCCTTTGGGGAAGCGGAGCCCGGGGCGACCGGCCTCGAATTGCTCCTCTCGCTGACCTTGAAGTGGGCGACCGAGACCGACCTGCCCCTCAGCGAGGCGCTGCTGCGCCTGACCGGCGGGCCTGCACGAGTCATTGGTGGGGGCTGCGGGCGTCTGGCCGTGGGCGATGCCGCCGACCTGTGCATTTTCGACCCCAGAGCTCACTGGCGCGTCGAGCCCCGCGCGCTCAAAAGCCAGGGCCATAACACGCCCTTCCTCGGTTACGAATTGCCAGGACGCGTCGTCATGACCGTGGTTGGCGGTCATATCGGGTACGAATTGGCGACGCACGCGAATCACTCCTGAGTGCCGACCGATGATGGCGAAGCTGCGGCTGGCATGGGCGGTGATGCGACTGGTCGCCCATCTTGCGGTGGGAACGGCGATCATCGCGGCCTATTTCCCGTTCGCATCCGAAGGCTCGCAGATCGATCTCGTGCGCTGGTGGTCCCGCATCGTCTTGCGGATGTGCGGGGTCCGTCTTCGGGTGGCGGGGCGGCTCGAGGGCACCGGACGTGGACGGATGCTCGTCTTAAACCACATCTCGTGGATCGATATCTATGTCGTGCATGCGTTCCATCCCACCCGATTCGTCGCCAAGTCAGAGATCCGGGGTTGGCCACTGATCGGCTACCTGTGCGACCGTACCGGGACCATTTTCATCGAGCGTGGGCGGCGCCACGCTGTCCATCAGGCGAACCAGCAGATCGCCCAGCTGTTGCGCGACGGAGCCAGCATCGGCGTCTTTCCGGAAGGAACGACATCGGATGGGAGCGGGCTCCTACCCTTTCATGCCAATCTGATCCAGGCGGCCATCGAAGCCGAGACCCCGATCCAGCCCGTCGCGTTGCGCTATCAGAAGCCGCGCGGGGGACTGGCCACCGATGCCGCCTACATTGGCGAGACCAGTCTATGGGAGTCGTTTTGCATGATTGTCCAAGGCGCGCCCATCGTCGCAGTCGCTACGATCCTTGCGCCGATTCCGACCAGTGGCAAGACGCGCCACCAGGTGGCTCGAGAGGCTCGTGCTGCCATCGCGCTTAGCCTGGGGCTCGATATTGTGGGCAAGCCACCTGCGCCAGAGCCCGATTTTCAAGGCGAATTGCTGTAAGGGCGCCGCCCCAGACGCAGCCGGTATCCAAACCGATCAGTCGTGGCCGGTTGACCAGTCCGAGCGTGGACCAGTGGCCAAAGAGAATGGTCGACCCATCGGCCCTGCGCTTGGGTATGTCAAACCAGGGCAAATATCCCAAAGGCGCATGCTCCGCGCCTTCTTTGGTCTTCAGATCGAGGACGCCCTCGGCCGAGCAAAAGCGCAGGCGTGTAAAACTGTTGACGATGAGCCGCAGCCGATCATGGCCCTCGAGGGCGTTGTCCCAGCGGTTGGGCTGGTCTCCGTAGAGATCGGCCATGAACACCCGCCAGTCTTGACCCGAGAGGACCGTCTCGACCTCGGCTGCCCGGCTCAAGGCGTCCTCCACGGACCACTGTGGCAGCACCCCTGCGTGGACCATCAAGAAGGATTCCCCTTCCACCTTCGCGCTGTGGGCGAGCGGACGTCGGCGCAGCCAGTCGATCAGCTCGACGGCGTCCGGGGCATCGAGGATCTCTGAGAGGGTGTCGGCCGAGCCTGCTCGCTTCACTCCCGCAGCCAGTGCCAGCAGATGCAGGTCATGGTTACCCAGCACCACGCTCGCCGCTGGACCCAGGGCCTTCACCCGGCGCAGCGTGCGTAACGACTCCGGTCCACGATTCACGAGATCGCCGACGAGCCACAGACGATCGTGGCGCTCATCGAAGCCAAGGAGGCTCAGGAGCCTCTCCAATGCGTCCGCGCAGCCTTGAAGGTCTCCAATTGCATAGGTCGCCATGCCCCATCCCCTCGCGTTCTCGCCCCTGCCGGGCCGTTACAATTGGACCGGACGAGAGCTGGGCTCTGGCCGAGACCCGAGCCGCATTGCTGTACCATCCTCATGGTGGCCAAGAAAATCGAGCGCAAGCGAGCCTTCCCGAGGCGCCCTTGCGCGAATGCCCAGCCATCCCCCGCCGCCAAGGCTAGGGGCAGTGGGTTCGCAGACCACCTAGCTCGCCCGCCGGCGCATGCAGCGCCGGCCGGCCCACGGGAACCCGGATCCGCCCAGCATTATGCACTCCACCGATCGTCTTAAGCGTACCTTTAGACCCTTCATCCGGCCGATCAGACGTTTCTTGCGGGGTGGACTGTTCGCCCGGCCCGGACATTTCTACTCACCCATCGTCGACCCGGCCGAGGTCGCAGCGCGGCTTGAGCGCTCGCCTTTGCGACCCGCGAGTCCGCTCGCCCATATCGACATCGATCGGCAACGGCACCTTGCCTTCTGGAACGAGATCCTCCCCTTCTTGAAGGATCTGCCGTTTGCGGCCCAGCCCCAGGAGGGTGTGCGTTACCACTTCGACAATGACGCCTTTGGCGTGGGCGACGCAGTCATCCTTTACGCGATGCTCCGGCGCTTTCGACCGAAACGCTTGATTGAGATCGGCTCGGGATATTCCTCGGCGTGCTCGCGCGATACCGCCGAGCGCTTTCTCGATGGCTCGGTGCAGATGACGTTCATCGAGCCCTATCCGGCCCTGCTGCGGCGCCTGCTCACTGCCGAAGACCTGGCGCGCTCGACCATCATTGCCCAGCCGATCCAAGATGTCGATCTTGCTCTGTTCGATGCGCTTCAAGAAAACGATATCCTTTTCATCGACTCCACCCACGTGGTCAAGACGGGCAGCGATGTCGTCTTTGAACTTTTCGAGATCCTGCCCCGCTTGAAGCCTGGCGTGCTCGTTCATTTTCACGATGTCTTCGATGGCTTCGAGTATCCACTCCAATGGATCTTGAAGGACAACCGTTCCTGGAACGAGCTCTACGCCCTAAGAGCGTTTCTGATGTATAACTCTGCATTCGAGGTGTTGTTCTTCAACGATTTTTTCGCGAAATCTTGCGCGCAGGAAATCCGCGAGACCTTTCCGGAGTTCTTGGCCAATGGGGGCGGCAGCCTCTGGCTGCGCAAGATCCGCTGAACGGGGATTCGGGTCGGTATCGTGAGCCGCCTGCACATCCGTCTCATCAAGCTTCTGCGCGCGTTGCTGAAGCGCCGTGTGCGGCCGCTCGTGGTACGGCGCATCCTCATTGCACACAATCTGCTCTTGGGCGATACGATCCTTCTTGCGCCGCTCATGAAGGCTCTGGCCTTGCGCTATCCGCAGGCCGAACGGGTGGTGCTGGCGCGACCGGGCTACGCTGCGCTCTTTGAGGGCAAGCCCTACGGCGCGACCGTGCTGGCTTTTGATCGGCGCGACGCCGCCAGCCAGAAGCGCGTCATCGACTCCGGACCCTATGACCTCGCCTTCGTGCCTGACGATAATCGCTACGCCTGGCTCGCCCGCTCCGCCGGTGCCGGCTGGATCACCGGGTTTTCCAAGGATCGGCCCGGATGGAAGGACTGGATGCTCGATGAAGCCATCGACTATCCGGCCCATCCGGCAGCCTGGGCGGATATGGCTGCAGCATTGACGCATCTGCCCGCCCTGCCGGGCTTTCACCCTGGCGAGTGGCCCGCGCCGCGGGCCACCGAATTCGAGCGACCCGCGTGGTCGTACGCGGTCTTGCATGTCGGCGCGAGCTCCCCGCTTAAACTCTGGCCCAAGGAGCGCTGGCGCGCCGTGGCTGACGCTCTGATCGAGCGCGGGCTCACGATCGTATGGAGTGGCGGCCCGGGCGAGGAGGACATCCTGAAGGCGATCGGGCCCCGAACGGGCGAGTGGGATCTCGTCGGCAAGCTCGATCTGCCCTCGCTCTGGGCGCTCCTTGACGCTGCGGCACTCCTTGTCTGTCCGGACACGGGGATCGCGCATCTGGCCCGCGTCGTCGGTGTACCGACCGT
>CAJCID010000059.1 GCA_903970305.1 Rhodospirillales bacterium | reverse complement strand
CCACCACGGCGGCAAAGAGGTCCGGCCGTTCGGTGAGCGCGCGGCCCACGGTGATTCCGCCGGCAGAGCGCCCGCCGATCGCCAGACGCGCGGGCGAGGTGTATTTCTTCTCGATCAGTTCTTCGCAGACAGCGATCAGATCGCGCCAGGTATTCGGCTTGTTCTCCAGCTGACCGGCACGATGCCATTCGCGACCGTACTCGCCACCGCCCCTCACGTTGGCGTAGCCAACGATGAAGCCGGCGTCGATGAGAGCAAGCGTGCGTGCGGCAAAGTAGGGTGTGTAGGGCTGGCCGTAGGAGCCATACGCGGAAATCCAGGCCGGCGCCTGCCCATTGGTCTTCAGACCCTTCCGATAAATGATCGAGTAAGGGATCCGCACACCGTCCTTTGCGGTCGCAAAACCGCGCCGGGTCTCATAGGGGCTGACATCGATGTCGGGCTTGGGCGAGATGCCGGTGTCAGAGAGCGCACCGGCGGCGCTTACGGCATAGACGGCGGTGGGACTGAGCCATCCGGTGAACAAAAGCTCTGCACCGTCTTCGTCGCCGACCGTGGCGATGCGGCTGATGCTGCCGTCAAAGGGCAGCGCGATTTCATGGACCTTGCCGTCAGCGTCCAGGCGGCGCAGGCGACTGACGCCGCCATCCATGATGCGCAAGTACAGACCGTCGCGGGCCCCCGAGATACTCTGGATCACATCCGCTCCCTCTGCCACGGCCACCTCGGCACTTGCGAGGTCAGGCGCGCCCGCGGAGGTTTTCAGAACACGGCCGCGGGGTGTTCCGTGATTGGCGAGCAGATAGAGCGTCTCGCCGGCGAGTTCGAGATCGGTGATCTCATCGGCGAAAGTTGCGATGCGCGTCCAGCGCGCCTTGCCCGCAAGCACGTCGGACAGCGGCGCGATGTACGCCGTAAACTCCGGACGGACATCGGCCAAGCGCAGCACGGCGTACTGTGAGCCGAGCGCCGTGGTGATATACGGAGCCTGGATCCTGTCGTATTCGATCGCCGGATCAAGGCCGCGTTTCATCAGAATCGGATCGCTCGCCGGATCCGTCCCGAGCGCATGAAAACGTGCCTGACTATCGAGGAAGCGTTCCGGTGTGTCCACCGCGCCCGTCAACTGGTTGTAGAAAAAGCCACTGCTGTCATCTAACCATTCCGGTCGAGCCTCCTGAGTGTTCGGGATGTGCTCCGGTAACTCCTTGCCATCGGAAAGGCGGAGCACATGCAACATCGAGTCCTCGCTGCCGTCTTTCGACAGACCGTAGACGACGTACTGTCCATCGGGCGAGGCGCGCCACCAGTCGAGCGAGACGTGGCCGGTTGCACCGCTCTGCAAGGTGGGATCGATGAGGGCGCGGTCGGCGCCGTGTTGCGGGGACCGTACGAAGAGCTTGAAATTGTTCGCGCCAACCGGCCGCTGCTGATAGAAGGTCAGGCCGCCCGCGCGCTGCACGCTCTGGGTGGCGGCTGCATCTCCGGACAAGCGCTCGATGCGTTTCAAGAGCGCGGCGCGGTCGGGTAGGGCGTCCAGAATGGCGCGAGCATGCGCGTTCTCCGCCTCGAGAAACGGCAGCCACTCCGGATCCTGACTATTCTCCATCCATCGATAGGGATCGGCGATGGTCTCGCCAAAGTAATTGTCGGTCACGACCTGGATGCGCGCGACCGGCAGAGACGGCACGGCTTTTTGAGCGGGAGTCGCCATGGCCCAGAGGCCACCGGGCAACCCAGCGGCTGCAACTGCGCCGGCGCTGCCAGCCAAAAACTGTCGTCGATCAATCCTTGAACTCATCTATTCGCCTTTGCTGATTTGCCCCACCTAACCTGCCTACATTTGGTCGGAGGGTGTCACTCAGTGGAAATGAACTGCGCGCACTGCACTTGCTTCAGAGTTCAGAAGCAAAGCCTTCGCCGCTCTCGAGCGCGATGCATCGCTTCAACCGGTCCTGCGATTTTTTCGCGTCTTGGTCGTCGCTCATGTCTGCCGAGCCACGCACGCAATCTCCGCGCAATCTCCGCGCAATCTTCGCGCAGGCAATGCAGTTTGAACGGAGGGTCGGATTCCGAGCTGCCGCGGATCATGCGCGACTTGGGCACACGGAGAATGCGGCGATTGAGGCATTCGCAACCAGCGCCCGAACCGTCGGCGCCCGGTCGCAGCATACCGTAACTTCAGGCTTTTCGGTTTGGCCGCAAAAGAGTCAGCGCGGCATGTGGCGCTTTAGTGACCCGCCTCGCTCCACTTGTAGAGAGGCGTCAAAGCGTCCATCAACGCCCTGCCTCGATCGGTCAGGCAGTATCCACCCTCTTGGTGGTCCACGACGCCTGCCACACGCAAATCCTTCAGACGGGCATTCAAGAGTGCGGGATTGGTCTCGGCGGCCTCTTGGAGGGCGCGAAAGGTCATCGGGCCCAGACGCAACTCCCAGATCACGCGGAGCGTCCCGCGACGCCCCAACAGGTCGAGCGCGACCATGATCGGTCGACCGGTGGAAGAGCCTCTGACTTTGGAGCCGATCCGGGGACTGGTCATCCGTTCATCCTTGACTTCCGAGAGTCCTTCATCTAGTGTGCTATGGAAATCATAGCACAAGGATGGCCATGACCGCCCGCATCGCTCCCGCCGAACCCCCGTTTCCAGACGACGTGCAGGACTGGCTGGATCGAACCATGCCGCCAGGAAAGGCCCCGTTGCGCCTCTTTACCACTTTGGCGAAAGACACGAGGCTCTTCAAGAAATTCTTCAGCGCCGGGCTCCTTGATCGCGGCAATCTCTCCTTAAGACAACGGGAAATCGTGATCGGACGAACCACGGCGCTTTGCGGCTCGGAGTATGAGTGGGGCGTGCACATCGCCATCTTTGGCGAGCGGGTTCGATTCGATTCGGCCCAGGTCCACTCGCTTGCTTGTGGCGGCTCCAACGATCCCTGCTGGAATAGGGAAGAGCTGCTGCTCTTGCGCCTCTGCGAGAGCCTCCATCAAAAGTGCGACCTCGACGACCGGCTCTGGAATGAGCTTCGGGAGGTGTTCGGCGAAGGGGCGCTCTTGGAACTCTTGATGCTTGCAGGCTTTTACAGAACCGTGAGTTATCTGACCAATGCCCTGCGGCTTGCGCTCGAACCCGATTCGGCACGACTGCCCGTCTGCTGAGCCACAGTGGTCGTCGCGGATGAAATCGACTCGTGTAGGGGAGCACCCATAACGTCGCCATCGCAGCCCTGATCCTCCGTTTTGCAGAAGAAATCGGTTAAGGTTGGGGGCGGCCATCGCCTACCGATCCGCCCGCGGTCGTCGAAAAAACTGTGGAAATCGCTTGAAACCTCTTCATCCACTCGCCGGTGTGCAGCGACCAAGGCTCGGACGGACCACATTGCCCTTCTGGCGGATCGCACAGGGAGTGGCTTTGCTCGGTGTATTGACCGTCTCAAGTGCCTCCTTTGCAGAGGAGGGCGGCGCTGATCATGACCACGCGATCGAGCTCGAACTCGGGGCGAGTGGGGAACACGAAGTCGGCGGCAGCTCCCGAGTTGGTCTCGCGTTGTCCGGTGAGGTGACCCCTATCGAAAACTGGCTCGAAGTGGAGTTCGGTCTCTCAGCATCGGGTTCATCTGTGAAGAGGGAACTCTCCGGTGACCTCGTCTTTAAGAAGCCTTTTCGAATCTCGGATTCGACTGAGTTCATGATCGGACTGGGGCCATTTGTCTCGAGGACCAAGCTTGGCTCGGGTTCAGTGACCTCCCATGGGCTCGAAGCTGCACTCGACTTCATGTTCTGGACTCACAATGATACCGGGTGGTACTTCGAACCAACCTGGAGTCGGACCTCGAAATCTGGAGAGCGGGCGATCGGCATCACCGTTGGGATTCTGTTTGGACTGTGACGGGCTTACTGCGAAGGGCTGCAAGGGTATGCGAGAGTGGGCGATGGATTCCTAGGCGTCTGATGGACCTGCTGACAGCATTTGGCTTGTTTGCGGTGAGTGCAATGCTCGTCTGTTACGCACTCGAAGATCGGGGCCGTCCGTATGTTCTGGGGTTCGCGGGCGCGTGTGCCCTGGGATCGATCTATGGCTTCTTGCAAGGAGCGTGGCCCTTTGGGATCGTCGAAGCCATCTGGTCGATCGTGGCGCTGAGGCGTTGGGTCCGCTTAAAGTGAAGCGTTTCCTGGCGTCGTCTTCCTGTCAGAGGTGCGGGAGGAAGTCGGCTTGCGCTTCTCCCGCGTCAGGATATCGGTCAGAATGACCTTGCCATGGCATTGAGGACCTCGCGAATGAAAACTTCCATCGGCACCCACTTCGCGCGACTTCATTGGATCGCGCTCCTCGGGGCCATCTTCACAACACTCTTCGGTCCGCCGCTTGCTGCACAACAGCCCGCGGCCGGCAGCGTGGCCGTGCAGCACGAGGCCATGCAGAAGCTCTCGTTTCTGGCGGGTCGCTGGTCCGGGCCGATCACGGTGTTTCACGGGCCGGGCACGCCGGTCCATCTCACCCAGACGGAGAACATCGAGTACAAGCTGGACGGCACGGTCTTGCTGATCGAAGGCAAGAGCACCGACGCCGACGGAAAGGTGGCGTTCAGCGCCCTTGCCACGATCTCTTACGACGATGGTTCACACACCTATCGCATGCGCGCCTACCATGACGGCCGCTACGTCGATGCGGAGCTTGCCGCGCTGGAGAACGGCTTTTCCTGGGGCTTCGCCTCGGGGCCCGCGCAGGTCATGAACACGATGCACCTGACCCCGAAAGGCGAGTGGAGTGAAGTTACCGAGGTGACAGTCGGTAACAACCCTCCACAGCACGGCGTGGAAATGCTGCTCCAGCATCAGCAGTAAGGTGAATCAGGCGGCCACTTTGTAGCGCGACGCGGCCTTCCCCGTCTGAGAGGCGGCCAGGAGCTTCAGGCGCGCGTTCTCGTAGTCGACGAAGAGCTGCGGATCCTCAACGGACGGCAGGGTGATGGACTCGCCCTGGTCGAGTCCGGCGAGCGCTGCGTCGACGAGATCGTCGGTGGACATGACTTTGTCCGGCTCGAACGTCGAGAGCGGCACGCCAGCCGATTCCCAGATGTCGGTGGCGGTTGCGCTGGGTGCGACAAGCTGCACGACGACGTCAGTACCTGCGACCTCCTCCTGCAAGCCGCGCGTGAAGTTCATCACATAGCCTTTGGTGCCGCTGTAGGCGGCGCTAAAGGGCAGCGTATGAAAACCCAGAACCGAGCCGATGTTCACCAGCGTGCCGCGATTGCGCTTCTTGAACGCCGTCACGGCGGCCTGGCTCAAGCGTACGAGGGCGGAGATGTTGACGTCAGTCATGGCGTCGAGCGCATCGATTCCGGTCTTCGCGACCGGTGCGAGAGTGGCGACCCCGGCGTTATTGATGAGGATCGTGATGGCTTCGTCGTGCTCGAGGATTTCTGCGACTCCTTCGAGGTCTCTGGGCTGGGCGAGATCCGCGGGATGCGTCGTGACACGCACGGCGTGCGCGGCGCGTAGCGAGGCGGCGAGTTTCTCCAGACGGTCGGGACGGCGTGCGACGAGAATGAGGTCGTAGCCGCGCGCAGCGAGGCGCTTTGCGTAGGTGGCACCGATGCCGGCGGACGCGCCGGTCACGATCGCGGTGCCGAGGCGAGATGGAGCGGTGGAGTTCGATGAGGTGGTCATGGCGGATTTCCTTTCAGCAAAATT
>CAJCID010000058.1 GCA_903970305.1 Rhodospirillales bacterium | reverse complement strand
CACGACGCTCTTCCGATCTCGGCACTGCTCTTCGACGAGCCGCTGACGGTCATCGATCCTTCGCTGAAGTGGGAACTGCGCTCCAAGCTCAAGGCGGTGCACCACGCGCTGGACATGCTCATGATCTACGTGACGCATGATCAGATCGAAGCCCTCACCTTCGCCGATGAGGTCGTGGTCATGAAGGATGGGCGCGTCCTGCAGATCGCCTCGCCGGCGGAACTGTTTGAGTATCCCGCCCACACCTTCGTGGGCTACTTCATCGGTTCTCCAGGGATGAACATCATTGAGGCTGAGGTGGACGGCCACATCGCCCGGGTGGCGGGTCAAACGGTCGAGTTGGGCGCGACCTATGCGCGCCCTCCTGCGGGAAGTACCGTACAGATCGGGTTTCGACCGGACTTCGCCGCGCTTGCACCAAGCGGGGGATATGCAGTGCGGGTGCGTCGTATCGAAGATCTGGGGAGGCGGCGCATCGCACGCGTCGCTTTCGGCCCCCATGAGATCTTTGCCACGGTTCCCTACGGTGTTTCCATCGAGGGCGAGGAGGCGGGAATGACGATCCGGGCCGATCGGGTGTTCGTTTATGTCAACGACGAGCGCGTCTATGGAGAGGCGCGATGACCGAAAAGCCCCTCAATAATCGCGCGTGGTGGCTGGTCCTGCCGGTTCTGCTTTTCGTGCTGTTCTCAGCGCTCTTGCCGATCATGACGGTGGTGAACTACTCCGTTCAGGATGCGATGGCAGGTAACAGTTACTTCTGGAACGGTGACGGCTGGTTCCGCGACTTGCTCAATTCCCAGACGGAAATCGGGGCCCGCTTCAGCGATGCCCTGACCCGGAATCTCAGTTTCTCCTTTGCGGCATTGTTTATCGAGGTTCCGCTGGGCATCGCGATCGCCTTGTGTCTACCCAGGACGGGCCGCACGATCGGTTTCTATCTCGTCATCCTGGCGCTGCCGATGTTGATCCCCTGGAACGTGGTCGGGACGATCTGGCAGATCTTTGCGCGCGCGGACATCGGATTGTTTGGGGCCGCGCTGACCGGACTTGGACTGCACTACAACGACACCCAGGATGCCGTCTCGGCCTGGTGCACGATCGTCGTCATGGATGTCTGGCACTGGACACCCTTGGTCGTGCTCTTGAGCTACGCCGGACTGCGCGCGATACCGGATGCCTACTACCAGGCGGCAAGGATCGACGGAGCGAGCCGCTGGGCTACCTTCCGTTACATCGAGTTGCCCAAGCTGCAAAAGGTCCTGGTCATTGCCGTGCTGTTACGCTTCATGGAGACGTTCATGATCTACACGGAGCCCTTCGTGGTGACGGGTGGTGGCCCTGGCAGCGCCACGACCTTCCTGTCGATCGATCTCGTCAAGATCGCCCTGGGGCAGGTCGACCTTGGCAATGCTGCGGCGATGTCACTGGTCTACAACCTCATTACGATCACCTTGTGTTGGATCTTCTTTACGATCATGACCCAGCTCGACCGTCGGGGGAACCCCTGATGCGGCGCGGCGCGCTGGCCCGGATCGTACTGGCCCTGTATATCACGGGTCTGCTGCTGCCCATCTACTGGCTGATCAATCTGAGTCTGCGCAGCAATGAAGACATCATGTCGCGCATGGCACCCTGGCCCGTCCATCCGACGCTCGAGAAGTACGTCGCCATCTTCCACGACCCGACCTGGGTGCATGGCTTTGGCGTGTCGCTGACCTATGTCGTCATCAACACGATCATCTCGGTGACCGTTGCGCTACCGGCCGCCTACGCGTTCAATCGCTTCCGGTTCGTCGGCGACAAGCATCTATTCTTCTGGCTCCTGACCAACCTCATGGCACCGACCGCCGTCTATGCGATGCCGTTTTTTAACCTCTACTTCGCACTCGGACTGTTCGATACGGTCTGGGCTGTGGCGCTCGCACACTGCCTGTTCAACGTTCCGGTGGCGGTGTGGATCCTTGAGGGGTTCGTGGCCGGTGTGCCACGCGAGATCGATGAGACCGCAGCGCTCGACGGCTACTCCTTCCCGCGCTTTTTCATCCGCATCTTCATGCCGCTGATCGCCAACGGGATCGGCGTGACGGCGTTCTTCTGCTTCATGTTCTCCTGGGTCGAGCAGCTGCTCGCGACGACCCTGACGGCATCGAACGCGCTGCCCTTTGCAGCGGTCATGACGCGCAGCTATTCCGCAGCCGGGATGGATTGGGAGCTCCTGGCCTCGGCGGGCGTGTTGACCATGATTCCGGGCGCGGTCGTCATCTGGTTCGTACGCAATCACATTGCCAAGGGCTTCGCCCTTGGTCGGGTCTAAGAAGGAGCGCTCTGTGAACTTCGCGTGGATGGCATGGACCTGGCAGACGGCGATCTTTTTTGGTTTCGTCTTCCTGGCCATCTTCATTCTGACGGCGCTTGCGGTATACCGGCCCGAGACGCCTCGCAAGGGCATCCTCGGTTTCGAGACCACCCGCGGCGATCGCTTCTTTGTCTCGATGATTGGAGCAGCTTTTATTTTCATTGTCTGGATGCGGCTCGGAGGGGGGCCGCTCTGGTACCCGTTGGGTATTGCCGTCGCTTTCGGCATTGCCATGTTCAGGCTTGCATGACTTGCAAGACGTCCGCCGCGCCCGCGTGGTGGAAGTAGCAACCGCCGCACCGGTTGTGCGGGAGCAGCTGTGGAGGAGACATAAATGGATGACAATCGACGTAAGGTATTGAAAGGCGCGGCGGCAGCCGCGGCCACTGCGGCGGTCGGTGCGCCAGCACTCTTGACCCCGACCGTGACCTATGGCCAACAGGTGGACGCTGCAAAGAAATGGGTCGATTCGGAGTTTCAACCGTCGACCTTGAGCAAAGAGCAGCAGATGGCCGAGATGGAGTGGTTCATCAATGCGGCCAAGCCCTATAAAGGCAAGACCGTGAAGTGCGTATCGGAGATTCTGAGTATCCATGAGTACGAGTCGAAGACCCTGACCAAGGCGTTTGCGGAGATCACGGGCATCACCGTCAATCACGAAATGATGGACGAGGGGCTCTTGGTCGACAAGATCGAAGTGGAAATCCAGTCGGGGAAACCGCTCTACGATTTCTGGATGAATGACTCGGATTTCATCGGCACGCATCCGCGTTACAACGACATCGTCGGCGGCTCGCTCACTGATTTCATGGCCAATGAAGGCAAGGCCGTGACGAACCCGAACCTGGATCTGAATGACTTCATCGGCCTGTCGTTTGCGACCTTCACCGATGGCAAGCTGTACCAGCTGCCGGACCAGCAGTTCGCCAATCTGTACTGGTTCCGCTATGACTGGTTCCAGCGCCCTGAGATCAAGGACGGCTTCAAGAAGAAATATGGATACAACCTTGGGGTGCCGGTTAACTGGTCCGCCTACGAGGATATCGCCGATTTCTTCACCAATACCGTCAAGGAAATCGACGGGCAACGTGTCTATGGCCACATGGACTACGGCAAGAAGGATGCCTCGCTCGGGTGGCGCTTCACCGACGCGTGGCTCTCCATGGCCGGTTCCGGGGATCGGGGTCTGCCGAACGGCAGGCCCGTTGACGAGTGGGGTATCCGCATGGAAGACGGCATTCCGCGCGGCTCGTCCATCACGCGCGGTGGTGACGCGAACGGGCCGGCGGCGGTCTACGCGTTGACGAAGTTCGTCGAATGGCTGAAGAAGTACGCGCCTCCGGAAGCGGCCGGCATGGACTTCCTCGAAGCGGGCGCGGTTCCCGGGCAGGGCCACGTGGCGCAGCAGATCTTCTGGTACAGCGCCTTCACGCACGCGCTGACCGTCCCGAACCTGCCGGTCATGAACGCCGACGGAACACCAAAGTGGCGCATGGCACCCAGTCCGCACGGCGCCTACTGGAAGGAAGGGATGAAGCTCGGGTATCAGGACCAGGGATGCTGGACGATGCTGAAGTATGCGCCGCTGGAGAATATCAAGGCGGGTTGGCTCTATGCCCAGTTCTGCGTTTCCAAGACCGTGACTCTGAAGAAGGCGGTCACCTCATTGCACCTGATCCGCGAGAGCGACATCTGGTCTGACGCGATGACGGCCATCGCTCCCAAGACCGGCGGCCTGGTCGAGTTCTACCGCAGCTCGGCGCGTAAGCTTTGGACGCCCACCGGCGTGAACGTGCCCGAATACGGCAAGCTCGCCCAAGTGTGGTGGCAAAACGTCTCGAAGGCCATCTCGGGTGAGGCCACGCCACAGCAGGCGATGGACGGCCTGGCCGCGGCGCAGGACTCGATCATGGCGCGCCTTGAGAAGTCCGGGGTCCAGGGTAAGCTCGGGCCCAAGCTGAATGAGGAGAAGACGGCAGAGTACTGGTACGACAGGGCGGTCAAGGACGGTAACCTCGCGCCCCAGCGCAAGCTTGCCAACGAGAAGCCCCCCGGTCAGACCATCGACTATGACGAGCTGTTGAAGACCTGGAAGGCCGAACCTCGACCGGCCAAGAAGGCCTAAGTCAGCGCCTGGGCGGGATCCGCGAGGATCGCCGCCCGGCGCGACGCCGCAACCCTCGGCGCGCTGAGGGGATCAGGAGGCGAGCGAGGTTCACACGGGGTTGCGGGAGCATGACCCTTATCCTCCAACCCGCTCTACGCTCTCTCGATCGAGCGAGAATCGAATTGAACGAGGGCATTCTCGACCAGTAGGTTGTGCGGCCGACCATGTGATCGCGGACATCGGCCCATATCCAGATGCTGCGACCAGGAGCGCTGCGATGATGCAGGCGGTTGTGTTCGACATGGATGGCGTGCTGATCGAGTCGGAGCATCTCTGGCGCGAGGTGCGCGAGGAGTTCGCTCAAAGCCTGGGCAAGACCTGGTCGAAAGAAGACCAGGTTGCAACCATGGGTCGCAGCACCGCGGACTGGGCCAAGGTCATGGTCGAACGCATGCAATTACAGTTGAGCGCGGGCGAGGTCGCGCGCGAGATCATTGATCGACTCATCGGCAAATACACGGTGAACTTGCCGGTGCGTCCCGGTGCAGTCGCCGCCGTCAAGCTCTCAGCCAGTCGCTACCGGCTCGGTCTCGCATCGGGATCGCCGACAGCGTTGATCGACTGGGTTCTGAAGCGCACGGGTCTAGCCGAGTACTTTGAAGTCGTCGGCTACGGGGACGACACCCGACACGGCAAACCACACCCTGAGATCTATCAGAAGGTCCTCGCCAGACTCGGCGTCGCACCGTCTGACGCGGTGGGCGTCGAAGACTCCGGCGCTGGGATCCTGTCCCTGCATGCGGCAGGCATGAGGATCATCGCCGCGCCCAGTCCGGGATTTACTCTTGCGCCCGATCTCAGCGCGCTGGCGGACTCTGTCATCGACTCGATGGAAGCGTTCAACATGGAGCTCGTCGAGGGTGTGCTGCGCGATCAGGGCCCAAGGGCGCACCGCTAGCTGGATCGACAGGGCGGCATTGCCCCAACGAGGGGCTTAGAACGAAAGCCCCCCTTCCCGGTAGCGCCCGAACGACAAATCCGCTCGGACTGCAATTTCAGGGTTTAACTCAGTCCGAGCGGGCATGTCGGCTGCCAATAAGCTTGTCAGGCGGCACCCCTGATTTAATTAGCTTTTTGTAGCTTTGCCACCACCCCTCATCGAGGCTTTGCCAATAAGTCTGTCACTTTCGGAAAGGCGGGTTAAAGCGCCTTCTTGAAGGACTCTTTCCATCCTTTCGACCTATGGCTCAACCGCCCCACCAGAGCACGCACTCAAAAGGGCTCTCCCATTTCAGGGGCAATATATCCACACTGCACACCCCTCTCTTGGCGCACTTTGGCGTGAAGTCAGGCAGCTGGGCGCGTTTTGGCAGAATCAGGCGCGTTTAAGCATGGCAAAGACCCGTGCAACCGCGCATAATCACCCAGGCGCACTTTGGTATTTCTGCGCCTGATCAGGCGCGTTTCGGAACGCGCAGGCGCACTTTGGCGCCGAATCGAGGTCTAATGAGTCACGAAGAAGTAGGCTATACCTGGCTTGAGCGAGAATACGGCGTCCGCTGTGTCCAGCCTTTGCCTGCCAAAAGCTTCCTCGGCACCAGCGCGGCGCGATCAGAGGACGATGGTCGCGGGGTGCGCGTGTTCAGGCCGCACTACCGGCCGCGCGAGCCGGGACTGCGCGGCCAACTGGAATTCGCCCTGAAACACGAGGGGGTAAATCTCGAGTTCCTTGCCCGGCTCTTCCGAGCGATACATATCGAGGATCTCGAGGCCTGGGTTCAGGCCGAGGCGCGAGGCCAATACGCCCGGCGAGCCGGCTTTATCTATGAGTGGTTGACCGGCGGGCATTTGGCTTTCGAGGGGGTGAAATCAGGCCCGTACGTCGACGCTCTCCCAGCAGACGATTATCTGACGGCATCCTCGCCGGAGACTACGAAGATCTCCAGGCGCTGGCGAGTTCGAGATAACTTTCCCGGAGTGCCGGGCTATTGCCCTACGGTGCGCCTCGTCAACCAGGTCAAGAAGGCAGTCGCGTACGACGTCAGCGCGGAGCTGAAGCGCCTGGAGAATCAATTTGGCGCGCCGCTACTCATGCGAACGGCGGTCTGGCTCACCGTGAAAGAGAGCCGGGCGAGCTTTGCGATCGAGCATGAAGATGACAGCTCGCGCATCAAGCGGTTCGCGGCGGCGATGGAGCGTCACACCGGCCGCTTCGATCGGCCGCTGGTCGCCGAGAATCTCAGGCGGCTGCAGGACGAGATCCTGGGCGAGGCGGCGACAGCCCGCGGCGCCCGCCAGTCGCCGGTCTTCGTAGGCCATACCGATGCGTACCACCAGGTAGTCGACTACATCGCACCCAGGTGGGACCAGACGCCGGAAATGCTCGCCGGTCTCGAAGCTTTTCTCGCGCGCACGGCAAAGCAGCCGACGATTGCGCGCAGCGCGGTGGCAAGCTTCGGGTTCGTCTACATCCACCCGCTAGCGGACGGGAATGGCAGGGTGTCGCGCTTTCTCATCAACGACACCCTGCGCCGCGACAAAGCGGTGCCCGAGCCCTTCATCCTGCCGGTGTCGGCCGCCATCACGGATTCGACGCAGCTGCGCGCGGGCTATGACCGGGTGCTGGAGACGTTCTCGCGTCCGCTCCTGTCCCGATATCGGGATGCCTACCGGTTTGGGGACGCCAAAGTGTATGAGGACGGGGTGCGCTCCAACCTGGAGTTCGACGCCTACGATGATGCCGCGCTGGCGTGGCGCTACACGGACTTCACGTCGCATGTCGAGTATCTGGGCGCGGTCATCGAGGAAACGGTGTCCCGCGAAATGCGCGGTGAGCTCCTGTTCCTCCGCAATCATGACCGGGCCCGCCGCGATGTGAAGGAGTTTATCGAGGGGCCTGACCAGGATATCGATCGGATCATCCGTTCCATCCGGGAGAACAATTTCCGGATCTCGGGAAAGATCAGGCGCGAATTCCCGGTGCTCGATCAGTTCCCCGAACGGGCCAATGCCTTGGTGGAGGCGGTACGGGAGGCCTTCGCCGAGGAGCCTGCCGACGACACCGAGGCTGATGAGGCGGCCGAGAGTTCACCCAAGGGCTAACCGGCATCGTGGCCAGACAATCTGACGTGACGTCAGATTGTCTGCTTCCCGCTCCAGGTTCTTCGGGTCGGTGAACACGCAATCACGTCCGGTCCCGGCATTTTTCCAACAGGTGTTGGAAAATAGCGGTCTTCGCGCCGGACGTCATTGAACAAGCTACCCGGCGCGAGGGCCATTGACACTAGGACTAGGACTAGGCCGCTACAATTCGTCGCCATTTAGGCAATATGGACCTCTCGCCTATGCATGGGCGTCGCCTGTTGATTTCCGTTTAAATCTGACCCACTGGGGATGCGGACGTTTTCTTGGACGGTTTACGTTGTTAGTCCCAGGCTTTCGCGGTATTCGATGGGGCTGAGATAGCCAAGGGACTGCTTGATGCGCTTCTCGTTGTACCAGCGAATGTAGGTGTCCAAGTCCCCGATGAACTGAGCGACGGTCGTCGAACGCCAATATTTCGGATAGAACATTTTCGTCTTCAGTCTGCCGAAGAAGCCTTCACAGGCCGCATTATCCGGCGAGCAGGCTTTGCGCGACATCGATCTAATAAGCTTCGCTTCAGCAATGCGGGTGAGCCAGCCAGGCCACCGGTAGTGACCACCCCGATCTGAATGGACGATAGGCTTCTCATTTTCGTCAGCGACGGTTTCTATCGCCGCCTCCAGCAGGCGCTGGTTTCCGGACCCGCGACCCGAGCTAAGGTATCTGGCTAAAGCCATTCGTACACCGACTCCGACTCGTGGGTCATCGTTCATCGAACCGCCAGAGGCTCCGTCGACCGAGCGGCCCCCACCCTGTCAACCTAATTGGCAAAGATGCCAACCTTATTGGCAGCCGACAGGGCAAGCCGCTTGAATTCCCTTGAATCCTCCGTATAATTAGCACTCATCGGTGGTGAGTGCTAATAGTCCGCTGTGCGTGTTACCCCGGTTCGCCAAGGCGCTCACCCTCGCGTCTTATCGTTAAGTTATTGAAAATAAAGGAGATTATACATGAACCTTCGTCCGCTGCACGACCGCGTCATTGTCAAACGCCTGGATCAGGAAACCAAGACGGCCTCGGGAATTGTCATTCCCGACAACGCTGCCGAGAAGCCCGATCAAGGGGAAGTCCTCGCCATCGGCAAGGGAAAGCTCCTCGATGACGGCTCGATTCGCGCTCTGGAAGTCAAGGTTGGTGACCGCGTCCTGTTCGGCAAATATTCCGGCCAAACCGTCAAAGTCGACGGCAACGAACTGCTCGTGATGCGCGAAGAAGACATCATGGCTGTCGTTGAAGGCAAGGCTGGCGCCAACATCAAAGCCGCGTAGTTCAGACCCCCATTCCCTAGTCAAAAGATTTCAGGAGTTACGAAATGCCCGCAAAACAAGTTCTCTTTAGCGACGATGCGCGCGCCAAGATCGTCAATGGCGTCAACATCCTGGCCAATGCTGTCAAAGTCACCCTCGGCCCGAAGGGCCGTAACGTCGTGCTGGAGCGCTCCTTTGGCGCCCCGACCGTGACCAAGGACGGTGTCTCGGTAGCCAAGGAAATCGAACTGAAGGACAAGTTCGAGAACATGGGTGCCCAACTGGTCAAGGAAGTGGCCTCGAAGACCTCGGACAACGCCGGTGACGGCACGACGACCGCCACCGTACTGGCTCAGGCGATTGTGCGTGAAGGCTTCAAGTATGTCGCCGCTGGTTTCAATCCAGCCGATCTGAAGCGCGGTATCGACAAGGCTGTGGTTTCGATCGTCGACGAAATCAAGAAAATCTCCAAGCCGACCACGACCAGCAAGGAAATCGCACAAGTTGGCTCGATCTCGGCCAATAGCGATGCAGATATCGGCAAGATCATCGCCGATGCCATGGAAAAAGTGGGCAAGGAAGGTGTCATCACCGTCGAAGACGGCAAGTCGCTGAACAACGAGCTCGACATCGTCGAAGGAATGCAGTTCGACCGTGGCTACCTGTCGCCCTATTTCATCAACAATCCGGACAAGCAGGTTGTCGCCCTCGACAATCCCTTCGTGCTCCTGTTCGACAAGAAGATCTCGAACATCCGTGATCTGCTTCCCGTGCTCGAGCAAGTCGCCAAGGCCGGCCGTCCGTTGCTGATCATCGCCGAAGACGTCGAAGGCGAAGCGCTCGCGACCCTGGTTGTGAACAACATCCGCGGCATCCTGAAGACCTGCGCCGTCAAGGCCCCTGGCTTTGGCGACCGTCGCAAGGCCATGCTCGAGGACATCGCCATCCTGACCGGTGGCCAAGTCATCGCCGAGGAAGTCGGGCTTACGCTTGAGAAGGCAACGCTGAACGATCTGGGCCAAGCCAAGCGCGTCGAAATCGCGAAGGAAAACACCACCATCATCGATGGAGCCGGCAATGCCGCCACGATCGAAGCGCGCGTCAAGCAAGTGCGCGTCCAGATCGAGGAAGCGACGTCGGACTATGATCGTGAAAAACTCCAGGAGCGGGTTGCCAAGCTCGCCGGTGGTGTCGCCGTGATCAAGGTCGGTGCTGCAACCGAAGTGGAAATGAAGGAGAAGAAGGCCCGCGTCGAAGACGCTCTGCACGCCACGCGCGCTGCCGTGGAAGAAGGGATTGTCCCCGGAGGCGGCGTCGCGTTCCTGCGCGCACGGCAGGCCATCAAGGATCTGAAGGGCGACAACCACGACCAGGACGCGGGCATCAAGATCGTCCTGCGCGCTGTCGAAGAACCCCTGCGCCAGATCGTGTCGAACTCGGGCGATGAGCCCTCGGTCGTCATGAACAAGGTTCTTGAAGGCAAGGGCAACTACGGCTACAACGCCTCAAACGGCACCTACGGCGATCTCGTCGAATTGGGCGTGCTCGACCCGGCCAAGGTGACCCGCATGGCTCTGCAAAACGCGGCCTCGGTCGCAGGTCTCATCCTCACCACCGATGCAATGGTGGCGGAACTGGCTGAAGACAAGCCAGCAGCCGGTGGCGGTATGCCCGGCGGGATGGGTGGCATGGGTGGCATGGGCATGGACATGTAATCGGGTCCATCCCACGACGTATCGGCCCCGCTTCGGCGGGGCTTTTTTTGGTTCGAGGTTACGCGCGACGGAAAAATCAACGCTCCTTCGAGAGGCCCTTCGAGCGCTCATCCAGGGGGAACGCGCTCGGCGCTTGGCGCTTATCGGAGGCACAGAGCCGGGGTTGAAGTCGACTCCGCGTCGTCGCTCGGAGCCCAAGTGATAGTGGTCGATCCCTCGGTCTGGGCTCGGAGATCGGGACACGCATAAACGTCTGCCAAGCAACCCTAGCGGGTCTGCCCGATAAGATGCTGGCCCAGTCCCAGTAAGCGCCGTCGTGCCGCCGCCGCTGGCAGTCCCTCGACGAGGGGCCCGGCAAGAAGCGCCAATTCCTCCGCCCGTTCCTCGGTGAGCGAACTCGAGCGCCGGACAAAGTCGATCAGAGCCCTTTGTTCATCAAGCTTCAGGGCGACCGGGGAGGAGACGTCAGTGAAACTCACCGCCAGTGCTACAGGTGCTTCCGGATCATCTCGATAGACGACGACCGTACCCGCAGCGAGGTCGCCCAAGCGCTGAAACCCGTTACCGATCAGCATCGTGATGAGCCCGACCCCGTAGAGCAGCGGCAGAAAATCCAGCGCTCTCAAGGTGTTGCGCACGAACGAGGCGCCCCACTCGACAGGGGTGCCATCGTCATGCAGCACAACGAGTTGGCAAAGCTTCTTGCCGGGTGTCGCGCCTCGGCTAAAGACCTCGAAAAGTATCGGATAGAACCACTCGAGACCGAAGGTCAGCAGAATGAACAGGCCCGGACCCAGCTGGCCCGTAAAGGCCAGGATCTGGCTTGCGACGATCAGGATCAACGCACGAATGGCGGCATCGATGAAAAGCGCCCGCGAGCGCACCACCGGCCCGGCCAGCCGCAGCGTCAGGTTGCAACCCTCGGGAGTCGAGATGTCCCGTGCGGAATCGAGCGCCTGCATCAGTTCTCGTAGATGTCACGCGCCGCGGCATAGATTGCGGCCCAGGTGACGGGAACCAGGATGAGAAAGCCAAGCCCGAGGGTCAGAATGCACAGAAAGCACAGAACGATCCACGCGAGCCCGAACACGGTGAGCGAGCCGAGATTGCGCAGCGATCCCGTAAAGCTGCCCTTCAAGGATTCGAGGACGGGCTGGTCATAGACGGCCGACAGAATGGGCGCGAAGAGCCCCACCATAGAGAGAAACGTGAGATAGATCAGCATCAGAATCAAGAGGAGTGCGACCAATCCGAGAGCGCTGCTCAGGTCCTCCCAGTGGGCGCTCAGATTGGCGAAGTCGGGGAAGGCCGAGAGGCCCAGACCGACGAAGAACAGAATGCCGATCACAATCAGGAAGGCGAAGTTGAACGCGATCATGACCGCGCCAATGCCGGCAAGGCGGCCAAATCCCTCCGAAAACCCGGCGAATAGATAGCGGATCTCAAAGGGTTCGCCACGATCGGTCGCCCGACATCCCAGATAGACCCCACCGAACAGTACGACCGAGAGAATCCAGGAGAAGAGCGACACGATGGGGACGATCGAGATCACCAAGACCACCACCACGTAGACGAGCGTGACCCCGATCCAGGGAAGCGGTGCGGCTAAAAACTGCGTCCAGCCCTTGCCGATCCAGGCAAGCCCCGCTCCGGCGGGACAGGACCGCCCCCCGGGTACAAAGCTGCCCATCTGGAGGTTCGATTCCAGAACGCGGGCTGCGGGCGGCTGGTAAGGATTGACGTTCTGATCGGTCGGATCGGCCACGGCTTGACTCCTCGGTTCGGATTCGGTTCAGAGCACGCCACTACTTTTCATGCTCCAGTACTGGTTCACGAGGCCGATCGGCAGCTCCGCGGGCGCTACATCCAGACAGTGCGCGCCACGCTTACGCAAGGTCGCGATCGAACGCTGCCTAGCGTAAAGGTATTCGGTCGCAGCCGCATAGGCAAGTGCATCTTCAAAATGGGCGACCCGCTGGCTGCGTAGCGCTGTCAGGCCGGGCTCGCGCAGACTGGCGACAATGACGAGGTGCTGGCGCTGCAGAACGGCAAGCGCCGGCAGAAGCGTGTCATCATCCTCATCCCGCAAATTGGTCAGCAACACGATCAGCGAACGCTTGCGCACCCGGCTCGTGACGAGACGCGCCGCGACCAAGAAATCCGGGGTCTGGCTGGTCGGCTCGAGGTCGTAGACGGCATTGAGCAGGTGGTTCAGTGCCGCCTGGGAGCGGCGCGGGGCGACAAAGCGCGGTTGGGGATGCGCAAAGGTAGCCAGGCCGACGCCGTCGCCTTGGCGAAGCGCGACATAAGACAGGAGGAGCATGGCGTTTAAGACATGGTCGAAGTGCGACAGGGTCGACTCACCCGCCGCACCGCCCAGGGGAGACTCGCGCGTGCGCATGCGCAGTCCGCAGTCGACGACGAAGACGATCTGCTGGTTACGCTCGTCCTGATAGTCACGTGCAATCAATTTGCCCTGACGCGCAGTAGCCTTCCAGTCGATCTGACGCGGCGTGTCGCCTTGTCGGTACTCGCGCAGCTGATGGAACTCCATGCCCTCGCCGCGGCGGCGCCGACGCAACAAGCCGATTTGCGAGAGCCTGTGATCGGTGGCCAGCAGAGTGTACTGGGCGATCTTGGCGAAGTCTGGATAGACCCTCACGAGAGGATCGCTTCCCGCGGCCACGATCCGGTGACGCGAGCACCAGAGCCCAAGCGGCGTCTCGAGCAGGATCTCGGGTCGCCCGAAGCGGTGCGGCCCGCGCTCCTGGGCGATGGCCGGGTAGCTGAATTCATGCCCGCCCGGAGCAGCAAGCTCGAAGCGATACGGCAGCCCCGTGAACCGGAAAGCCTCAGGAACCGCATCAAAGATCCGTCCGACCAGGTGAGCGCTCGGACCGCTCGCCGTGATCTGCAGTTGCACGTTCTGCGTGACCCCCACGGGCCAATTTTTCGCGGTCTGGCGCCGCACTTCGATAGGGCAGCCGCGGCGCCAGCCCAGCCACAGATCGA
>CAJCID010000057.1 GCA_903970305.1 Rhodospirillales bacterium | reverse complement strand
GGTCTAAAGGCGGCGTCGATGCCGGCTCCGGCGGGCTGCCCCGGGGCGTCTTTGGCACTCCACTGGAACATCCCCAAGGCCGCTTCGTTGGCCTCGACGACCTCCATCGTCAGCGCGTCCACGACGATGACCGCGTCGGTGGCGACCTGGAAGAGCAGTCGGTAGCGGGATTCGAACTGCCGATGCTTCCAATAACCCCTCTCCATCTCCTGCTGGGTTTCGATGAAACGCTTTTGAATCGCGGCGATTGCGCGCAGATCACGGCCAGCGGCCACGACGGGGCCATCTTCCCCGAGCCGGATGGCCGCGTAGGCCATCGGAATATCGGTGCCGGCTTCGCTAGTATGGTTGACTTCGCGGCGTCGCGAGACGCCCTTGGAACGCACTTCCTCGAGCAGCATCTCGATCTTGTTGCGGGTCTCACCCGTGACGGTATCGACCCACGCCCTGCCGATCCAGTCTCCGCCTGCCGGCGTGATCGGCGTACCCCCGAAGGAGACGTTGCAGACGATGCCATCGCGGTCGATGACCAAAGCGATGTCGCTGGCGATCGTGGCAAAGGTCGCCGCGAGTTCGGGTGCCAAGTCCGAGAGTTCGCTCAGGTCGAGGTTCTGCGCAGGCGATGGGGTCACAACCCGCCTCCTATCGAAAGGTCGTTCCACGAGGTCACCAAGGGCCCGGTGCTCCCGGGTCATTTTTCTTGTTCTCCTCCCAAAGTATACGTCAGCGGCTCGCACCGTGGGGACTCTTCCAAAGGCTCTGCTCCCGGGCGGGGCGCCACGCCCCGTGTTGCGCGATCCCCTTTCAGAAGGTCGTGCCGGGCAAGAAGGTGCGGTTCAAAACGGTTGGGACTGCGCTTGCCGGCATGGGCCGCGAGATCAAATAGCCTTGCATCTCGTCGCACCCCAGAAGGCGCAGCATCTGGAATTGCTCGAGCGTCTCGACCCCTTCTGCGACGACGATCATGTCCAGCGCCTTGGCCATGGCCACGATGGTGCGCACCAGGACTTCGCCATGCCGGGAGGCGCCCAGTTCGGCCGTGAACGAACGGTCGATCTTCAGCACGTCGACATCGAGCTTTTGGAGCTGCGAGAGCGAGGAGTAGCCGGTTCCGAAATCATCGATCAACACCTTCAGACCCAAGGTGTGCAGTTCGGCCAGGCGCCGCGGGGCGTCGAAGTGCGGCGCGAGGGTCGACGATTCGGTGATCTCGATCTCAAGCAGGGCGGGCGAGACGCCGTGGCGCGCCAGCGCCGCAGCGATGCACGGCGCGAGTTCGGTGCGCTGGAATTCCTGGGGGGAGATGTTCAGCGACACGGGTACGATCGCAAGCCCAGCCTTGGTCCAAAGGGCCAGTTGCGCGCACACCATGTCGATGACGCGCTCGCCGATTCTTACGATAAGACCGGTCTCCTCGGCCAGCGCGATGAAGTTTGACGGATACTGCAGTCCGAGGCTCGGATGGTCCCAGCGCAGGAGCGCCTCGAATCCCACGAGCCGTCCATCTTCGCTCGCGATGCGGGGCTGGTAATGCAAGAAGAGTTCGTCAGCGCCGAGCGCCTGGTCGAGCGCACGCTCTGTCTCCAGGCGTTGCGTGAGGCGCTGAAAGAGGACATCGGTATAAAAGTGATAGCGCCCGCGACCGCTGGCCTTGGCCTCGTACATCGCGATATCGGCGCTGCGCAAGAGTGCGTCGCCGTTTGTGCCATCCTTCGGGTACAGGCTGATCCCGATCGATATGCCGATGCGCAGTTCGTGGTTCGACAGCTGGAACGGTTGATCGAAGGCCCTGACGAGCTGATGCGCGAGCCCAACGACATCGGACTCGTCGTCGAGTTGGTGCATCAGCACCGTGAACTCATCGCCACCGATGCGTGCGACACGATCGCACGCGCGCAGTGTCCTCTCGATGCGCCGCGAGGCCTCCTTCAGGAGCTCATCGCCTATGGCATGTCCGATCGAGTCATTGATGCGCTTAAAGCCGTCGAAGTCGATGAACAAAATCGCAAAGCGGCTCGCCTCTTCCCGGGCGGACTGAACTGCGCGGGCGAGCTGGTCCGTCAACCAGTTTCGGTTCGGCAAGCCCGTGAGCCGGTCTTCGTTTGCCAGGCGCAGCAATTCCTCGCGATGACGCCTTTCATTGTCCGCGCGCTTTCTTTCAGCCGCGCGAATCTCCGTGACATCGCGCCAGGCCCAGACCAGGCAGGGATGTTCCTCGAACTCGAGCGGTGAGACGGACAGCAAAATATCATGGGTGGTGCCGTTGGCATGGACGAACTGGGTCTCATAGTTCGAGACCGCCCCGTCTTGCTGAACCCGCTCGAGCACATGGTTGCGGTCCGCCTCGCGCGCCCAGATGCCGACAGCCGTGCCGGAGCGGCCCAGGGTCTCTTCACGGCTACGGCCCATTTTCTTGACGAAAGCCGAATTCACCTCGATGATCGCGCCGCCGTCGACGCGTGTGATCGCCATCGCTTCCGGACAGATCTCGAAGACCGTGGCGTACTTTCTTTGCGACTCGATCGCCTTGCGCTGGGTCTGGGCCTGCTCGGTGACATCGCGCGACAAGGAGATGGCGCCTGCTTCGCCCTCCAGATTCAGGCGCGCCGTGGACATGAGGACCTGGATGATGCGTCCGTCCTTGGTGTTAAAGCGGGTCGGATAATCGCGCACCAGACCGCGCTTGGCGAGCTGCTCGATCCAGCGGTCACGGTCCACCGGGTCGCACCACAGGCCGATCTCTGAGGTCGTGCGCCCGATCACATCGGAGGCCTCGTAGGCGGTGATCTCCTCGAAATGGGGGTTGGCGTTCAGGATGAGGCCATCGGAGAGGCGCGTCACGAGAATGGCGGCCGGAGAGGACCGAAAGACCTTGGCGAACAGCTCTTCCGACTTGACGAGGGCGTTCTCGATTTCCTTGCGATCCGACACGTCGCGGATGACCCCGAGGATGCGGCGTACGCCTCCCCCGGGATGTGTTTCGGCGCGTCCGTAGATCTCCAGCCAGCGGATGCTTCCGTCACTCCACAGCACGCGCTCCTCATTGCGAAAGAAGGGCCTGCGACCCTTGATGCACTCGATGAAATTCTGGCGCACGAGCTTGACATCGTCGGGATGCACGTAGTTCAGGTAGTCCCGGAACGTCCCCGCAAAACGCCCGGGCGGCAAGCCCAGTAGCGCTGAGAGGTCACCAAACCAGCGGACCTCGTTGGTCTCGAGCATCCAGACCCAGGTGACGATGCCCAGTGCGCTTTGCACCCAACGAATCTGGTCCGAATCGGCAAAGGAAGTGGCCGGCTCAAGCGCGGGAATGAGCTCTTCGGGATTTCGATCTGAGTTCATGAGGGAACGCGCTCCCTTGCGGCGGCTAGCATCCGCGATGCAACAATGATCCTCCAGAGTCATCGGTTTGTAAAAATCTTGCAGCGCTGCGCGTGGCGCAAAGCTTGGGGCGTGCGAGGAGCCGCCTTCCCAATGGACACCGTCAGAGCGAAGCGCCATCATAGGCGCCTAGCCAAGGCGGCCCAGAGGAGGAGCGCAGAGGGCGCATGGACCCGGCCCCGATGAAGCCGGCCCGGCACGACACAAGGGGGACAACAATGAGACGCACTGCGGGCTTGGGGCTGACCTGTGCCGCGGGGTTCTGGGCCCTCGGGACGTTCGGTCCGGCCTCGGCCGCCGGTCGAGAGCAAGCCACCGAGTTTCGCTTCGAGCGCCCCGAACTTGCACCGAACACCACCGTCGCGGGGCGTTTTGTCTACCAGGGCTACGGCTGCCGTGGCCAGAATCTGTCGCCGGCTCTGAACTGGTCCAACCCTCCAGAGGGCACGCGCAGCTTTGTCGTGACGGTGTTCGATCGGGATGCCAGGGGTGGCGCGGGATGGTGGCATTGGGTGGTCTACAAGCTGCCTGCCACGACGCGCGGCCTGCGCGAGGGAGCCGGCAGCAAGCCCGCCAAGCTCTTGCCGGCGGGCGCACGCGAGGGCAAGACCGATTTTGGCGAGAGTGCCTATGGTGGCCCCTGTCCGCCCGCCGGTGACCCGCCGCACCATGACTTGTTTACGATCTATGCGCTCGCTTCGGATCACATCGAACTGTCGGGAACGGGCTTTCGGCCCGACCAAGGTGTGCTTGCGCGCTCCAGCTTCACAGTGCGCCATGGCCGGGGGGCGCGATAGGCGCAGTGCCCGGGCGCCGTCTGCGCCGTCTTCTGGCGCGCCCGGCACAGGCACTTTGCGGGCTCGGAGAGTTCGACTTTGAAGGAACAACGATGGCCGCCACATCGAAGGGCCGCAACAAGGCCACGCAGAAAAAATCCATCAATCTCGCCCTGCAGGGCGGGGGGGCCCACGGGGCCTTCACCTGGGGCGTGTTGGACGCCCTATTGGAGGACGGCCGGATCGAGTTCGAGGCGGTGAGCGCAACCAGCGCCGGCAGCCTGAATGCAGTGGTGCTCGCCCAAGGATTGCGGCGCGGGCGAGCCGATGAGGCGCGCCGTGCCTTGCATCGGTTCTGGGAGAACGTCGCCAAGGCCGCCCACCCGGGTGGCCTAAGACCCCCATGGTTCGCCAGCTGGATGGGTGCGCTCCCCCTGGAGTACTCGCCTCTGTACTGGACCTTCGAGACGATCACCCGGGCTTTTTCGCCTTACCAGTTCAATCCTCTGAACATCAATCCGCTGCGCTCGGTCATCGAAGACGCCGTGGACTTCGAGGAGTTGCGGAGCAGCCAAGGGATCAGGTTCTATCTGTGCGCAACCAACGTCGAGACCGGCAAGATCCGCTTATTCGATCGGAGCCAGGCGAGTATCGAAGCTGTCCTGGCATCGGCTTGCCTGCCGCACCTGTTCCAGGCCGTCGAGATCGGTGGCGAGTACTTCTGGGATGGCGGCTACATGGGCAACCCGGCCATTTTTCCGCTGATCTATGAGAGTCAGTCTGCCGATGTGCTGATCGTCCACATCAATCCGATCGTGCGCGAGGGTCTGCCGCAGACGTCTTCCGAGATCGCCAATCGCGTCAACGAGATCAGCTTTAACTCCTCGTTGATGCGCGAGATGCGCGCCATCGCCTTTGTCACCCGCCTGATTGAATCCGGCAAGGTCGGCCCAAACGAGATGAAGCTCATGCGCATCCATTCAATCCGGGCCGACGCCCTGATGGCGCGCTATGGCGTTGCCTCGAAAGCAGACCCAGAATGGGGGTTCCTGTGCGAGTTGCGCGATGCCGGTCGCAGCGAGACCCAGGCATGGCTCGCTCGTCATTTCGAGCAGATCGGCCGGCAGTCCACGGTGGATATCGCAGCGCAGTTTCTCTAACGGCTGCGCCGGGGGCTTTTCACGGGACGCGGCCGCCGTCATCATATTGAAACGGCCCGTATGACATTCTTGTTACGATGAGCGGCAGGTGCCGCTCATCTCTTTAAGGAAAGACAGTCCATGAGCAGGAGCCCATCCCCAGACGATGATGAACTCGTGCGGCGCCTCGAGCGCGATCTACTCGACAATCTCGACGAGGAGTTGGAGATGGAGATCGAGGATCGCGATCCCGAGGTGGCGGGTGCCGCGCGTGAGCGAGCGGACCTCGAGCGGCGCATCTACTTTCGGGAGCTGTTCCGTCTGCAAAGCGAGTTGATCAAGCTGCAGGACTGGGTCGTGGCCACCGGCCACAAGGTCGTGATCCTCTTTGAAGGACGCGATGCGGCCGGTAAGGGCGGGGTCATCAAACGCATCACCCAGCGCTTGAATCCGCGCGTCTGCCGCGTCGCGGCCTTGCCCGCGCCGACCGAGCGCGAGCGCAGCCAGTGGTACTTCCAGCGCTACGTCGCGCACCTGCCGGCTGCAGGCGAGATTGTGCTGTTTGATCGCAGCTGGTACAACCGCGCTGGCGTCGAGCGCGTCATGGGCTTTTGCTCTGACGAACAATATGAGGAATTCTTTCGAACCGTTCCCGAGTTCGAAAAGATGCTCGTGCGCTCGGGCATCCAACTGATCAAGTATTGGTTTTCCATCACCGACGAGGAGCAGCATCTGCGCTTTCTCGCGCGCATCCACGATCCGCTCAAGCAGTGGAAGCTCAGCCCGATGGACCTCGAATCGCGCCGCCGTTGGGAGGACTACACCAAGGCCAAGGAGATCATGCTCGAGCGGACTCATATTCCCGAGAGCCGCTGGTGGGTGGTCCAGGCGGTCGATAAGAAAAAAGCCCGACTGAACTGCATGCACCACCTGCTGAACCAGATGCCTTATCGGGAGATCGCCCACGAACCGGTGGTCTTGCCCGAGCGCGAGCATCACGAGGACTACCATCGCCAGCCGGTGCCACCGAGTCTGTTCGTGCCCGAGATCTACTAGCGCTGGACCAACGCCTGCACCAGGTGCGGCGCCTTGGCCGCCATGGCAGTGTAGATGCCATACTTGGACAGGCGCCCCAGGAGCGCCACCAAGAACACTGCAACGGGCTTCATACCCGAAAAGGCCGCCAAGGCGATGGCAGGCTGGGCCGGCACGAAAGGGCTTAGCGTCACCAGAAAGAGCGCCCAGGGGCCGCTCGCCTGCGTGGCCGAACGTGCTGCCTTAAAGGAGACTTCCAAGAGCGCGACGGACTCGAGCATGCGGCTCACCCAAGGGCTGCCCAGGCCCACTCCGTAGGCCAGGGCGCACATCCCCAGGGCCGACCCGAGCGCGACCAGAGTACAAATCCGGCTCCAGCGCCCAGGACGCAAGAGGGCCGTCGTGATCACGAGAACGTCGGTCGGCACGACCCAGATGAACATGTCCAGGCCTGCCAAGAGCGCCAACAGGGGCAGATACCACCACCGATCGATCTGTTGGCCAAGCCAGAGGATGACGCGCTGACTCGCGACGGGCGCGGCTTGCCTCGCTGGCCCGGCAGGCAAGTGACGACTGCGTTTCACGTCACGGCCCCCTTTGAGTTCGGCATGGATGAAGATTGACGGGGTTGTATCGTCGGACCGCAGAAGAGCCCCACTCGGCCCGATCGGGGCCCACGCGACAGTGGGCTAAGGATGGGACTGCGCCGAGCCCGGACCGGAAGTGGCCAGGGCACGGCACTGGGTGAGGAAGGCAATTTGGTGCTCGGCGGGTGTGTGGGGCTGGTCGAAGACCTGCTGGGCCGCCGTGACCAGCAGCACCGCGTCGTCGTCATCCTGCACGAACCAGCGCAACTCCACTGGAACGCTACGGATCAGTTCGAGATCGGTCAGAAGGTGCTCCATGTAGGCGGCCCGTGACAGACCGTTGTCGCGACCCAACGCGGCGTTCTTGATGAAGTCGCCCGCCTCGCCGCATTCCCGCAGACTCGGCACGTGGGGCTCGGCTGGGCAACACCAGATCGACGACATGGCAAGCACCAAAAACGCGGTTGCGGCACGCTGCATGCAGACTCCTCGGCTTGCGGAACACCCGCGTTGGCGCATGCGGTCTAGAATTCCCCGGCGCCGCGGCATGCAGTTAGCGTCCTGCGTCGAAAGATTGTAAGGTATACCAGCAGAGTTCGACTGATCTTTACGCTCAACAATTGGTGACCCTCATGGCTTTACTCCGATTCAAATCACTCGCGACTTTGTTCTCGCTTGCGCTACTTGCCGTACTCTGCGCGTATGGCATCGCCGGTGCAGAAGGGCAGTCGACACGGCTTCCTCCACCTGCCGTAGATGAGACGCAGGCCCCTGGCGCGCCACGCACGGTCGTCTTTGCCGGCGGCTGTTTCTGGGGGGTGCAGGCCGTGTTCGAACACGTCAACGGCGTCATCAGCGCGACATCCGGATATTCCGGTGGCGATCTGAAAAATCCGACTTATGAAGCGGTCAGTACCGGTACGACAGGACATGCCGAATCGGTTTCAGTCGTCTACGATCCCGCCAAGGTGACGTACGGACAGTTGTTACAGGTGTTCTTTTCAGTGGCCCATGATCCAACCGAGCTCAATCGGCAGGGACCCGATTCGGGCACCCAATACCGTTCGGCGATTTACACGACCACTCCCGAGCAGTCCCGCATTGCGCGCGCCTATATCGAACAACTCGATGCGGCCAAGGTTTTCAGCCATCCGATCGTGACCCAACTCGGACCCCTGGTCGCGTTCTATCCGGCTGAGGCCTATCACCAGGATTACGCCCGTCTGCACCCGGAAAGCATGTATATCGTCGTGAATGATTTGCCTAAAGTCGCTAATCTGAAGCTTCAATTCCCTGCCCTCTATCACCCGTACTGAGGCTGGCGCGGCCCGGGACGGGCCTCGCTGCGCTTCGGGACGGAGCGCCCAATCACCGCCCGTCTCGCAATTAAAGACCGGGCGGATGGCAATTTTGGATCCTGCGCACTGTCAGATTCCCGTCATGAATTGTTCACGCACGGCCAGTCGGCCGTGCGTCTGAGCTAAACTCCAGCCTTTGCGCAAGTTAGATCGATTCGAGCGGACGGCAGACTGACGCCTTTCCCGCGCCAGCCTTCGGGCGCAAGCGCCGGGCAAAGGCCCCGCTGCCCAAGCCATCGAATCCCCTTCGTGACTCGAACTAAATGAATGTCTTGTACGAGCAGGCCGGCTCCCTGGTGCGGCGTGTCTATGACCATCGGCTCTCGGGACCTCCGGTCCTCGACCCAGCGACCCACTTTCCCGATGCACCCCGCTTCACCGAGGCCTGGCGCGAACTGCGTGATGAGGCACTCGAAGTTGCGGAGAAGTTGCACAACATCCCGCGCTTTCACGAGGTCCTGCCTTCACAGGAGGACATCTCGGCCAATGACGATCGCGACTGGCGCATTCTGATAGTCAAAGCCTATGGAGCACGCATTGCGAGCAATGCGAAGCTTTGCCCGATTTTGGACCGTATCGTCAACGACTCTCCCGATGTCCTGTCGGCGTCGCTGTCCTTTCTTGCACCCCACAAGCACATTCCGCCCCATCGCGGTCCGTTTCGCGGCATCATCCGCTTCCATCTTGGACTTTGCGTGCCCACCACGCCAGATGGACGGCCGGCGGCGGTCTTGAACATCGATGGCTGCGACTACCGCATTGGCGACGGTCAGAGTCTGTTGTGGGATGACACCTACCGTCACGAAGTGTTAAACGATAGCAACTCCGTACGCACCGCCCTCTTGCTCGATGTGCGTCGCAGGGGTATGCCCTGGGACATGGAAGTGCTCTCGCGCGTGGTGATCGGACTCGTCCGGGCTTCGGTTCTTCTGACCCGCTAGCGCGGCCATTGCACAGTGCCAGCCGGGCCGGCCCGATCTCGACGGCAGTGGCTTGGTAAAGGAGAGTAAAGGAGTTCGACATGGCTGACAAAACCAGTAGCCCCAAGATGGGGCGCCTACTGATCGTGTGCCTTCTCGTCTGGGTGGTCTGTGGGTTTCTGACGTGGTTTGCCGTGGAGTATCTGGGCGATTGCTGCGACGTGTCCTTTTTCTCTCGCTGGTTTCACTAGGTTTCCACCCAGCAGCCTGCTCCGCGACTCGCCCCCGGCCCCGGGATTACCCTAGGGGGGCGGGCCTGTCCCGCGCGGTAAAATCTTGCTGAAGCGCGACGCCGATCGCGCGAGTCGATATCGGACAACACCCTCGGGGACAAGCATGCAAAAGAAGGGGCGAAACAAGGCCTGGAACGCGCTGCTGCTCTTGCCGTATCTGGCCATGCTCTGGGTGCCGTTCTATAACGCCGCTGAGCCCACCTGGTGGGGCTTTCCCTTTTTCTACTGGTACCAGCTCCTCTGGGTCCTCATCTGCTCTGCCGTGATCGCCGTCGTCCATGCGATGACCAAGCCCTAGTTTTCACGGAGAGACCCTGATGGACACAGTCGCTATCGCCGTATTTGTCTTCTTTTTTCTCTTTGTCACCCTGCTGGGGTTCTTTGCCGCCCGCTGGCGGCGCGGCGATCTCTCCTCGCTCCACGAGTGGGGCTTAGCTGGCAGGCGCTTTGGTACTGTCGTCTCGTGGTTTCTGGTGGGGGGCGACCTGTACACCGCCTACACGTTCATTGCCGTGCCGGCGGCTGTCTTCGGTGCCGGCGCGGTCGGCTTTTTTGCCGTCCCTTATACGATCTTGATCTATCCCTTCGGCTTTCTGGTGCTGCCGCGGTTATGGGCGGTATCCAAGCGCCACGGCTACATCACGCCGGCCGACTTTGTGCGCGGGCGCTACAACAGCCCGCTGCTCGCGCTGGCGATCGCCGTGACCGGCATCATCGCGACCATGCCCTACATCGCTTTACAGCTCGTCGGCATCCAGGTGGTCATCGCGGCGCTCGGCTTTCCGACCGAGGGGCTGGTGGGCGAATTGCCCCTGGTCATCAGTTTCATCATTCTCGCGGCCTACACCTATACGAGCGGGCTGCGCGCCCCGGCCTTAATTGCCATCGTCAAGGATCTTCTGATCTACATCACGATCATCGTCGCGATGATCGTCATCCCGGCGAAGCTCGGCGGATTCGCGGCGATCTTCGCCAAGATTCCCGCTGACAGGCTCCTGCTCAAGGCCCCCTCCGGGGACAGCCTGAATGCCTACTCGGCGTACACGACGCTTGCCTTGGGATCGGCCTTGGCACTGTTTCTCTATCCACACTCGGTCACAGCCATCCTGAGTTCGAGGGGCGGCAGCACCATCCGGCGCAACATGCTGCTCTTGCCGGCCTATTCGCTGCTGCTTGGACTGCTGGCACTGTTGGGCTTCATGGCCTATGCCGCAGGGATCGACAAGATGCCCGAGTATGCGGGCTACTTCAAGACCTACAAGGCCCAGTTTGCCGTCCCGGGTCTGTTCTTGGCGATGTTCCCCTCCTGGTTCGTGGGCGTGGCCTTCGCGGCCATTGCCATCGGTGCGCTGGTTCCGGCAGCCATCATGTCCATCGCAGCAGCCAATCTTTTTACGCGCAACATCTATCGCGAATTCATCGCGCCCGACTGCACCCCTGCGCGCGAGACCCAGGTGGCCAAGATTGTCTCCTTGGTGGTGAAGATCGGTGCCTTGATCTTCATCGTCGGCGTGCCCCAGCAGTTCGCAATCCAGCTCCAATTGCTCGGCGGGGTCTGGATCATCCAGACGCTGCCTGCGATCATCTTGGGCTTGTACACGCGTGCCCTGGACCATCGCGCGTTGCTCTTGGGGTGGCTTACGGGGATCGGATTTGGCACTTGGGTCGCGTATCAGAGCGGCTTTAAGAATGCCACCTACGCGCTTCAGGTTTTCGGATTGACGATGCCAGGCTATGCGGCCCTGTATGCCTTGGTCCTGAATATCCTGGTAGGTGTCGTGGCCACCGTGGCCCTTGGCCTCTTGGGGCTAAAGCCTGCCGGCGATTCGACCCGGCCGGGCGACTTCGATGATGTCGCCGAAGCCGCCTAGAGCGAGGGCAGTGGCATAGGCCCCCTGCTCGGCCCGGCGTTCTTGCCCCCGACGTTCTCACGCAAACGCTAGGCGTCTCTCACCCCTGTGTCATGGGCGGTCAGCAGTGCCCTGTCTGTAGGAAACCGTCTTGACGGACACCACCCAATACACTACTGTTTGGGAGCCGTATCGGGTCCGGCGGCGAGTCTTCCCAGGGGAATGACGACTCATGAAAATTTTTGATCTGCACGGCAAGGTGGCGATCGTCACGGGGTCCAGCCGCGGGATCGGACGCTCGATCGCCGAGCAGCTCGCCTTGGCCGGCGCGGCCGTCGTGATCTCGAGCCGCAAGGCCGACGCCTGCGAGACCGTCGCCGCCTCGATCCGCGCCGCCGGCGGCCAAGCGCTGGCGATCGCCGCCAACATCAGCGAGAAGGCGCAGCTCGAACATCTCGTTGGCGCCACGCGGAGAGCCTTCGGGACCATCGACATTCTCGTGTGCAACGCCGCGACCAATCCCTACTACGGACCGACGGCCGAGATGACCGATGCGGTCTTCGAGAAGGTGATGCACAACAATGTGTTGAGCAGCATCTGGCTGGCGAACCTGGTGCGACCCGACATGGCCGCCCGGCGCGACGGCGCCATCATCCTCGTCTCGTCGGTGGGCGGACTCCACGGCTCGGCGGTCATCGGTACCTACAATGTCTCGAAAGCGGCCGACATGCAGCTTGCGCGCAATCTTGCCGTCGAGTGGGGCCCCGAGAACATCCGCGTGAACTGCATCGCCCCGGGCGTGATTCGGACCGACTTTGCGCGGGCGATTCACGAGGACCCGAAGGTGCGCTCGATGCTCGAGAAGGAACTGCCCTTAAGGCGCATCGGCGAGCCCGAGGACATCGGAGGAATCGCCGTGATGTTAGCCAGCGCTGCGGGGCGCTACATGACCGGTCAGACCATCGTCGCCGACGGTGGCGCGATGATCCGCTAAGGCGGCCCCGTGCTGTGCGCAACGGTTGCATCCTGCCCCTTTCTCATGCTCTGAGGTCAGCGTCTTGAAACGGGATGAGCAGACGCTGGGCAATCCGAAGCAGCGTGCCGATCGCGACCTGCTCAATCGCGACGCATGGGTACGCGCTGCAGCCGATGCCGTCGCCGAAGGCGGTTTCTCGAATCTGAGGATTCTGGTGCTGGCCAGACGGCTTGGTGTAACCCGCGGCAGTTTCTACTGGCACTTCAAGGATCACGCCGACCTGGTCGTGGCGTTTCTGGATCACTGGCTGGCGTTTCGCCGGCATCGCACCGAAACGTGGCTGCGTCTGGTCACCGAAGACGACCCGGAGCAAGCG
>CAJCID010000056.1 GCA_903970305.1 Rhodospirillales bacterium | reverse complement strand
TATGCGCTGCGCGTCTGGGCGCGACGCGCGGCCAGGGCCAGCAGGATCAAGGGGAAACCGAGGAAGATCATGTTGATCCCGACGTAAAGCCCGATGATCCAGGTCGCGTCGTTCGGCCAGCCCTGCCAGATGAGGCAGGCGAGCAACCCGTCGATGATACCGTTAAAGAGAGTCCAGCCCCAGGGATGGCGCTGACGGCGCTCTTCGAGCGCGACCAGCACGGCCGAGACGCCCTCGATCACAAAAAAGACCGTGAGCAGGATGGTCAGCGTGAGCATTCCCTGCAATGGACGTCCGACCAGGATCAATCCCAGGCAGATCGAGAGGATGCCGCTTAAGAGCGACATCCCAAAGCCCGCGACGTGTCGGCGCTTCAGTACGGTCAAGGACCGGAATACGCCACCCAGGATCAGGAGCCAGCCGATGAGCATCTCGATCTCGAGAGTCGATATGATCGGCAGCAGGATTGCAGCGACCCCCAAGAGGACCATCAGGATCCCTGAACCCAGATAGAGCTTCCAATGCTCGTTCAGGTTGGCCTGGATCGTGTCGGCAAGGGGTTCTCCGATCGTGAGGAGGGGTTGTGTGCTGCTCATGGATGCTGCCTTCTTGCGCTCTTGCGCACTAGAGAGATCGGCTTCGCCGGGTGACTGGAGCCCATGGAAGACGGCTTAATTCGGGGATGGCTGGGTGAGGAATGCGAAGGTCCCCGGCGCGATGGGCTCCTCTGCCGAGTGCGGCGGCCCCCAGGAGGGTTCATCGATCCAGTATCCCGGGTAGTTGTAGTGCTCATGGATTAGGATCTCCGCCTCGCGCGATAGGGGCTCGGCGGCCAGGTAGGCCGGCGCGTCGTGCACCGCCTGGCGCGTCAGATTGACCGAGATGCCCGAAGTCTTCCAGCTCACCTCTGCGATCCATCGCGGTGCGATCAAGATCTGGTGGCCGGCCCACCAGTGGCCTGTTTCGACGACGAGGTAGCGCAGTGCCCAGGTCTGGTCGTCGACGAGGACTCCCGCGACATGTCCTAGCTCGCCATCGGTTGCGACGAGGTGATAGCCCAGCACGGTTTGAGCGCTGCGCAGATGCGGGTCGTCCTCTTGCTGACGCTTGGCGGCCTCGAGCTTGGCGTTCAAGCGGGCGGTCTCGGCCTGCGCCGCGTAGAAGGTGCTCGAGGGGCCGGCATAGCCCGGCATCAAGAGTCCGGGGTAGTAGCCTCCACCCCAGAGCCCTGCCCCGCCCCAATAGCTGGAATAGCCGTAGTAGTCGAGATAGCGTAGTTCGTGCTGGCGGGAGACCGGTCTGTCGGTATTGATCGAGGGACTGTTGCGCACCTTCTCCTGGCTCAGGTTCACGGCCAGAAGCTCGTCTTTCCAATCAACATGGTCGATGCTGATCGGTGAGATCAGCACCTTGCGGCTGGACAGCCACGTGCCCGCGTCGACGACGAGATAGCGGATCACCCAGGCGGCATCATCAAAAAACAAGTCGTCGACCACCCCGATGACACCATCGGTCGCCTCGATCGAGCACTTCTGGAGATCTTCTAGGTTATGCAACATCGACTGGATTCCCATCCTGCATTGACGCAACTGGCGTCCTGACCTCAGAACTCGACACACTCCGAGAAGCCGCAATGCCAGCGCGCCGACTTGCCGCTTCGGGTGGAGACAGACCCCGACAGCGGAGTCCGCTCTCAGGGATCCGTTGGGGGTGTCTCGATTGGACCCTCTGCGCCTGGCGAGGTCTGTACGGCAGCGTACGACATGCTAACGCTCCGGCCTCACCGCTCTGATGCCCCAGTCACCGGTACGGGCTCAGTTGGGGGCTCAGATGCGGGCTCGTGCGCGCTCCTTTCCCTGCGCGCTGGCGTCACTTCATTCCAGAGCGCAATGACGCGGGTTGGCAGATGATGCGCATCAAGCCCCAGAATACTGATCGAGGCAGGATGCAGTGCGAAGTGCTGGCCATCGAGCACAGGTAACCCGATCCAACGCGCGGCCAGTGCAGAGCCGAACTGGCCATGAGAGAAGAGGGCGATCATGCCCGTCACCTTGCACAGCCGCTCGATCAGACGGTCGGCGCGATCGGACACCTCGAGAGGGGTCTCACCACCTGGGCACCCATCGCGCCAGATGACCCAATCGGGGTACTCAAGACGAATATCGACGCTGCGCCGGCCCTCGAACTCGCCATAGTTCCATTCGGCCAGGTCCGGCTCGACGCGGCTCTCTCGACCAAGACCTGCGAGCTCACACGTCTGGCGTGCCCGCCCCAAGGGGCTGACCCAGACCTCGGAGAAGGGCTGGCTGGCGAGGCGCGGGGCGAGTTCGCGTGCCTGATGCTCACCGTCGGGAGTCAAGCCGAGATCCGTGCGCCCCGTGTGCTGGCCCGTCAAGGACCAGGCGGTTTCGCCATGGCGGATGAGGTAGGCACCCAGAAAGGGACTCATCGAGATGACCCGGTCCCCAAGAGCCTCGCGAGCTTCATGTCCATCCCTCGAGTCATTCCAATGAAATGGACCGCCCAATGCGGCACCGCGATCCTGGAGGCGTACGTCATCCGACCCGGCCCTCCAACAAGGGGCGGTGGGCAACATCAGCAAAGCCTAGGGATGATCGAGGATGGGTTCCGTGCGTTGGCGCGCTTAGGCGCAGCCGCACGAGGCACTGATTCGCGCGGGTTCAACAACCCCGCGGTCGTTGGTCAGTAAGACGTTCGTGCGCTGGGGTACGGTTGGGTTTGCACCATCCACGCTACGGTGGCGAGGTTCGATTGCCAGGCCCGGTTGCCCTGGAGCCGGTCCTACCCACTCCGAAGGAAAGATCTGTGCGCTCTCGTACAGAGCGCCCCATTGGTCTCACGTATGCTTTTTGAGGGCATTCGGAGTCGCCCCAGTCCGACGGGTCATCCGCAGGTTCGTGGTCCGTGCCGATGACCTGTGCCTGTGCGCTTGGGCCCACGCTCCCCCGTTCGGGGAGCATGCGCCGCGCGTGCCTGATACGTCCCATGGTCTGCGCCGCTGGACCGATGGTTGTGCAACCCCTGAAACGGCGCCAGCGCAGGACTCACTTTCTCCGATCATGGTCATTCCAATTCCCGCTGGCCCGCCTTCGGTCATGGATCACTGGGCGCTCTTGGGCGCACCCGTCGTGCTGCTCGCCCGGCAGCCAGGGTCTCGCCTGTGAACAGCAGGGGGTGGGTAGCCACGATTCTCGAGGCATCTCGCGAGGGCTCGTCGAGCTTCATGTCCCGTTTGCGCGAGCGGGAATCGCCCGACGACCAGACACCGCTTCGGGCTGAACTTTTCAGTGCCGAGCAGATGGAGCAGCACGGCAAGGTGCTCGCGCAGACCCATGTGCTGAGTAAATCCGGCAGCCGCGACTGGCTCTTGCACCGGCTGCAGGGCAATCAGGCCGTGCTCTTGGGCACCTCACTCATCCTGACCGATGCGGTCAAGGCGAAGCTGCCGATTGCTCCCGCAGGCGAGTGGCTTCTCGATAACTTCTACCTGATCGAAGATCAGATCCGCACGGCGCGCAAGCATCTTCCGAAGGATTACAGTCAGCAGTTGCCACGCTTGGCTGACGGACCTTCAAAGGGGCTGCCGCGGGTCTATGACCTTGCGCTCGAGGTGATCTCGCATGGCGACGGTCGGCTCGACGCCGATACCCTCAGTCGCTTTGTGGCCGCCTATCAGAGCGTGACCCCGCTCACGCTGGGCGAACTCTGGGCGATCCCGATCATGCTGCGCTTGGCGCTGATCGAGAACCTGCGCCGCGTCAGCGCGCGCGTGACCGCGGCAAGGATTTACGTCAATCTCGCCCAGGACTGGGCCAATCAGATGATGGAGATCGCCGAGAGCGACCCCAAGAGTCTCATCGTGGTGATCGCGGACATGGCACGCTCGGACCCGCCGATGGTGAGCCCGTTCGTGGCCGAACTGGCGCGCCGCCTGCAAGGGCACGGACCGACGCTCGCATTGCCCCTGACCTGGGTCGATCAGCGGCTGGCCGAGTCGAGTCAGAC
>CAJCID010000055.1 GCA_903970305.1 Rhodospirillales bacterium | reverse complement strand
TTCACGCTCCTCTACCTGTTCCTGTCGCGCAAGTACGAGCACGTGGAGGTGGTGTTCATCCGCCACACCGACGATGCCGAGGAGGTTGACGAGGAGACGTTCTTCCACGACCCCAAGAGCGGCGGCACGGTCGTGCTCTCGGCTTTAGAACTGATGCGCACGATCGTCGAGGACCGCTTTCCTGCTGGCAGCTGGAACGTGTACGCCTCTCAAGCCTCCGATGGCGATGCCTTTGGCGCAGATTCGGGCCGCAGCGCACGCTTTCTGTCCGAGGCGATCCTGCCACAGTGCCGCTATTTTGCGTATATCGAAATTCCCAATGATGCCGAGGCGCGCAAGAGCAGTCTGTGGGCCGAATATGAGCAGCAGACCTGCTCGCACTTCTCGATGCGACGGATCACCGAGCGCGCGGAGATCTATCCGGTGTTCAGGGAGCTCTTCAAGAAGGAGACGGCATGACCCCGCTGTCGACCGGTTCGGACTGGGATTTCGAACTGCTGCAGCGCTACGACGATGCGATCGGACAGGTTGCGCGCGAGTTCGGCCTGGACACCTACCCGAACCAGATCGAAGTCATCACTTCCGAACAGATGCTCGATGCCTACGCATCGGTGGGCCTGCCGATCGGCTATCCGCACTGGTCGTACGGCAAGGAATTCATCCGCAATGAGCAGGCGTATCGCAAGGGAGCCCAGGGGCTCGCCTACGAGATCGTGATCAATTCGAACCCCTGCATCGCGTATCTGATGGAAGAGAACACGATGGCCTTGCAGGCCCTCGTGATCGCTCATGCGAGTTACGGACACAATTCGTTTTTCAAGGGCAATTATCTGTTTCGCCAGTGGACCGATGCCGACGGCGTGCTCGACTATCTGGTGTTTGCCCGCAAATACGTGATGGATTGCGAGGAACGCTATGGCATCCAGGCGGTAGAGGATATTCTCGATTCCTGTCACGCGCTCATGTCGCACGGGGTCGACCGCTATAAGCGACCGGTCAAGATGTCGCTGCGCGAAGAGGCTCTCAGGCAGAGCGCGCGTGAGGAACACGCCCGCCGTCAATTCGACGACCTCTGGCGCACGCTCCCCGCGGCCACCAAGGCCACCGGGGCGGCCCAGCGCGCGGTCTTTCCTGCAGAACCCGAGGAAAATCTGCTCTATTTCATCGAGAAACATTCGCCGGTGCTGGAACCTTGGCAGTCCGAACTGGTGCGCATCGTGCGCAAGGTCGCCCAGTATTTCTATCCGCAGTCGCAGACCAAGGTCATGAATGAGGGCTGGGCCACATTCTGGCATTACACGATCTTGCAGCGGCTGCACGAAAAGGGCCTGGTCACCGACGGTTTCATGATCGAGGTGTTGCAAAGCCATACCAATGTCGTCGCCCAGCGGGGGTTCGACGAGCGCGGCTACGGGGGGATCAATCCCTACGCCCTGGGCTTTGCGATGATGCGCGATCTCAGGCGCATCTGCGAGACGCCTACCCAGGAGGACAAGACCTGGTTCCCCGATATCGCCGGGGGCAACTGGCAGGAGGTTCTCGACTTTGCGATGCGCAATTTCAAGGACGAGTCCTTCATCGGACAATATCTGTCGCCCAAACTGATCCGCGAGTTTCGACTCTTCGCCATCGCTGACCACGAGGCCCAGTCCCATCTGGAAGTCGACTCGATCCATGATGACGAGGGCTATCGCAGGGTACGCAAACTACTTGCCGAGCAGAATAACCGGGATCGCCTGGTACCGGACATCCAGGTCGTGCGCTACCGCAGGGAATCGGATCGCGGCCTGGTGTTGCGCCACCAGGTCCACCGTGGCCGGCGTCTGGACGACGATTCGGCCAACCAGGTGCTCACCCATCTTGCCAGGCTCTGGGGTTTTGGAGTGGAACTCGAAGAAGTCGACGAGACCGGCCGGGTCATCGCCGGACGCGTGCGGGCCGCAGCCTAAGAGCCCGCCAGGCGGAACGCCGGGGAAGGCTGCACGCGCGTCCGATCCATACTGACCACAAAAAAGCCCCTCTGGGGCTTTTTTTGCGTCGACCGTGTAACTATTGCGCCCCTTCTGAATACCTTCTGTATGAGGACGCCTTTCCACCCTTCAGGCGACCCCCCACAGGAGAAATCATGAATTCCATGCTAGGTACCACAGTCGCGGGCCGGCCCGCAGGCCGCATCGCCTCGAATTTTCACACCGGCTTGTTCGTCGCCATCTTTGCGAGTCTTGCTGTCGCAGGCGCGGTCTTCCAGGCCCATCTGGCCGCCCAGCCCGGTTCGGGCGCCACCACCAGCGGCGCCCCGCATGCGCAACCGCTCAGCCTGTATCTGGGCCTCATCGCCATGGAGATCGGCCTCTTCTCGTTCGTCAGGGGCGGCATCGGGCGATATCACGTGTCCGTGCGGAGTCTGATCGGACGGGCCGGCACGACTCTGCGCAGCATTGCCACCGATGCGGCGATCGCACTCGCCTTCTGGTTGGTCTGGAGCCTCATCCAATGGGTCTGGGGCCAGATGGGATCCCCTGATTCTGCGACCGAGATTTACTCCCTTCCTCGATCGCCGCTTGCGATTGTGCTGTGGATCGGGGTCTCTGTGGCCGCTGGAATCTCCGAGGAGTTCGCCTTTCGGGGTTATCTGCAGCGCCAGTTGACCACCCTTTGCGGCCACGTCGGCTGGGCCATCGTCTTGCAGGCGCTCCTGTTCGGAATGGCTCATTCCTACGAGGGCTGGCAGTGCGCGGCGCGCATCGTCCTGTTCGGACTGCTTGCGGGGATGCTCGCCCAATGGCGCAAGAGCCTGCGTCCCGGAATGATGGCCCACGGCTTCACGGATATCATGGCCGGATTGTTCGGACTCTAGGCCGAGCCCCAAGACACAAGACCAGGGATCGGGCGTGACGGACATCGCTCTTCTGTACGACAGGTACGCCAGTGATGTCTACCGGTTCGCACTGTATCTCTGCGGGAACTTCGCGGACGCCGAGGACATCACGTCGGAGACGTTCGTACGGGCCTGGACGGCAACGGGCCCACTCGAGATGACCACGATCAAGGGATACCTGTTCGCCATCGCGCGCAACCTCTATCTGATGGGGCTGCGCAGGGGAACTCGCCAGGTCGCCCTGGATCCGGAGGTGCCCGAGCACGACCCTCCCGTGACGATCGATCCGCAACGCGATCTGGCGGGCAGGGCCTCGCTGGCGAGGGTCGTCTCGCGCCTGCAGGACCTGCCCGAACCGGATCGTGCGGCATTACTCATGAGGTCGCTCGAGGAGATCCCCTACGAAGAGATCGCGAAGCTCCTCGGTCTTTCAACCGGCGCCGTGAAGGTGAAGGTTCACCGGGCGCGGCGCGCCCTCGCTGAAGTCAGGTAAAGGACAACATGGACATACCGCGCTCTGTAGTTGAAGACCTCTTGCCCTTGTATCTGGGCGACGAGATCAGCCCGGAGACCCGGGCGTTCGTGGATCGTCAGCTCATCGATGATCCGGAACTGCGCGCCGAGCTCGAGAGGCTGCGCGCGGCCGATCCGTTCTCCTCGACACGTACCCCGGGTCCCCCAACAGAACTGGCGTTACGCTCGCTCAAGCGCACAAAAGCGCTACTGGCCGTGCAGAAATGGCTCTTCGGGATCGCCCTGTCTGCAACGCTCATCGGGCTGAGCTTCGAGTTCCAGTCCGAGGACGGACGGCTTACCGAATGGCACTTTCTGTTCAGCGAATCCCCGGCCGTGTTTGGCACGAGCCTTCTCATCGGGATCGGCTGCTGGATCGCCTACTTCGCCACGCGCAGGCGCTAGCGTTGAACCGGTGCCCGCTCAAAGGTCGGATGCGAGCAGTCTCACCACCTTGGGCAGGCGGGCGTCGGCGATCTTCTTCTGCTCCGGTGAAAGAATCTGGTAGAGCTGTTTGGCGCTGTCGCCCACGTCCTCGAGGGCGGTCAGGTGGTCGCGCGGACGGTCGAGGGCCTGATCGATCAGTTGCGGCGCGAACATCTGCGATATGGAGATCTCTCCAGCGTCGGTGCCACGAACCAGATCGCGCAGCAGTTTCTTCGTCGAAGCCTCAAAGCGGGTCCAGGCGGGCTCCTGCTCTGAAGAAAGCCCGAGGGCCGCGCGCGAGGCCTCGAGTTCGAGATTGACGCGATCAATCGTTGATGAGGTGGCCTTGACAGTCGGACACTTCGCATCGTCGGAGGACGAGGGCTGATGCATGCCGCCCCGCCCGCTCCCGCCGAAACCGCCGCCCGGAGTCTGGGCCCCTGCGGCGATGGGGAAAAGACCAACAATGCACAGGAGAATGACGAGGCCGCAGCGGGATTGGGACCGGGCATAGCGGTCAGGCGCCGCGGATCGGGACCCAGGACGACGAACGAGAAAGCTGCAATTCGACTCAAGCATGCGAGGGCTCCGTGGTTGGCCGCGCGCGGCACCCGACAGCACCGTGCCTTCCTGCTGACACACGTCTGCACCGCGGCCTAGAGTGTGCCTAAGCTGCCCGGGGGCTGCTCACGGGCGTGACAAATCCTTACACTTGATTCGGTGGCAACAGTGGCTAGCGCACGTCCGCCTGTCGAAAATGGGGATTGTGGATGAGTCCGAAGAGGTTGCCGAAGGGATCGCGGACCGCTGCGGTCAGAATGCCCTCCCCGACATCCGTGACGGGTTCTTCGAGGATTGCCCCGAGCCCCAAGAGCCGCGCAAGCTCAGACTCGATATCGTCCACGCCCCATAGGGCGCGGGAACCTTCAAGGCTCGGCGTTCCCTCGGGAACGAGCCCGAGTTCGAACCCACCTACCGAAAACCCCACATAAAAGGGCTGATCGAAGTAAGGTGCCTGATTCAGAAGAAGAGCGTACCAATCGCGCGCTTCTGCGAGTTGCTTGACCGGATAGATGACCGTGCGTAATCCGAGAATCATGGCAATCTGTCTCCCTGATGCAATGTCTCCTTGGGGCCTGGATCGCTGTCTTGGAGATCCAGTGCCATCAGGGCGGTATCGTAACTCACCCCGTCTAGGCGCAGCGAGCGGGGCTCGATGCCGAAGGTGCGAAAACCGTACGACTCGTAGAGGCGCCGCGCGCGACTGTTGCTCGCCGTGACCCGCAAGAGGACCATATCGACTTCAGGACGCGCACGTGCGGCATCGACACAGGCGGACAGCACGAGACGGCCGGCGCCTCTGCCGCGCCAGCTTGGAAGGACGTAGACGGCCACGACGTGCGCCCGGTGGCTTTCTTTCTTGCGTTGGTCGAATAGCACACTCGCGGTCGCGCCGAGCACTCCTTGTCCATCGAATACGCCGAAGGAAAGTCGGGGCGACAGGCCTTCGCCAGGATCCAGACGCGCTGCGAACTGGGTCAGCGAAAGCGCACCTTCCTCTTCGGCACTCGAGCCATACGCCTCGGGATGCTCTGTGAGCATGCGCAAACGCAGCGCCGCATACGCCGGGGCATCACCCTGTGCAAGACGCCGCGCGGCGATAGGCGCGCTCTTCGGATCGGGGATGGGAGCCGCACTCGGAGGATACGGGGCCGCAGGTTCACGTGCCTGCTCCTGCCGGTGTGCGATGACCCGGGGGTCCTCGCGCAGCGGCCAGGGCGGGCCCTTCAATTCGATGGTGTTGCCCTCGGGATCCTCCACATACACCGATGGCCCTTCTCCCTCTGCGCCAAACCGGGAGCCCTCCTCTCCGACTGCGAAGCCGAGCGAGGTGAAGTGCGCACGCAAGGTGGGCTCGTGAAACGGTGTGACGGTCAGACAGAAGTGCTCGAGATTGCGCCCCTCCGGCCCAGGTGCTGCCCCGCCGACACGACCCAGTGCACCCGTGACGGGAATAAGGTCGATGAGGCTCTTGCCCGCGCGCAATTGGATGAGGCCGATCGCCAGATCCTCACGCACCACTTCGCACCCGAGTGCACCCCGGTAGAATTCGACCATCCGCGCGAGATCGACGACCCGCAGCACCAGATGATCGATCTCGCCGATCCGGATCACGACAGAGCCCTCCCCCAGAGGAATCTTCGCACCCGCTACTCAGACGGTTGCGCAGTGGGCTAAGAGCCCCCCGGTGACCCCCCCGGTGCGACGGGCGCGCAAATCCGCCGGGCTAGCCCAGATTGTGGGCGGCGAACTCCCAGTTCACCAAGCTCCAGAACGCCTCGACGTATTTCGGACGCGCATTGCGATAATCGATGTAGTACGCATGCTCCCACACGTCGCAGGTCAAAAGTGGCGTGTCGGCGGTCGTCAACGGCGTCGCGGCATTGCTGGTGCTGACGATGTCGAGTGACCCATCGGCTTTTTTCACAAGCCATGCCCAGCCCGATCCAAAGGTGCCGACTGCGGCCTTGCTGAAGGCCTCCTTGAAGGCGGCAAAGCTCCCCCACTTCTTCGTGATCGCCTGGCCCAGCGCACCGCTCGGCTCGCCGCCGCCCTTGGGCGAAAGACTATGCCAGTAGAAGGTGTGGTTCCAGACCTGGGCTGAGTTGTTGAAAATGCCGCCCGAGGACTTCTTGATGATGTCCTCCAGCGAAGCGCTTTCGAACTCGGTACCCTTGATCAGATTGTTCAGATTGGTGACATACGCCAGGTGGTGCTTACCATAATGGTATTCGAGGGTCTCTTTGGAGATGTGCGGAGCAAGACCATCGAGCGGATAGGGCAATTCAGGTAGTTTGTGTTCCATGGCGATTCCTTGGTTCAGTTGGGGGTAGGCCAGTACCAGTGGCCGATTCTAGGCGACTCGTACTGACCCAGCAAATCCGGCGCGCATTTCCCGTAAGGGATGTCGGGTCTTATGAATGACCGACGGCTGAACACTGTACTCTACCGTACGTTTCCCGCTTCAGCGACCCGTGCGCAACAACCGTTGGGCGACTGCGGCTTCTTTGCCCTGTCTATGATATCGGGAGTTCCCGGGAGTTCCGCCGTGACGACCCGGACTGCGACCTCCTCCGGAGCTTGCCTGGACCATTGAGCAGGGTCAATGGGCCTCGCGTTGTTCGAGGTCAATGCCCACCACGTCGGTGATTGCAGTTCCTCCGGCAAGGCGCACGGCGATGCGGTCTTGCGGAGCCAGCTGAATCGCATTTTGCACGACCCGGCCGCGCGCGTCCGTGACAATGGCATAGCCTCGATCGAGAAGCCCCAGAGGATTTAAGAGCGCAAGGCGGGTGTGCGCGAGTTCCAGCCGGGCATCGGCGCGCGTAGTCGACAGACGCATGCCCTGCATCAAAGACGCGCTGCGCGAGCGTAGCTGGTCGAATTTGCGTTGGGTGTCCGGGCGCACCCGGCGCAGGGTCTCGAGGAAGAATTCGAGTCGGCTCTTCTCTCGGCCCAAGAGCGACCCTTCGGCGCGCGTCAGTTGCGCAGCCAGCGCGATGAGCTTGCTCCGTCCTTCCAAAAGCCTTTGACTGGGACTCCGCAAGCGACGCTGGAGTTCGTCTAGGGCCTGCTCTGCGTTGTGCATGCGGCGCGAGAGCGCGAGGCGCACGGCACTGTCGAACTGTCGTAGCCGGGTGGCCAGAAGACGCGCGTCCGGAGTCGCCAGCTCCGCGGCGGCCGTCGGAGTGGGCGCCCTCAGATCGGCGACGAAATCGGCGATGGTGAAATCGGTCTCATGGCCCACGCCGCAGACGATGGGCACCGGGGACGCACAAATGGCGCGCGCTAGACCCTCGTCATTGAAGGCCCAGAGATCCTCGATGCTGCCACCGCCCCGCACAATCAGGAGCAAGTCGGTCTCGGCCAGCCTCAGAGCGCGCTGCGAGGCGATTCGGACCGCCTCGGTGAGCCGCTCTGGAGCCTCCTTGCCCTGGACTACTGCCGGATAGAGGATGATCCGCACGTGGGGTGCGCGACGCGACAGCGTCGAGACGACATCGCGCAGGGCGGCGGCCGCGGGCGAGGTGATGATCCCGATCGTGCGCGGAAAGGCGGGCAGGGGCCGTTTGCGCGCGGGATCGAACAAGCCCTCGGCGTCGAGCTTCGCCTTCAGACGCAAGAAGGCTTCAAACAGCGCGCCCGCGCCCGCCCGCCTTAAGGTCTCCACGGTGAGTTGAAATTCGCCGCGTGCAGCGTAAAGACCGGCGACCGCGCGCGCCTCGATGCGGTCGCCCTCGCGCGGGTCCCAGTCGAGCAACTGATTGCGGCCTCGGAACATGACGCAGCGTACCTGCGCCTCCCGGTCTTTGAGCGAGAAGTACCAATGGCCCGAGGCGGCACGGGTCAGATTCGAGATTTCTCCGGCGACCCAGACGAGCGGGATCGAGCGTTCGAGGAGCCTTGCAACTTGACGATTCAACTCGGCGACCGTCAGGATTTGCGGCGCGGCGCCTTGCTCTGACTGTAAAAACTCAGAATTCATGCGGCTTTCCAAGTGATTCTCCTTGCCAAGCCGCGCCAGCTGTCCACATTTGCATCGTTACCCCTGTTTTTGCTAGGCACCTTTGCGAAATGTTACACATTATTTCTATCCCATTGAATATAAAGAATATTAATCGACTGAGGTGGTCGTACAATCTGTCAATAATGCAATCCCGCCAAACAGGCGCGGTTGTTTTTGCATAGATTTGCACAATGTTATCCACAGTCCATCGAGGGTCTTCGATAAGTCCTTGGCACACAAAGAATTCTAGACTCACGATTGACACAAAACCGCGCACGCCGGCGTTTGCGCTTGCCCCCGGGACTTCGAAACGATACATTTCGCGCTGTTGCGGAAGTCTTCCAGACCGGGCCTGTCGGATCCCAAACAGGGGAGCCTGCGGCAAATCCGGAGGGCTCGGGACCCTGGTCACTGCTTCCTGCGGGGCTGGGGGCATCGGGTGACCCCCTCATCATTGTAGTCGGCTTCCAGGAGAGCTCGTTGTTTTCAATAATCCAAGCAGCCGGTTGGCCCATCGCCTTCCTGCTGGTCGCATCCATCGTGGCTGTCGCACTCATCTTCGAACGGCTCTTCGTACTGCGACGCAGTAAGATCATCCCGCCGCGGCTTCTGAGCGAAGTGATCGAGCTGCGCCGCAGCCAGCAAGTCACCCCCAAAGTGATGGCCAAGCTCGAGACCAATTCGCCTTTGGGCAAGATTCTCGCGGCGGGTCTGCGCAACGAACAGGCCTCGCGCGAGATCATGAAGGAGTCCATCGAGGAGGCAGGACGTGCCGTGGCGCACGATCTCGAACGCTTTCTGAACGCAATCGGAACGATCGCCTCGACGGCTCCTCTCATGGGTCTGTTCGGCACGGTGGTGGGCATGATCGAGATTTTCGGGGCCCAGGCGCCCTCTGGTACCAATCCGCAGGAACTGGCGCATGGCATCTCGACCGCGCTCTACAACACGGCCTTCGGTCTTGTCATTGCCATACCCTCCCTCATCGCCTATCGCTTCTTTCGCCGCCGGGTCGACAGCTTCGTCGTCGAGATGGAGCAGCAGGCAATCCGCTTTGTCGATACCGTGCACGGCGACCGCAAATGAACTTCCGCCGCGGCGCCGGCCGCGAAGAGCCGGAGATCAACCTGATCCCGCTCATCGACGTTTTCCTCGTGATCATCATCTTCCTGATGGTCACGACCACCTACTCGAAGTTCGCGCAACTGCAGATCACGCTGCCCACCGCCGACGCCGAGAAGACGACCAACAAGCCGGCCACGATCGACGTCGCCATCAGCGCTGACGGTCGCTACGCCATCGAGGGTGTGCCGGTCAATTTCAAGGACGTCGATTCGATCGCCGCCGCCCTGACGGCAGCCGCCGCGCAGCGCAAGGACCCGGTAGTCGTCATCTCCGCCGACGCGCAAAGCACGACGCAGACCGTCGTCAACGTCATGCAAGCCGCCCACCAGGCGCAGATCACCAACATTACTTTCGCCACGCAGACCACGCGCGGCAAGTAGCGCTCATGCCGCGCGAGGCGAGCTGGCTCGAATCGCACTGGGCGCGCCGCGATGCGGCAAGCACCCTCCTGCTGCCCGTCGCGTGGCTGTTTGCTGCGCTCACTTTGCTGCGGCGCGCGCTGTATCGCAGCGGCATCTTCGCCACCCAGCGCGTGCCGGTGCCAGTCATCGTGGTCGGCAACATCACCGTCGGTGGCAGTGGCAAGACACCCGCAGTGATTGCGCTGGTCGGTGCGCTGCATGACCAGGGATTTTC
>CAJCID010000054.1 GCA_903970305.1 Rhodospirillales bacterium | reverse complement strand
GACGAGTCGACGATGATCCCGAAGTCGACGGCGCCCAAAGACAACAGGTTGGCCGATTCCCCCGTCAAGACCAGGATGATGATGCTAAAGAACAGCGCGAAGGGAATGTTTGCGCTAACGATCAGCGCGGTGCGCAGTTCGCCAAGGAAGATCCACTGGATGAGAAACACGAGCACGCATCCGAAGATGAGGTTGTGTAGCACCGTATGCGTGGTCACACCCACCAGGGTGGAGCGATCGTAGTAGGGCACAATATGAACGCCGGGAGGAAGGGTGCCGTCGTGATTGATCTTCTCGACTTCCTCCTTCACGCGTGAGACAACGTCGTTGGTCTGCAGGGTCCGGTTCATGACGACGATACCGGTGACGACGTCGTCCTCGGCGTCGCGCCCGGCTTTGCCAAGCCGGGGAGCGTAGCCGATGTCGACTTTGGCGATGTCGCGCACCAACACCGGTAGCCCATTGTTTTGCGCCAGAACGATGTTCTCAATGTCGGACACGTTCTCGACTAAGCCAACGCCGCGGATATTGACCGATTGCTGACCGATATTGATCGTTCGCCCACCGACGTTGACATTGGCGTTGGCCACGGCCGCGAGCAGTTGCGGGATCGTCACGCCGTAGGCGTCCAGTCGACGTGGATCGGCCTGGATCTGGTATTCCTTCGTCGTGCCGCCCCAGGCGACGACCTGGAGTATCCCCGGGACGGTCAGAAAGCGCCTCTGTAGTACCCAGTCCTGGAGGGTCCTCAGGTTGGTGAGCCCATAGTGAGCGGGGCCGACGAGTTGGTAGCGGTAAATCTCACCCACGAGGCTCGATGCCTGAATCTGCGGCACCACGTTGTTTGGTAGCGTGACATTCTGCTGTAGGCTAAGCGCCGCCTGGGTATAGGCGAAGTAATAGTCGACGCCATATTTGAAGGTCACGCGCAGGAACGACAGTCCGTAGAAGGACGTCGAGCGGATGCTCTCCACCCCAGGCGTGGCGGCAAGCCCGACCTCCATGGGAACGGTGTAATACCGTTCCATCTCCTCTGCCGAGAGGCCCGAAGTCTGGGCGGTGATCTCCAGGATCACGGGGGCCGGATTGGGATAGGCCTCGATGTTGAGCCGGTAAAACGCAAGCAGTCCGGCAGCGACAAAGAGCCCCAAACCGAGCAGGATCACGGATCTGCGCGTGAGCGCAAAGGCAACCAGGGCTCTGAGCATTAGAGCGACCGAGCCCGTCTGGCTTGGAACCGGGGCGGCATCACTGATTCGCCGTCGCGAGCGCGTTGCTCAGGAATAACGCACCGTCTGTAGCCACCTGTTCATCAGCATTGACGCCGGAGAGGATCTGACTGTAGCCATCTTGGACGAGACCAATCTTCACGGGACGCTCGACAAAACGCTTGCCGTCGGTCGTGACCCAGATGATCATCGTTCCATCCCCCTGCCGAACGACACCTCCGGCCGGGACCGCCGGAGCCGGTTGTGGGGCTCCCGTCTGGATGGCGAAGCTCGCGAACATTTGGGGCCGCAACTCATGCTTCGGATCCTTGATTTCGGAACGCACGAGCACACGGCGTGTCGTCGGATCGACCGTCTCTCCGATGTTCGAGACAACGGCCTGGAAGGTGCGTCCCGGTAGCGCGCTGATCTTGACGTCGACCCGCTGACCGAGCTTGAGTACGGGAACGTCGGCTTCCGGAACGGCAGCAAGCAACCACATGGTCCGGATGTCGCTCACAACAAAGGGCGGGGGCGTCATACCCGGTTGCACGAGCATCCCCACCGCGGCGTTGCGTTGCGTGATCCGACCGGCCATGGGCGCGCGCACCAACATGCTCGCGTCGGTTTGCCGCGAGGAGAGAATCCGCTCGATCTCCGCGTCGGTCTTGCCGAACACACGAACTGCATCGCGAGCGGTACGATAGGCTGCGTCCGCACTTTGCTGGTCCGAGATCGCCTGATCGAGTTCCTTCTGTGGAATACCCTGCTCGGCGAACAGGCCGCGATCCCGCTCGAGCACGCTCGTGGTCAGCTTGAGCACTCCTGCTGCTGCGATCAGACCCGATTCAGCCTGGATCAGGTCAGGGCTTTCGATCGTGAAGAGAACCGAACCCTGGTTCACGTCGTCGCCGACCTGGGCGCTGATCGTCAGGATGCGCCCCGGATAGGGTGGGGAGATGGCGCTGGATCGATCCTGATTAAAATCGACGTAACCAAGCGTCTCGCGCTGATCGGCGAAATCGCGCACTTTCACGGGTTCGACCCGCACGCGCTTGAGCTGTAGCTCGGTCAGGACCACCGCCTGGTCGTCCGCGGGGCGCGCTGCCTTGGGCTCCTCCTGCGGAACGGTCGCATGCAGGGTGACCCCGAGCCCAGCCAGGAGGGCGAGGCCCACGACACAGAACAAAATGAACCCGCGTTTCCGGTCTATACGCATGGACTAATTACTCCGTGGCTGCACCTGGTGAGCAAGCGTGCCGGGTGATACCCCACGGATCGAAGCGAGATTGGCGTGAAGACCATTGACGCGGCCAGTAGTCAGAGCAGAGGGCTATAGGCCCTTCACCGGGGCCGAGGCCCCGATGACGTGCTCCCGTTGATGAATGATCCTGCCGATGAATTTTTGCCGCCTGCATGATCAGCCGCCCCCGTCCTCGGCCGGTCGGACTTCGGTGGCTAGGAGCCTGTAACCCAGAAGGGGGATGGTCTCGATGTGCTGCTCCTTGGTGCTTGCATCCACCTTGAACTTCGTTCGAAGCCGGTTGATATAGATGTGCAGGTAATGCGTTTCCCCCTGAAAGCTCGGCCCCCAGACTGCCTCGAGGAGCACATCGTGGGCGATCAGCTTGCCGGGATGCTCGCAGAGCACCGAAAGCAGCCGAAATTCGATCGGAGTGAGCCGGATCTCCTTGCCCGCCCGTGTGACTGTGCGGTTGGCAAGATCGATCGCTATTTCCCCGATCCAGACGAGAGGGGGTTGCTTGTTGTAGCGCGGACCCGCCAGCCTGCGGCGGGCCACGCGAATGCGGGCCTTGAGCTCCTCGATCCCAAAGGGCTTGGTCAGATAGTCATCCGCACCTGCGTCAAGGGCTGCCACCTTGTCCGCTTCATTGGACTCTGCGGTGAGGACAATGATCGGTTTGGCGGTCCATTTCCTTAAGGAATGGATCAGCATGATCCCATCCCCATCCGGCAGGCCCAGATCGATCAGATAGAGATCGGGCTTCTTGTCGCGCGCGATCATCTGTGCCTGGGCAACTCCGGCCGAAAGCAGCGGGCGGTAGCCTTCGCTCGCGAGTGCCACAGAGAGGATGCGTTGCGTCGTCGGGTTGTCCTCGACCACGAGGATGCTCGGCTGATCACTCATCGAAGCTTGTGGGCTCGAAGCGAGCAGCGGGTTGCGCTCTAGAAGGGAATGCAACGTGATCCCCTCGGTAAGGTGCTGCGACGGACGGACCTTGAAGCGGAAACGAACAGCAACTCTTCCTTTCCTCGTCGATAGATCAGCATGCCCATTTCACTTGCTCCTTGGCTTAGGTGTGGATCGCGCCACGCGCTCGACGTTAAGGACCCGTTGCCGCCGGATCCCCCCTGCTCCAGTCGACAATCGGTTGTCGTCCTGGGTGTTTCGGTCTTCCACTGGCAGCCTGCGATGACACCTTGGACCACGCGGGATCGATCGAAGAAGCCCTGCGCCCCCCCACCCGGGTCACGACTCTTTTGGAGTCCGACCTAAGCCGTCACCGACGTTTCTGCACGATTTGCAAGAGCACCTGACTCGATTTGCAGGCCCGCGCGTTTCGCCGATAACCCTTCACTGAACTTGCTGCAATGCATTAACAAGGGAATTGGAGCATGGAGAGGATCAACAAGATGTAAAAATTGAGCCAGTTTTCGTTATAGAGCGAATGGTTTTTACGCGTTCTTTATGAAAGTCCCGCCATTCGGAAATGCTGCGATAAGAATTGGGCTCGACCTGCCCGAGCGTTTTCCGGTGCGGCCGGGTCTTCTTTACGGGGGCACATTTTGCGGTGAGAGCGCGAGTTCTCGGCGCGCGCAGCGCTGTTTCGCGTAACCGCTCCGGGCGGCCTTGGAACGGCCCTTGCTTGGAACGCCGACTAGCTTTTCGTCGCTCCGACGATTCTCATTGCCTGTTCGCCACGGGCCGGCTTCAGGCGCATCACTGGATTGGGGTCAAATTTTTACGGTTATTTGAGTTCTTCCTCCGCAATATTGATGGAATTGATGACGGCGATCGGTACACTCACCCTCAAAGTCTGGCCTCGCCCACCGGGGCCGTGGTGCGGCTTCGACCACTGCGCGCCCGTCCGGCGAGTAGCCTTCGCCCCTATTTCAGGAAACTCTGACCGAATCAATCCATGAGCACTCTTGAATCATCGACATCCCCAAGCAGTCCATCGAGGCCAAAGAGCGGAGCGCGCGCTGGAGCGTTTCCCGGTAGATGGTCCGAGAGTTTCGGGAGATTTGCCCGCTACCTCGGAGTAAGCGGCCAAGAAGTCGGCCGCCCGCACTCTCTGATTCAGACGATCATTGCCGTGCCAGCGATGATCGGGGTTGCCTCCACCGCGAGTTGGCTCCTCTTCGAGCGGAACGATCTGGTGAACACGCTGATGCTGTTCGTCCTTGGATCGTCCTTGTGCGCCTTCTATCTGAGCCGTCGCGCGACCGTCGTTGCAGCCCTGGCCAGTATTGCGGCATTCGACTTCCTGTTCGTGCCGCCAACGTTTTCCTTCGAGGTCAACGATTCGCGTTACCTCCTGACCTTTGGCAGTCTTCTCATCGTCTCATTGGTCGTCGCCAACCTGGCTGCGCAGCTGCGCGAGCAGGTCAGAATCGCCCGCCAGCGCGAGGGACACACCCGATCTCTCTTTGAGCTATCCAGAGCATTCGCCGACACCCACGACTTGGACGAGATCTTAGGGGCTCTGTCAGCACGTGCAGGGCTCGAACTGGGCATTCCGACGCGGATTGTCCGGACCCACGATATCGCGCCGGGACCTAATCATCTGCCGATTTCGGGCGCTGAAGGTCATTACGCCGACCAGTTCTTGATCCGCGCCGGCGGTCGATCGATCGCGAGTCTTGAGGTAGGACCAGGACCCGAACTGCGTCGAATCGGTGCAGACGATCGGTTGCTCCTGGAGAGTCTTGCGAGTCTTGCCGGAGTGGCCGTCGAGCGCAGTCTGCTGGCGCAGGCTGCGGAGACCGAGCGCCGGCGGGCCGAGATGCAAGAGGTGCGCAACACCCTGTTGAGTTCCATCTCCCACGATCTGCGCACCCCGCTCACCGTGATACTCGGTTCAGCCACCAGTCTTCTCGAGGCGGGCGGCACCATCGCGGCGGACACGGAGCGCCAGTTACTG
>CAJCID010000053.1 GCA_903970305.1 Rhodospirillales bacterium | reverse complement strand
TCATGTGCGAGAGGGTCTTCAGGTCGGGGGTCTTGATCCAGAGGTTGACCGACTGCGATTGGTCGATCCATTTCTGGCGCCGGGCGGCCGCCTCGACGACCCACTTGGCGTCGATGTCGAAGGCCGTGAGGTACTTCGCCTTCAAGTCGGCGGGGATCCGCTCGATGTCCTTCAATTCCCCGTCGAAGTACTTGAGGCTGTCGTTCATATCCTGGTCCCAGAGGCCACGGGCCTTGAGATCCTTCACGAGGAAGGGATTGAGGACGATGAATTCGCCCGAGAGGTTGGACTTCACGAATAAGTTCTTGTAGCTCGGCTCGATGCAGGGAGACGTATTGGTGATGTTTGAAATCGTCGCTGTGGGAGCGATCGCGAGGACATTGCTGTTGCGCATTCCCTGAGCGGCAATCTTCGCCCTCAAGGGGTCCCCTCATCTTTTGTGCAATAACTCGCGGTAGCAAGGTCAAGTAGGCATGGGAGTTACAAGGCGGGCTTCGATGTAGGGTTCTGATTATTCGAAGATTGCAGCCCATGCCTTGCCCGGGTAACGTGTGAGGGTCGAGCGGGAGGGGCAATGGACTCGTACCATACGACATTTCTCGGGATACGGGAGCTTCCCCGCGACCTGACGTCTTTCGAATTCCAGGCGTTTTTCACATTCTCCCCCGCCGAGATGGGGCTGATCCTGGCACGTCGGCGCCCCCTGCTGAAGCTCGGGTTAGCTTTGCAAATTGGCTTTCTGCGAATGACCGGACGCTCGCTCAACGCATTCCGCGTGGTTCCCATCAGCCTGTGGCGGCATCTGAGTGCCGCACTGGGCGTGCGTAGCCCCGAGATTGCGTCATTGCGTGCGCTGTATCAGCGGGAGCAGACGCTCTTCGACCATCAACAACTCGCCTGCCAAGCGTTAAAGTTCTCCTGGATCAAAGACGGCCAGCGCCGTAATTTGATCGGCGCGCTTCGCGACGAGGTCACACGCACTGTCGACCGAGGTCGGTTGATGGTCTACGCTCGGCGATGGCTCTATGATCACCAGCTATTGGTTTTACATGATCGGGCGCTGCGCCAGTTGATCGTGGCGGCGGTCGCCCAATTCGAGGCGGCGCTGGCCAAATCGATACGCCAGTCGGTGCCGCCGTCTGCGTGGGCGCGCTGGGAACAAACGATCATGACCACGCACGCCTCCGGGGGCAGCACGCAGAACTGGCTCTGGGCGGCGCCGGCCAAGCATTCCACTCGCCAGATCGCCGAGATGTTCGAGCGCGTCGAGTTTCTCCGCGCATTGGGTGTGGATCAACATTTGATTGCCATTCCGGACGGGACCCTACGCCGCTATGCACGGCGAATGGCCTCTCGTGCACCCTCGGCCGGCGTCCGGATCAAAGAACCCGTGCGCACGATAGAGGTGTCCTGCTTCCTACGGTACTGCCTGCTGGCCGCCACGGACCAACTGATCCTGATGGTGCGTCGGCGAGTCGCCGATCTGTGGCGCCAGGCGGCCGAGGAGATCACTGATACCTCCGACTGGGCGCAGCTATATCAGGAATTGCTCAATAAACTGATCGAGCTCACCGACGCCGGCCTGGTGCCCGACGCGGAGCTGCGCAATCGGCTGGAGAGGTTGCTTGCCGCCAGTCGCGCCCGCAGGCCTCTGACGCGAGCGCAGCGCATCCGGGATCGGCTGATCGACGCCGTCCGACCGATCCATGGCCTCTTGGTGGCACTGACGACGTTGCCCTGGCAGGCTACCGGAGAGCAGCCAGTCATCGAGGCCATTACCTGTCTACGCGAACGCTATGCCGGAAACCTGCGTGTGCTGCCGGACGGGCAATTGTCTACGCTCGGATCGGGGTGGAGTGCTGCCATCACGGGCTTGGATCGGGGGAGGGCCTTCCGGGCCTTGGAAACGGCGACGCTCTTCGCGTTGCGGCGCGCTGTTCGTAGTGGCTCGGTATGGGTTGCGCACAGCTTCTCATTTCGCAGCCGCGATCAGCTATTTCTCCCGGCCCCGGAGTGGGCGGCAGATTCGCCCCGCCATTACGCCCGCTTGGCGCTCCCGACTGCCGCGGACGCCTTCCTGCAGCCTCTGCTTGGGCGCGTCGAGACGAGTTTGCAAGCCGTCGCGGCCGCGACGCGAACAGGCCAGCTGCGCGTCGACGGCGATCTGCACCTGCGTGCGCTGCCGGCCGACGAGGAATCTCCCGAGGTCGTGAAGCTACGCGCTGCCTTGGACCGTCGCATGGGTGAAATCCAGCTGCCGGAACTGATTCTGACCATTGATGCGCAAGTCCACTTCAGCTGGATCATGCTGGGGCGCGAGCCAAGAAGCCACGCCGAACTCCTGACGGTCTATGCCGGTATTCTGGCCCACGGGACCGCTCTGTCCGCCGCCGACACGGCGCGTATGATTCCGCAACTATCGGCCCGTGCCGTGCGTCAGGCGATGCACTGGGCTAATGATGAGCACCGCTTGGCGGAGGCCTCCGCCGCAGTGCTGGCGTTCATGCACCAGCACCCGGTCGCCGCAACCTGGGGCCGGGCCGATCTGGCCTCCTCCGACATGATGAGTCTGGAAACCAGCCAGCGTGTCTGGCGTTCGCGGGTTGATCCGCGACGTCAGACCGCGTCGATCGGGATCTATTCCCACGTCCGTGACCGCTGGGGAATCTTCTATGCCCAACCGATCGTCCTCAACGAACGGCAGGCTGGGGCCGCGATCGAGGGAGTAGTCCGACAGGAGCGCGTTGAGACCGCCCAGCTCGCCGTCGATACCCATGGCTACACGGACTTCGCGATGGCGTTAGCACGCCTTCTGGGTTTCGACCTCTGCCCCCGGCTCAAGGAACTCAAGCAGCGCCAGCTCTATGTGCCCAGGGGCTCGGCGATCCCCGAGGAAATTCGATCGATCACGCTGGCCAACGGCGACCTCGATCTGATCAAGGAGAATTGGGATTCACTCGTCCACCTCGCAGCCTCGGTGTCAACCGGGCATTGCAGTGCGGTAGCTGCATCGGCCCGGTTCGGCTCGGCCGCACGCGGCGACCCGATTTACGAGGCGGGGAAACAGCTTGGACGGCTCCTTCGAACGGTCTTCCTCGCGGACTATTGGGTGAATGACGCGTTTCGGCGAGAGTTGCTGCGGGTCCTAAACCGAGGCGAGGCCGTGAATGCACTCAAGCGCGCCATCTACGCCGGTCGGGTGGCAAACTACCAAGCCAAACGCGACGATGAGATGCAGGCGGTCGCCGATGCACTGGGGCTCCTGGCCAACATCGTCATGGCCTGGAACACCGCGCAAATGCAGGCAGTGCTGGATGGGTGGGCGAAGCGGCGCCAGATTATCCCTGCGGACTTGATCGGCCGAATCGCGCCAACGCGAACCGAGGGTATCAACCTCCGCGGGATTTTCCGGTTTCCCATCGAGCGATTCGAGGGCCAGATCCTCCCCTCGCTGTCCAATTCGAAGATCGCCGCCCATGCCTGAAATCGATCCACCAACTACGCGGGAATCCGGGATATCGGAGGCTTATTTGAAAACGATTCT
>CAJCID010000052.1 GCA_903970305.1 Rhodospirillales bacterium | reverse complement strand
CCCCCGTAGCCAGCTTACGGGTGTTCGAAAAAACGAGGAGACGAGATGAGAGACGATCGACGAGGCGGGCGGTTCTTAGTGCAGGTAGGCGTCTTCGGAGCGGGGCTCGTTCTCGCCCTCACTGCGGCACGGGCGGAAGATCCGATCCGCATCGGTGTCATCGCCGAATCACAGGCCATTGCCGGAGCCTCGATCCCCCAGGCTGCCCAGCTGGCGGCCGACGAGATCAATGCCGCAGGCGGACTGAACGGACGCAAGATCGAAGTCATCGCCTATGACAACAAGAGCTCCTCGACCGACTCGGTGCGCGCTTTTCAGCGCGCGGTGACTGAGGACAAGGTCAATGCGATCATCGCCAGCTACATCAGCGAAGTCGTTCTCGCGCTCGAGCCCTGGTCGGCGCGCCTGAAGATGCCGATGATCACGCCCGGGGCCGCAAGCAACGAGATCAGTAAGAATGTGCACAGCGATTACGAGCACAACAAATACACCTTCCATGGCTACCTGACTTCGGCGGCACTCGCCCAGGAGGTCTGCGACGCGGCCAAGGAGCTTCTGGTCGACGGCCGCAAGATGAAGACCGCGATCATCATGAGTGAAGACGCGGCCTGGACCAAGCCCCTGGACGTGGGCTACGAGGAGTGCTTGGCGAAGATCGGACTGAAGGTGATCGATCACATTCGGTTCTCGCCCGATACGACCGATTTCACACCGATCTTCAACAAGATCGAGGCGGCCAAGCCCGACGTCATCATCACCGGCATCTCGCACGTCGGGGTGCAACCGACGGTGCAGTGGAAGACCCAGCAGGTTCCGATTCCGATGATGGGTATCGCCTCGCAGGCCACCAACAGCACCTTCTGGAAGGACACTAACGGTGCGACCGAGGGCGTGCTCTATCAGGCGGTCTCCAGTCCCGACGTGGCGGTGACGGCCAAGACGATCCCCTTTGCGGAGAACTTCAAGAAGCGCTTTGGCAACTACCCGTCCTATTGCGGCTACACGGCCTACGACGAGGTGTACTACATCGTCGATGCCATCAAGCGCGCCGGCTCGACCGATCCCGACAAGTTGGTTGCCGCACTGGAGACGACCGACTGGATCGGGACCGTGGGCCGGGTCCAGTTTTACGGCAAGGATGATCCGTTCACCCATTCGATCAAATATGGCAAGGACTTGAGCGGTTTGATCCTGCAGTGGCAAGGCGGCAAGCAGGTGACCGTCTGGCCCGCTGGTCTGGCCAGCAGCAAGATCACCTTCCCGTCGTTCATCAAACTCAGCTCCTCGAATTGAGCGCCGCGTGTGAGCCGGCATTGAGCCGCCGGTCGCGCACACGCGAGGTGCCCCGGGACCCCAGGCACTGGGACCGCCTGTGATCGCTCTGCAGATCCTGTTTGACGGATTTGCCGTCGGGGCGCTCTACGCCCTGGGTGCCACCGGCTTCACCCTGATCTTCGGCGTCTCGGGGGTCTTGAACCTCTCGCATGGGGCACTCATGGTGCTCGCGGCCGTCATCGCCTGGGCCGCCACGGCGGAACTCGGCTGGGGCAGCTTTCCCGCGGCCTTGCTGGGCATCGCCGCCTGCCTGGGCACGACCCTGCTGACCTATTTCGCGGTGGTTCGACCTTTGCAGCGGGCGCGTGCGATCCCGAACGAGGAGCGCGAGATCTTCGTTCTCACCGGCACGCTCCTCTGGGGGATCCTGATCCAGGAACTGGTGTCGTACTTCTTCACCTCGAATGCGAAGGCCGTCGAGCCTCTCTTGGCGGGGGTGCTTTCTGTCCTGGGCGTGCGCATTCCCACCAATGAGATCTTCACGGCCGGAATCTGCTGGATCGCCATCGGACTGCTCTGGTTGCTCGTGAACCGTACGGCGCTGGGCAAGGTGGTCCTGGCCGCTTCCATGAACGCGCGGGGTGTGACGCTATTGGGCTTTGAACTCTCTCGCATCTACATCGTCGTGTGGGCCGTCTATGGCCTACTCGCCGGCATCGCGGGCGTGCTCCTGGGGATGTTTCTCGGCGTCAGTTCCTACAGTGTCGCGCCGCTCATGGCGAGCGCTTTCACAATCGTGGTGCTGGGGGGGCTTGGCAGCATCTCCGGATCGCTGATTGCAGCCTACACGGTCGGCTATCTGGAAACGCTCACGGCCTATCTGATCTCGCCCGCCTACCGCTCGATCCCGTCGCTGATCCTCCTGGTCGTGGTGATGTATATCCGACCCCATGGCCTTTTGGGTCGACGCTAACCGGACCGCCCGATGCAGAAGATCATCAAGGCCCGTCTATTCTGGTTCGCCATCGTGTTTTTGGTTGCAGCCGGCTGTCTGCCCTGGTTCGTCACGGGCTACATCCTCGGGCTCATGACCGTCGCCTACTACTTCGGCGTCTTCTCGATGTCCTGGGACCTGCTGTTCGGTTATGCGGGCGAGGTCAATTTCGGCCCGACTTTTCTGGTGGGACTGGGCGCCTATACGGCGGGGATCCTGGATAACCGCTATGGTCTTGGAATCGGCTGGTGCATCGCGGCGGGATCGCTCGCGGCCGTGATCGGGGGGGTTGCGCTCGCCCTGCCGGCGCTACGTCTGCGCGGCCCCTACTTCGGGCTGACCACGCTTGTTGCGGTACTGCTGCTTGAGAATCTGATCGTCGTCACGGCCGATCTGACCGGTGGCGAGATCGGGCTCACGGTCCCCGACGTGATCTCGATCGATGGCCGGATCAATTACTTCATCGCCCTGGCGTTCATGACGGTGAGCGGCTCGATCCTCTGGCTCGTCTCGCGCTCTGCACTGGGCCTCATCCTCGAGGCGATCGGGCAGGATCCCGTAGAAGCCGCGGCGCTTGGCTTTAATGTCGCCAAACACAAGCTCGCCGCGTTTTGTATCAGCGCCTTGTTTTCGGGGATGGGCGGCGCGTTCTTCGTGTTCTACATCGGCACCGCGTCGGTGGGCTCGCTCATCGATGTCGCCGTGGGCGTCCAGGTGATCATCGGCGCGGTCTTAGGCGGACGGCGCACGATCGTGGGCTCGGTACTGGGGGCAATGTTCCTCATCGCCGCCGGTGAGGCGCTGCGTCCCTTGGGTACGTTAAGCACGTTTGTCGTGTCCTTGATCGCACTCGTGGTGATCATGGTCGCTCCCGGGGGGCTCCTTGGCCTTTTGCTCAAGAAGAAGGCCGAGTCATGAGCGCGGCGCAAAGCGGCTCGACGCGTCTGGAAGTCCGTGGGCTGGTGCGTCGCTTCGGTGGTCTGGTGGCGGTCAACGATATCGGATTTGATCTGCACGGCGGTGAGATTCTGGGTCTCATCGGACCTAACGGATCGGGTAAGTCCACGGTCATGAAGCTGATCATGGGCATCGTCAAACCCAACGCGGGCAGCGTCAAGCTCGAGGGTGTGCCGATCCAGGGATGGCCCTCCCACCGGATCGCGCGGGCCGGGGTGGGGATCGTCTTCCAGCATTCGCGGCCGCTCCATCGTCAGACCGTGCTGGAACATATCAAGCTGGCCCTCTTGCCCGACAGTCTCCTGAACCTGGTTGCTGATCCCGCTGTAGACCGGCGCGCGCGCGAGATCGCGCTGCGTGTGGGCCTCGGATCGGTCATGGAGCGCCGTCCTGGAACCCTCGCCTTTGCGGACCTGCGACGCATGGAGATTGCCAAGGCCATTGCCCGCGACCCGTCGGTGGTGCTGGTCGACGAGCCTTTTGCCGGTCTGACATCGACCGAGGTGGCGCAGTTCTCTGAACTCATCCACGGGTTCCGGGAGGAAGGGCGTGCGGTACTCCTCGTGGACCATAACGTCAAGAGCGTCGCCGCACTCGTCGACCGGGTGCTTGCAATGTATCTGGGCGAGCGCATCGCCGAGGGTCGCGCCGAGGAGGTGATGCGCGACGAGACCGTGCGCCGTGTCTACCTGGGCGGGGACTTGAAGGTCGCGCATCGGACCAAGGCCGATGCGGGGGGACCGGCGCTCTTGCGCATTGAGGATCTCAGTGTCCATTATGGCAAGGCCCAAGCTCTCGAGCGCATCAACCTCGAGATTCGCGAGCGAGAATTCGTCTCCGTCGTGGGGTTGAACGGGGCCGGCAAGACCACGCTCTTTAACGCGGTCTCGGGGCTGATTGGCTACACCGGCGAGATCCTATTTTCGGGTGCATCGCTACGCGGCAAATCGGCTGCTGCCATCGCGCGCGGCGGCGTCATCCAGTGCCCCGAGACGCGGGAACTGTTCGGCGATCTATCGGTGGGCGAGAACCTCGAAGTCGCCGGACTGCACCTGCCCCGTGCCGAGCGCGCCAGCCAGCACGACTGGCTCTTCGATCTGTTCCCGATCCTGAAGTCCCGGCTTGGTCAGGCCGCAGCAACGTTAAGCGGCGGGGAGCAGCAGATGCTCGCCATCGCGCGCTGCCTGATGGCCAAGCCGCGCCTGCTCTTACTTGACGAGCCGACCCTGGGTCTTGCTCCGGTGATCCTTGAGCAGCTCTCGCAGGCGCTCGAGCGGCTGCGCCAGACGACCCCGCTCACGGTCCTTCTGGCCGAGCAAAATGTGACCTTCGCCTTGCCGCATGCCGACCGGGTCTACGTGCTCGAGCATGCGCGCATCGTCTGGGAAGGCGAGCCCGCACGGTTTGCCGAGGAAGCAGGCAAGGACTATCTCTAGCTGCACCGCAAAGCCCGCGCTGGGCTAGCCCTACCCGAACCCGGTCTGTCCTGCTCGAGCGGTCCTACACTGGATCGGCGTTCTTGTCTGCCCTTCTTTGGCAGCGTGTCGTTTAACAAAAGTTCACA
>CAJCID010000051.1 GCA_903970305.1 Rhodospirillales bacterium | reverse complement strand
GTACGGCTCGGACGCGATCGCGGGTGTGGTCAACATCGTCTTGAAGTCCGACTACCAGGAGCGCACCGTCGAGGTCGGCTACGGGCAGGGACCGGATGGCCGCGAAAGCACTCGCGATGCGACCGCCACGATGGGTTTCGGCAATCTTGAGCAGGATGGCTGGAACGTGCTCCTGGCTGCGAGCTACCTGAAACGCTCCGAGGTGCTCGGGTCACAGATTCCCTACCTCGCGACCGAAGACTTCCGTCAGTATCCAGCCGGATTCTTCAATTGGGTGACGCAAAACGCCTATGTGAGCGATACCAACGGGGCCTATGTCCAGTCACCCTTTCCGGGCTGTGGCACGCCGGCCCAGCCCGGGAAGGTTGTCTCGCTGACCAATTTCCCGACCTCGGCGCCGGGCTCGATCTGCGCCTACAACCAGGCATCGCTGACCGATTACATCCCGGGCACCGAGCGCACTTCACTGGTGGGCAATGGCACGTTCAAGCTGACTCCCACCCTGACGGCGAACGCAGACGTGTTCCTCTCGAACGTACAGACAACCGTGACCGGTACACCAGCCCAGCTCAGTCAGACTGCTGTGGCCTTGAATCCGGCGACGGGCGGTGTCAGCACGATCGCCAACACCCTGCCCGTCGGCAATCCAAGCAATCCGGGTGCAACGCCCCAGGACATCATCTACAGCTTCCAGTCGGTCGGACCTCAGGACTACATCGTGCGCTCCAATACCGCACGCTTAAGCGGCGGGCTGAAGGGCAATCTCGGAACCTGGGACTGGCAGGCCAATGTGGGGTATTCGGAGAACGATGTCACCCAGACGAATTACAACTCGATCCTGGTACCGGCACTCGAAGCCGAAATCGCCAATGGCTCGTTCAACTTTTTGAATCCGGGGCTCACTCCTGCGGCCAACAACGCCTTGCGTACAGCGTTCAGCCAGAACTCGGTCAGTAAGCTCGAGACCCTGGGTCTCAAGACGGAAGGAGACCTTTTCTCGCTGCCTGCCGGTCCGGTCCAGGCCGCGGTGGGCTATGAGTTTCGCCATGAGTCGATCGACGACGTCCCGGACAAGCTCATCACGTCGGGTCAGATCCTGAATTATGGCTCGACAGCAGTCAACGGCGGGCGTGACGTGAACGCGATCTTCGGGGAGTTGGCGATTCCAATCATCAAGAACCTCGACGGCGACCTCGCAGTGCGCGAGGAGTACTACAGCGACGCGGGTAACAATGTGAGTCCGAAAGCGAGCTTGCGCTGGCAACCCGTGGACTCCCTCGTTCTGCGCGGATCGGTCACAGCCGGGTTTCGGGCCCCTTCCCTTCCGGAAATCAGTAATGCGTCCTCGATCTCGTTCGTCGGCGGCATCTTTGATCCGCTCGATCCCCTTGGTCGGCCTTCGATTACGATCGCCGATGTGACTAGGGCGAACCCGGACCTCAAGCCCGAGAAGTCGACCAATATCGATCTGGGTTTCGTCTTTTCGCCCATCCACGATTTCAGCGTCTCGGCGGATTATTACGAGATCAGGGTCCGTAACGCCATCGCCAGCCAGACGACACCGCAGAACATCGTCGACGATCCGGGCGCTTTCCCGGGCCAGATCTTCCGCAGCGCCGGGGGCTATCTGGAGTACGTGGTGATTCCTTATGAGAATCTGTACGACATCGAGACGAACGGCATTGACTACGACGCGCAGTACGTGGTGCATCTGCCAGAGGATCAGAAGCTGACCTTTGATCTGAATGGCACCTATGTGGACCGGATGGCGGTCAACTCGATCCAGGGCGGACCGCTCACCAACTATGCGGGAACAGACGGCTGGCTCTACTTCTCGCCGATCGGGGGAGGGGGCCCCGTGCCCCGCATCCGTGAAAGCGCCAGCGCGACGTGGGAAAATGCCAACTGGGTGGCGCGTCTTGGGGCAAACTACAACTCCGGCTACACCGAGGTCATCTGCCAGAACTTCGGTTGCGGCAATGGCTCGGTCGCGGGCTCGGCGGCCGGACAAAACGTGGGTTCATTTCTCACCTACGATCTGTATGGAGAATATCGCGGTATCAAGCATTGGCGCTTTTATGGAGCCATCGTGAATCTGTTGAATCGTCACCCGCCTTGGGATCCGACCAATTCCCCGTTCGATATCACCTTGTATGACGCCACGGGCCGATTTGCCAGCGTGCACGCCGAGTACAAGTTCTAGCGAAAGTGCTCGATAGGCAACCTCACGATTGATGCCGGCTCGCGACATCCCAACACCTCGGGGATGTCCGGGTCGGGGCTTTTTTTGGCACGTGCTAGAGCAGTGCGCCGCGGGCTGCGATCGGCCAGAGCGCCTCGACGTGCTCGTCGCGTACGCACACCAGCCAATCGTAGAGATTGACCGTCGGGTCGCAATGACCCGGCACGAGGCGCAGGTGCTGGCCGAGGGACAAGGATCGATCTCCCCGAATCTCCAACACTCCGTGCTCGTCTGACGCCTTCTGGTAGACGAGGTCGTCGCGCTGCCACACCGAGGGCAGACCCGAATCGATGCTCGAGGCCTTCAGACCCGCATCCACCACAGCGTATCCCGACCGCGCCGTGCTCATCACGGCGGTCTCGACGAAAAGTGACTGCTCAAAGGGCTCCTCGCCGGGGTCGAGCTCATTGAATGCGTAATCGCGATCCATGAAAACGTAGGACCCAGGCTGCAGTTCGGAAAAAACACCGGAGTCGCGCTCGAGCATGAAGCTGCCTGTACCGGCCCCGGTGATCACCGGGACTTCAAACCCCGCAGCCTCGAGAATCGAACGGGTCTCTCGCGCAGCTCCGGCGGCATGCCGGATGGCCTGTTCACGCTCGTCTGGCCGGCGCAGGTGCTGAGCCGTACCGTGATAGCAGTGCAGCCCCGCCAGGCGTAAGGTCGGATAGGAGCGAAGCGCCTCGGCCAGGACACGAGCCGGATGCCCGGGCGCCACGCCACACCGGCCCGCGCCGACATCGACTTCGATATACACATCGACCGCAACCCCGGTGTCGCTGGCGAGCGCACCCAGTTCATTTAGGTTCGACAGGGCATCGACGAGGACCCCCAGATGGACCTTTTGTGCGAGATCAACGAGGCGTTGCAGCTTCTTTCGACCGATGATCTCGTTGGTGATGAGGATGTCGGCGATGCCGGCCTGTGCGAAGACCTCGGCTTCACCGAGCTTTTGGCAACAGATCCCCACCGCTCCGAGGGCAAGCTGACGACGCGCGATCTCAGGACACTTGTGGCTCTTGGCATGGGGTCTTAGGCGAATGCCCGGACGGGCACTCGCATCTGCCATCCTCTCGAGATTGCGCTCGAAGGCAACCAGATCGAGTACGAGCGCTGGCGTGTCGATCGCACCGACCGGGTCACCTGGTCGGGCAGGTCGCGCCGCCCAGACCGGGTCAGGCTCCTTCAGATGCCACCCAAGGCGAGCGCCCCCAGCACGCCTCCCAGCGCAGCGAAGCCATACACGAGATACTGCAGCCAGCTCTTGCGGGTCAAAAGTGCAATCGCGGCCATGGCGATTGCGATCTGCAAGAGTGTCGTCGCTTGGGCCCAGCGATGGTGGACATGCATCTCCTCTTCTGAGAGCTGATCCATCTTCTTGGACTCGTCGGCGAGGCGTTCTGCTTCGACCTTGATCTGGGCCTTCTCCTTGTTGTAGCGATCGATGTCGGCTGCGAATTTCTGCTGCTGATCGGGATTGGCGAGGACCAGGCCGAGTTCGGCCAGATTCTGCTTGTTGCCCTTGGCCTGGTAATAGTTCCACTGATCCGAAGCCTCGGTGGTCCTGATTGCCGCGGTGCTCTTGTAGAGCGTGGCGTTCGCCTGGGTCAGACCGGCCATGTAGCCAAACAGGGCACCGACGGTCGCAAGCAGTGCTGTCGTCAGGGCCAAACGGTTCGACAGGGAGTCGCCGCCACCGTGCGAAATGGCGTGCTCGATATGGTCGTCGTGAGGTCCGCGCACCTCGAATGCTTCTTCAGACATGTTTTTGCCTTCTGGGAATGGACGGATATCGTCCGGAACTAGGATCTAGCGTTGGTAGATCACATAATCATAGCTTAGCGAGGGGTCGGTCGCGGAATGGTGGCTCTCCCGTGAGGTCTCGCGGAACGAGGCGGGGATCTCGGGGAAAAACGTGTCCCCCTCGAAGTCGCGATCGATTTCGGTCACGATGAGCCGTTGCGCCAGTTCCAGGCCCTCGCGATACAGCGCGGCGCCACCGATGAGGAAGGCTTCCTGGTCGCCGCCGCACAGTGCGCAGGCCTCCTCGAGCGATGCCGCCCGTTCCGTGCCCGAAAAATTCCAGTCGGCTTGTCGGGTGACCACGATATTGCGTCGACCCGGCAGGACCTTGCCGATCGATTCGAACGTCTTGCGACCCATGATGACGGGATGGCCCATCGTCGTGCGCTTGAAATGGGCCGTCTCTTCCGGAATGTGCCAGGGCATTGCGTTACCCCTTCCGATGACACGGTTACGGGCGACCGCGACAATGAGGGACAACTGACACATTGGCAACTCCTGGAACGAATGCTTGCAGCGCTTGGGGATAGGATCGAACTCGGCTCTCCGGCGCTTTTAGGATCAGTCACCTACGACCGCCTGCACCTTTCCAATATAGCCGAGCTTAGCGAACTCTAGCCCGCTTCAGCCTTGCTGTGTTACCGATTCCCTCCGCCCGCGAGGGAACTAGGCCATCGCTACCATTCGAAGCCCGTGGCCTAGATATTGGGCGGCGCTGACGCTGGGCGGATAGCTGAGCTGATGGCGACGCTCGCGCGCAGTCTACCAAGCAGTCATCACCGCGAGCCGAGGTGCCTACTGCGCAAATCCACCGTCCGTGACATAACCGAGGATTCCCTGCTCCTCGCGTGCGCGCCCCAATAGCGCTGGCTCCGTCATGGACGGTTTTCTGGGTGGGCTGATGTGTCGCCCGGCGGCTCGGTTTGGACTGGAATCTGTGCAACCTGAAGGACTGCGACAGGCACAGAATGGAACTTCGCGCAGGCGCTGGAAGCAATTCACGTCATAACTACGGCACAGTCCGGTTTTTGAAGGACCGCGACGAGCATCTAAGTCCTTGATTATATGGCGCGCCCGGCAGGATTTGAATCAACGCCGCCTTGGTTGGTAGCCCCGAGCCCTAGACGGCGACAGGCGCCTTGATGGCGGGCTGTGGATGATAGTCCTGGAACGTGAAGTCCTCGTAGCGATAATCGAAGAGGGACTCTGGGCGCCGTTCGATGGCGAGTCTGCACAGGGCGTGCGGCACGCGCGCAAGCTGGGTCTCTACCTGCTCGAAATGATTCGAGTAGATGTGGCAATCCCCTCCGGTCCAGATGAAGTCGCCCACCTCGAGTTCGCATTGCTGCGCGATCATGTGCACGAGTAATGCATAGGAGGCGATATTGAAGGGGACGCCGAGAAAGATATCGGCGCTGCGCTGATAGAGCTGGCAGGACAGCTTTCCGTCTGCAACATAAAACTGAAAAAATGCATGGCACGGGGGCAAGGCCATCTTGGGGATCTCGCCCACGTTCCAGGCCGACACGATGAGCCGGCGCGAGTCTGGATTCGTCTGGATCTGTTCGAGCACAGCCGTGATCTGATCGATCTGGCTGCCGTCTTGGCAGGGCCAGGAGCGCCATTGATGTCCGTAAACGGGACCGAGTTCGCCTTCCTCGTCAGCCCACTCGTCCCAGATGCTCACGCCATGCTCCTGGAGAAAGCGGACGTTGGTCGAGCCCGAGAGGAACCACAAGAGCTCGTAGACGATCGAGCGGGTATGGATTTTCTTCGTGGTGAGCAGCGGAAAGCCCTCGCTCAGGTCAAAACGCATCTGGTAGCCGAACACGGAACGCGTGCCGGTTCCGGTCCGATCGGTCTTGGGCGTCCCGTGGCTGTACACGTGGCGCATGAAGTCGAGATATTGGCGCATGAGTGTCGAAAGAGCCCCTCTATTCTATCGGAGTTGGCCCGCGTGGTGAGGCCGGCCGCGGCCGATCGCATCCGTGCAGACGAATCATGCGGCCAGCTGCAATGAGGCCAGCCGGGAGTACAGTCCACCGCTACCGACCAATTGGAAGTGGGAGCCGATCTCCACGATCCGTCCGGCCTCCATCACAACGATCCGGTCGGCCTTTTGCACTGTAGCCAGGCGATGCGCGATCACGAGGGTGGTGCGGTCCTGCATCGCCGCCTCGAGCGCCCGTTGTACCAGATACTCGCTTTCGGCATCGAGTGCACTCGTGGCCTCGTCGAGCAAGAGAACCGGCGGATTCTTCAAAATGGCGCGCGCAATGGCGATGCGCTGACGCTGTCCCCCCGAAAGCCGCACACCGCGTTCCCCGAGGAAGGTGCGGTACCCTTCTGGAAGCTGCTCGATGAATTCGTGGGCCTGCGCCTGGCGCGCGGCGGCGATGACCTCGGCGTCCGACGCTCCTGGCCTGCCGTAGCGGATGTTCTCCAGAGCATCGTTCGAGAAGATGATCGTATCCTGCGGAACGATACCGAGCTGGCCGCGCAGATCATGCAGGTCGAGTTCGTTGGTTGGGACTCCGTTGAGCGCGATGGTCCCCCCCTGGGGGTCGTAGAAGCGCAAGAGCAGCTGAAACACGGTCGACTTGCCAGCGCCCGAAGGTCCGACCAGGGCGAGCGTCTCTCCGACCTTGATCGCGAGGCTATAGTCTTCCAAGGCCGCATGGTCGGGCCTTGAGGGATAGTGGAACAGGACTTGCTCAAAGCGCACCACGACTCCGTCTTTTGAGGCCGAGGCCAGTGCACGCGGCTCCTTGGGGCTGGTCACAAAGCTGCGCGCGTCGAGCAGCTCGGTCAGGCGCTCGGTCGCGCCTGCCGCGCGGAGGATATCGCCCCAGGTATCGGTCAAGGCAGCGATGGAGCCCGCGACGAGGCCGGCGTAGAGCACGAATGCCGCCAGCGCGCCGGTCGACATGGCTCCGCCGATGACGGCGCTGGCGCCGAGCCAGAGCACAAAGACGATCGCTCCAAACACGAGCAGGATGACCACGACCGTGAGCCAGGCCCGCGTGCGCGTGCGTCTTAGCGCAGTCTGGAAGCTATTCTCGACGGTGGTGCCAAAGCGCTGCGCCTCTGCGGCTTCCTGGTTGAAGGCCTGCACGGTCGGCATCGCACTGAGGATTTCACTGGCCGTGGCCGAGGAATCCGCGACCCGGTCCTGGCTCGCGCGCGAGAGCTTCCGCACGCGCCGGCCAAGGACGATGATCGGCAGAATCACCAGGGTGAGCAGTCCGATCGTGATCAGGAACAGCTTCACGCTCGTCACCGCAAGCATCAACATTCCTCCTGTGAAGAGGAAGAAATTGCGCAGTCCCAATGAAAGGCTCGTACCGACGACGGTCTGCACGAGTGTCGTGTCGACTGTCAGGCGCGAAAGCACCTCGCCCGTGCGGGTGGTCTCGAAAAATTCGGGACTTTGCAAGAGCATGCGCTCGTAGACCGCAAGCCGGATATCGGCGACGACGCGCTCGCCCAGCCAACTCACCATGTAAAACCGCAGGGCCGTCGCTGCGGCGAGGATGCACGAGACGCCGAACAATCCGATGAAGTACTGGTCTACTCCCACCTGGCTCTTGACGCCCTGGGTGAAGCCATGGTCGATCAGCTGTTTGAAGGCGAACGGAACCACGAGCGTTGCGACCGCGGCCACGCACAGGAACAAGAACGCGGCAACGAGGCGCCACCGATAGGGTGCGAGGAACGGGAGCAGCCGGCGCAGGACGGCGACGGGGGAGCGGGAGGAAGTAGAGCCAGACATAGAGTCTCAGGTGGGCAGGAGGCGCGTAGCGCGGGCAGAAGACAGGGGCTAGGCGCTACAGTTTGAGGGGCTGATCATACCCTGTCAGTTCGAGGTACCCCTCGCCTGAGCGTAGTGCCGGCGGGGATCCGGGGGCGGGAGAGGCGCGGACGGCGCCTTCCCAGTAGAGCGTGCCCGTTGAGGCGCTCGTGTCCAGTTCCTGGTCGTCCATCAGCGCGGCAAGTTGCCAGGAGTAGGGCCCGACCGAGAGCGTCTGGCCCACTGGATACACGACGCCTGTGCGCGGTGAGCGCCACGTGCGAGCGGTCTTGAAAGCGACCTCCGAGGGAGCAAAGCGTGTTTGCGTCCCATCGGCCTGCCGCAAAGTCCCGCCCGCCCAGAGCGGCTCACCGCTTTTCTTGCGAATCCGAAAGGCCATCAAGGCACCACCGTCGTCCAGATTGATTCCGGCCCAGTCCCAACCGATCGCGTCGGGAGCAAGGTAGCTGCTGGACCATTCGCGATCCATCCAGGCGAGACCCGCGACCTGCGCTTTCCGTCCCTCGAGGGCCACGGACCCCATGACGGCAAGCTGGGGCATGCTGTAGTACTCGCTCGCATCGACGCTCGAAGGGCCTTTCTGGCTAAAACCCGCTTCGCCCTCGAGGAGGACAGCCTTGGTCGGTGAGAGCTCGAGCGCCAGAGAGAAGCGCTCGGCTACGAGCTTTACTTGAAAGTGCCCGCTCCGAGCATCGCGTACCAGGGACCAGGGGCCGATGTGGACCGCCATGTCCTCGGTGCTTGCTTCGGCCAGTCCGAATCCAGCCCGCTCGGCACGCTGTTCCGAGAGCAGGTGCCCGCGCGCCGGGTCAGAGACGGCCGCGTGTGCGAAGAGCAATTGGCGCGCGGCGAAGCGGCTTGGGTTGGTCGGGTCAGTGTCCAGGCGCGACCGAAAAAACGTGACCTGGAATCCCATGTCCTGCGCATCCGGGTGATCCGTTGGACGTACGATCCCCGTGATGTACCACCACTCGGTGCGGTACTCCGGATGCGCGCCATGGTCGCGGGGAAATGTGAGCACGCTACCGGCTCGGACGTCGGGATACTGGACAAATTGAGCCCGGGATCGGTCCGCAGCGGCAGGACTCGGTCCGGGCCCGAGACCAGCCAGACCCAGTCCCGCCAAAAGGAGGGTGCGACGCCTCACCAGTCTTCCCGGACGGCCAGAATCGCGCTTGCGGACAGGGCTTCACGTCCCGCGAGGACGGCCGTGCCGGCCGAGGCCGCGAGCAGCGCGCCGCTGATCGCACACAAGAGCAGCCAGGGAATGTGGGTATCCATGGTCCAGTGAAAGGACTGCGGGTTGACGACATGGATCAGAATCTGACTCATGGCCACGCCGAGCACGACGCCCGCCGCGACTCCCATGACCCCCAGAAGTCCACCTTCCCAGGAGAGCATCTGCACGATCTGGCGCCGTGCGACGCCCACGTGTCTTAACATGCCGAATTCGCGGGAGCGCGCGACCGTCTGGGCCGAGAACGTGGCGGCCACGCCCAAGAGCCCGATGACGACCGCCACCGCTTCGAGAACGTAGGTGACCGCGAAGCTGCGGTCGAAGATCTTCAGAGAGACGGCGCGGATATCCCGGGGTCGGGCGAACTCTGCGTGCGAGCGGACCACGGCGGGAAGCTCGGACCGGATGCGTTCCTCGAGATCCGCGAGATCGACTCCCGGGTCGACATGAAAGCCCGCATCGCTGCGCAGATGATCATCGGTGAGCGCCGTATAGTCGCTATCGCGCATGACGATCGAGCCGGACTGGCGCGCGTAGTCTCTCCAGATGCCGGCGACAAAGGCTGACACAGGACGCGGCACCCCGGCCCGGTCGCTGATCGGCAAGGTGATTGAACCGCCAAGCCGTGCCCCGTAGAGATCGACGACCGCCTCAGAGACCCATACGGGCAACGCCGAAGGCGGCACCGCGGTCTGGGCCACGAGCCAGAGGGTGTCTACGGGCGCGCCCGCGCGCAGGCTGCGGGCGAGCAGGACCACCGGAGCTCGGCCGGGGGAGAGTTGCAGCGGCACCACGCGCAGGAAATCCACCGATCGGACTCCCGGCAATGCGGCAAGCTCCTCCTCGGTGGGCCGATCGAGGCCGACCGAGTCGATCGGCCCGTTCACGTGGAGATAGAGCTCAGCCGGCAGCAGTTTCTCGACCCAGGTGTCAACCGACTGACGAAAGCTTGTGACCATGATCCCCATGGCGACCATCAGGCTCGTGGCCGCAACGATGCCGCAGAGGGCGACAGCGCCCTGGGTCGGCGCGCCCCAGAGTCGCTTCAAGGCGAGATCAAGCGGTAAGGGCAGCAAGGTTTCGGGCAGACGTGCGAGAGGGGCAAGGGTCTCGTGCGCAAGCCAGGGCATGAGTGCAATACCCCCGAAGAGCAAGAGGGCCATCGACAGATAGCCGAAGAAGGCCAAGCCATCGACAGCCGGCAACGTCGCGCAAACGACACCCGCGACGAGCAGAACCAGCGCAAGTCGAACCGCTGGCCTCTGGCGCGGATCGCTGATCTCGGAGCCTGACTTCAAGGCTACGGCAGGCTGGACTTCGCGCGCTGCACGCGCGGGCAGGAAGCTGCCGAGGAGTGCCGCGCCCATACCCAGGACGAAAAACGCCACCGCCGCCGCCGGGGCGAAGACCAGTCTTGGATGCAGGCCCGCGAAATACCCGCCGCCCAGATCGCCGCCCAGCCAGCGCAAAGCGAGACTGGCCAGAAGGAGCCCCGCTGCAAGTCCGAAGAAGCTGCCAATCGCGCCCAAGAGAGCTCCTTCTGTGAGGACCTGACTCATGAGGGATCGCGGCGTGACACCGAGCACACGCAAGAGGGCCCCTTGGGAGGCGCGTCTTGCAACCGACAGGGACTGGGTCGAGTAGACCAGGAATGCCCCGGTGAAAAGGGCCATGAGGGCCAGCATGTCGAGATTGACCCGGTAGGCCCTGGACAAGCTGTCGGTCCTCTGGTCGCGATCGCCTGGCGTCTGGATCCGGACTCCTTCGGGAAGCTCAGCCGCGAGCTGCGCGCAAAACGCGTCTGGGGCAACCCCCGGGCTCAACTTCAGGTCGATGCGCGAGAGCTGCCCGAGCATACCCAAGCGCCACTGGGCGGCGCCGATGTCCATGACGCCCATCTGCTGGCCCGCCGGGGCGAGGGGAACAGGGCCTGCGACAGTGAGTCTCAGCTCGCGCCCACCCTCGAGCAGGGTGATCTGCCCACCCTTGGCGATGTGCAAGGTCTCTTGCGCCGCGCGCGACAGGAAGATGCTCTGTGAATCGAACAGACCGAACAGGCCTTCGGGCCCCCCGGCCCCAGGCAGCAGCGCCGGGGTGACCGAGCGCGCCTTGAGCACATCGATACCCACGATGTCGAGGGTTGCGGCGACCCCCGCCAGCGCGACCGACCGCTCAACGACCGGGCTTGCCACGGCGACCCCTTCTCGAAGCGCGAGGCGGCCATACAGCTCTTCGGGAAACCCGCCGGGCGCGACCGCGACGATCTGCAGATCTGCGCTGCCCGCGACAGTGTTCAAGGCGCTCGCCATCTCGCCCAGCGCAGCGCGGTTGACCAGATGGACTGCGAAACCCAACGCCACCCCGACGGCGACTGCGAGCACCGAGAGAGCCATACGGACCGGGTAGGATCGCCATTCGCCCCAAGTGACCCAGCGAAACAAGAGCCAGTTCATAGGCACACGAGTCCGCCCGGGGTCAATCGGTAGGTCCGCTCAGCAATCGCGGCTGCGACCTCGGAGTGGGTGACAAGGATCACGCTTGCGCCTTGCTGGCGCACCTGTCGCGAGAACACCTCGAGGATGCGTGCTGCGGTCTCCGGATCGAGGTTGCCCGTCGGCTCGTCGGCAAGCAGGAGCTTGGGTCGGTGGATGAGCGCGCGCGCGATGGCCACGCGTTGCAGTTCTCCGCCGGAAAGCTGGCGCGGGAAGTCGTCGCCGCGCCCCTCCAAGCCGACGTCCTCCAATGACCTCAACGCCGCCTGCAGCGCGACTTCGCCAGGGGTGCGCTTGAGCACCAGCGGCAAGGCGACGTTTTGCACGACGGTCAGATGCGGCAGCACGAGGAACGCCTGGAATACGAAGCCCAGATGATCACGGCGCAACGCCGTGCGGGCGTCGTCGTCTAGCGTCCCGAGATCGGCGCCTTCAAAGAGCACCGCACCCGAATCAGCGGTGTCCAGTCCTGCCACCAGATTGAGCAGAGTCGATTTGCCGACTCCGGATTCCCCCATGATAGCGATGACGTGCCCGGCTTCGAGCGTGAGATCGAGATCATGGAACAGAGTGCGTCCGCCGGGTACGGACTTGGTCAACGCGACGAGCTTTAGCATCTGTGGATTGTACGGCCCCGGGGCAGGTCGGACCGGACCTGCTCGGGGGACCGGGTATCGCATAGAATGGACGCCGTCCGAGAAAGGGAAAGACCGTGGTCGATCTGCAGCAGATCCAAGAAGCCCAGGCGCGCCTTAAGGGACATATTCTCAATACGCCATTCGTGCATTCGCGCACCCTCTCGGCCATGGTTGGGTCAGAGGTATTCCTGAAATTCGAGAACCTTCAGTTCACGGCATCGTTCAAAGAGCGCGGCGCTTTGAACCGGCTGGCGCAGCTTGACGCCAAAGAGAGTCAAGCCGGCGTCATCGCGGTCTCGGCGGGCAACCATGCGCAGGGCGTGGCCTATCATGCACAGCGCCTGGGGATTCCGGCCTTGATTGTCATGCCGCGCTTCACGCCCACAGTGAAGGTGGAAAACACGCGCCGTTTCGCAGCCGAGGTGGTCCTCTTCGGCGAGACCTTTGACGAGGCGAAGGAGCATGGAATTGCGCTCTCGCGCTCGCGTGGGCTAACGATGATCCATCCCTATGATGATGAAGCGGTCATCGCGGGGCAGGGTACGCTTGCTTTGGAGATGTTGGCCGCCGAGCCCGACCTCGACATGCTGGTTATTGCCGTGGGCGGCGGCGGGCTCATCTCGGGGATCGCAACGGCCGTCAAGGCGCTCGCGCCGGCCATCGAGATCATCGGTGTGCAGACCGAGCGCTTTCCGGCGATGTACGCGCGGTTCAAGGGAATGGATCTGGCCAGCAGCACAAGTTCGATCGCCGAAGGCATTGCCGTGCAGGTTCCTGGCAGCCTGACCTCGGCGATCCTTATGGAGAAGGTCGACGACATGCAATTGGTCAGCGAAAGCGACATTGAGCACGCGATCGTGCTCTTGCTCGAGATCGAGAAGACCGTTGTCGAGGGTGCGGGTGCCGCGGGCCTGGCTGCGCTTCTCAGAGCCCGCCTGGAGGGCGACACGCGCTTTCTAGGAAAGCGCATCGGACTGGTCTTATGCGGGGGCAACATCGATCCGTTGACGCTTGCCGACATCATCGAGCGCGGCATGGTCCGTGCCGGCCGGCTCGCTCGGATCCGGGTCGATCTGCGCGATCTACCGGGCGCCTTGGCCAAGGTCACGGCGCTTTTGGCCCAGGCCAATGCGAATATCGAGGAGGTCCACCACCAACGCGCGTTCACGACCCTGCCCGTGCAAAGCGTCGAGGTCGACTTCGTCTTGCAGACCCGCGGCCCCGAGCACATCGTCGCGGTGCTCGAAGACATCAATGCGGCCGGTTTTCGCGCCAGCCGCGTCTAGGCCGGCCGCTCGGTGCGGCGCCGCGCGCTGTCAGTCGGTCGGCGCGTTGGCCGCGGCGGCAGACATTCCGCCGACGAGGGCATTAAAGCCGGCGTCGACGTAGGTGATCTCCGCCGTGACTCCAGCAGCGAGATCGGACAAGAGAAATGCGGCCACGTTGCCCACATCGTCGATCGTCACGTTGCGCCGCAATGGCGCGCTCGCCGCGACAAACTCGAGGACCTTGCCGAAGCTCTTGATGCCGGATGCGGCGAGGGTCTTGATCGGTCCGGCCGACAAGCCATTGACCCGGATTCCCTTGGGCCCGAGGCTCTCGGCCATGTAGCGTACGCACGATTCGAGCGAAGCCTTGGCCAGACCCATCGTGTTGTAGTTCGGCAGAACCCGTTCGGCACCCAGATAGGTCAGAGTCAGAAGCGAGCTGCCCGACCCGAGCATTGGCAATGCTGCCTTGGCCAGTGCAGCGAAACTGTAGGACGAGATATCGTGGGCGATCTGGAAGGCCTCGCGCGAGATCCCCTCGAGGAAGTCGCCCGAGATCGCCTCGCGCGGAGCGTAGCCGATGGCGTGCACGAGACCATCCAAGCGCGTCCAGTGGGCGCCCAGTTCGCCGAACACGGCGGCAATCTCGGCGTCGCTTGCCACATCGCACGGGTACACCAAGGTGCTGTCGAACTCGGCCGCGAAACCCTGGATGCGCTCGCGAAAGCGTTCCCCCTGGAAGGTGAAGGCGAGCTCCGCCCCTTCGCGGTGACAGGCCCGCGCGATGCCATAGGCGATGGATCGGTTCGACAGCACCCCGGTGATCAGGATCCTCTTTCCGGCAAGAAAGCCCATGGGATTACTCCTTAGTCAAACTCCTTCGTCAGATCGTCTTCTCGGGCGCGCCGATGGAACCGGGCAATGGGCCCTCGCGCTGCGGTGGCCATCGGGGCCGCAGTGCCGCGAGGGCGCAGTATAGACCAGCCCTTGCCGCGCCGCCGCAGGCCGCGCCAGTTTCGCTTTGCAGAATTCGGATGATCCAATGCATAATGCATCGAGAACGTGCAACAAAGGGGCGCGACCTGACCGGCCGCGCCTTTTTTTCGTGCTGTGGCGAGGAGCGGAGAAAACGCGTCGCCGCGTGTTATGGGATTCAGAAGTGGGGCAGCATTGCGCCCGGAAAGAGCAGTCATGAGCCTGTTGCAATGGCGGGGCCGCACAGGAAGATCAAAGCGCGGCACCTGGCGGCTTCGGGGGGGCGCCGGGCTCCTCGTCGGCGCCGTGCTGTGGCTGGCCGGCTGTGGAATCGAAAGCAGCCCCAATCCACCTGGCTCCGAGGGCTCGAACACGTTGTTTACCTCGTTCGACGAGTCCTCGCCCAAATACTTCGATCCGACGAGCTCGTATAGCACCAACGAGACGCCCTTCACCTATTCGGTCTACGAAGCCCCCTATCGCTACAACTATTTGAAACGGCCCTATGCGCTGGAGGGGCGGGCCGCCGAGAGCGTTGTCGCGCCCCGTTACTACGACCGTAACGGCAAGGAACTACCCGCCGATGTCCCGGGTGAGCTCGTCGCCGAGAGCGTCTACGACATCAAGATCCGACCCGGGATTCTCTATGCTCCGCATCCTGCTTTCGCTCGCAATGCCTTGGGCCAACTGCTCTACCACAACCTGAAACCGGCCGACCTCAAGGGAAAATTTCAGATCACCGACTTCGACGCCACGGGAACCCGAGAGCTCATCGCCGACGACTTCGTCTATGCGATCAAGCGCATCGCGACGCCACGGGTCAAATCCCCGACATTTTCGGTGATGGGGCAGTACATCATCGGTCTGAAGGAGCTGGCCGCAACGCTTCGCGAGGAAGACGACCGCCTGCGCCACGGCTTGACCGCCACCACGACCGACTTGCCCTTCTTGGACTTGCGCAAGTTTCCCCTGCCCGGTGCGCAGGCATTAGACGCCCATACGCTACGCATCCGTCTTCACGGCAAGTATCCGCAGTTCAAGTATTGGCTCGCGATGAGCTTCTTCTCGCCGATACCCTGGGAGGCCGAGGCCTTCTACGCCCAACCGGGCATGGCCGAGCGCAACTTCTCGCTCAATTACTGGCCCGCAGGGACCGGCCCTTTCATGATGACCGAGTACGAGGAGAACCGGCGACACGTCATGGTGCGTAACCCGAATTTTCGCGGCGAGCCTTATCCCTGTGAGGGAGAGCCCGCTGATCGCGCCGCGGGGCTTTTGGCCGACTGCGGCAAGATGATGCCCTTTGTCGACAAGGTCGTCTTCACGATCGAGAAGGAACGCATCCCTGCCGAGAACAAATTCGTCCAGGGTTTCTACGACGAGCCCGACGAGATCCATCCCGATTGGGGGGTCCGCCTGGGCTCCGAAGCCCGCGACTCTGTGGCCAAGGCGCGCGAGTTTCAGGACAAGGGCATTTCCTTCTCGCGAGGGATCGAACCCCAATGCTGGTATATCGGCTTTAACTGGCTCGACCCGGTGGTGGGCAAGGGCGCGACGCCGCTTGAGCAGATACGCCATCGGAAGCTGCGCCAGGCGCTGGAGATCGCGGTCAGGTGGGAAGAATACTCCGACATTTTCGAGACCCAGGGCAAGGCCGGACCGGCTGCAATGGGACCCGTCCCACCGGGCGTCTTCGGCTTTCGCAGCGCCTTGGAGGGCATGAACCCGATCGCCTATGAATGGAAGGACGGTCGAGCCGAACGCCGATCACTGGACGAAGCGAGAAAGCTCCTTGCCGAAGCCGGCTATCCTGGCGGTCGCAACGAGAAGACGGGTGAGCCCCTGGTTCTGAATTACGACTACCAGCGCATTCCGACGCCTGAGTATCGGGCCGAGATCGAGTGGGTGGTCAAGCAGTTCGCCAGCATCGGCGTGCAGTTGGAGATTCGGGCTACGGACTACAACCGGTTCCAAGACAAGATGAATCGCGGCTCGGAACAGATCTTCTGGTGGGGATGGAACGCCGATTATCCGGATGCCGAGAATTTCTTGTTCCTGCTTTATGGGCCCAATTCGAAGGCGCTCACCCATGGGAACGGTGAGAACGCCGCCAACTACCAGAATGACGAATTCGATCGGCTGTTCGAGAAGATGAAGTATCTGGACGACGGCCCTGAAAAACAGGCCTTGATCGACCGGATGGTGAAGATCGCGCAGGAAGACTCGCCTTGGTTGTGGGGCTACAACCCGTATTCTGCCGTGGTGACGCATGACTGGATGAGCAACGCCAAGGCGACCCAGATCGTGGGTGACAAGATGGAGTACCGCCGCATCGATCCCAAGCGGCGCTTAGTCGAACTCGAGCAGTGGAATAAGCCGATCTTCTGGCCTCTTTGGCTCATGGGCGCTCTTCTGATGCTCTCGATCGTCCCGGCGTGGCGCGGCTTTCGGGCGCGCGAGCGCGCAAGCGCGCTGCCGCCTCCAGGCCGGGCGCGCGGCGCGGCGGGTGAACTCGCGCTCGGCATCGCCTCCCCCTCCGGTTCCACCCCCAGGGCTTAACGAGGGGATCGAGGGGATCTCATGGCAGCCTACATCACGCGCAGAATTCTCTATGGGATCCTGATTCTGATCGGAGTGAACATTCTCACTTTCGTGCTCTTCTTCGCAGTCAATACCCCGGACGACATCGCGCGGCTGAACATCGGCGGCAAGCGCGTGACCCAGGAGGCGATCGATAGCTGGAAGGCGCAGCACGGCTACGACGTCCCCCTGGTATGGAACGACACACAACCGGGCACCGGCAGACTGACCCGCACCGTCTTCTGGCAACGTTCGGCGAGCCTTTTTGCCTTCGACTTCGGTATGTCCGACAGCGGCCGCGACATCCACCACGAGATCGCCGAGCGGATCGGGCCGAGTGTCGCCCTCCAGCTGCCCGTATTTTTTCTGACCATACTCGTGTCGGTGGTGTTCTCGCTGGCCGTGGTGTTTTTTCGCGGTACTTACCTGGATTTTTGGGGCGTCGTCTTGTGCGTGGTCATGCTCTCGATCTCGGCGCTCTTCTATATCATCGCAGGGCAGTGGCTCTTCTCGAAGATGCTGCGCGTGGTGCCGATCGCGGGGTTCGCAGGCGGATTGGGCCTGATCAAGTTCTTGGTCCTGCCGGTGTTGATCAGCCTCATTTCGCGACTGGGGGCCGATGCCAGGCTCTATCGCGCCATCTTCCTTGAGGAGATGAGCCGCGACTACGTGCGTACCGCACGCGCCAAGGGGCTCACCGAACAGGTGGTGCTGTTCAAGCACGTGCTACGCAACGCGCTGATCCCGATCATCACCAATACCTTCACGGTGTTTCCGATCCTCTTTCTCGGCTCGCTCGTCTTCGAATCCTTCTTTGGTATTCCGGGGCTGGGCAGTTACACGATCGAGGCGATCGGCGCCCAGGACTTCGCGATCGTGCGCACCATGGTTTTCCTGGGGACGGTTCTCTATGTGCTGGGCTACATCCTGGCTGATATCGCCTATACAGTCGCCGACCCGCGCGTGCGTCTGGCCTGATTCTAAGAGCTCATGCCCAAATTTGTTTTTCTGTGGACCGACATCTTCGTCTGGCTGATCTTCTTTGCAACGCTCTACTACGCGAGTGTGGTCGGCAGATCGCCCAATCTTAGGGCGAGCTGGAAGCGCGTGTTTGCCGCACCGGCGCCGATGAGCGCCGCGCTTTTTCTCTGCGTGTTCATCGTCGTGGGCCTTGCCGACTCGGTTCACTTCCGGGAACGCGTGGACGCCCACAATTTCTCTTCGGAACCACGCTCGGTGCTCGATCTCATCATGGTCACCCAGCGCGAATCGCGCGAGAAAAGCTATTCGGAACCCTTGGCCTATCATTCGTTCACGAAGGAGGCCTTGGAGCGGGGCGGCAAGACCGTGCGGGACTTTGGGCGCCTGAAGTTTGGCGGCGCACACCTTGAGCGCCCGGAACAGGACTGGTCCACGGACGTGCTGGTCCGAGCCGCGTCGGGCTTCATTCTGGGAGCGCTCTTCGGTCTGGTCGTCTTTCTTTTCTGTGCGGCCGCTGTGGCCCGTGCCCATGAGGGGCAGATCGCCCGGGCCTGGCAGGCGATGCTGGCCGGCGGATCCGACGTTCCCTGGCGCGCCATCTTCTGGACCGTCGTCACGATCTCGTGTCTGACCGGCACGCTCGTCTCGCTGGCCACCGGATACCATGTTTTTGGGACCGACAGCACGGGCAACGACGTGTTCTATCTGGTCGCAAAAAGCATCCGCACGGCGCTCGTCATGGGGTCCTTGACCACAGCGGCGATCCTGCCTTTCGCTCTCGTTCTGGGGATCCTTTCGGGCTATCTGAAGGGCTGGGTGGACGACTTGATCCAGTACTTCTATACGACCATCTCGTCCGTGCCCTCAGTCCTCTTGATTGCGGCCTGCGTGCTCTTGATCCAGGTCTATATCGACAAGAACCCGGAGGTGTTTCCCACCGGGCTCGAACGCGCCGACATCAAGCTCTTATTCTTGTGCCTCATCATCGGCATCACCGAGTTCTCGACGATGTGCCGCTTGATCCGTGGCGAGACCCTGAAGCTCTCGGGCCTGGACTACGTGCAGGCCGCCCAGGCCTTCGGCGCGAGCGCCGCGGTCATCATGAGGCGCCACATCATGCCCAATGTGATGCACATCGTCATCATCACGCTCGTGCTCGAGTTCTCTGGGATCGTCCTCTACGAGGCGGTGCTCTCCTACGTCGGGGTGGGCGTGGATCCGTCGACGAGCAGCTTTGGCACGATGATCAATCTCGCGCGTTCGGAGATGGCGCGCGATCCACCAGTCTGGTGGAATCTCGCCACGGCGTTTTTCTTCATGTTGACGCTCGTGCTGGCGGTCAATCTATTTGCCGATGGAGTGCGCGATGCGTTTGACCCCAGGGCTCGCATCTTTCGCCCCCGGCTGAAGCTCTCCCTTGGAGCTGCGCGATGATGCCCTCCTCGCTGGACCTCTTGCGTGCGGAGGATTTGCGTGTGGTACTGGACTCCGAGGCTGGCCTGGTCACGGCCCTGGACGGCATTCGTCTGGCCATCGACCGTGGCGAAACGTTTGCGCTCGTGGGTGAGTCAGGCTGCGGCAAGTCTATGACTGCTCTCGCACTGATGCGGCTGCTCCCTGAGAACGGTCGGATCGCAGAAGGATCGGTCAGTCTCGATGGCGAAGACTTGCTGGCGCTACCGGAAGCGAAGATGCGCGAGCGCCGTGGCGGGCGGATCGGCATCATCTTTCAAGACCCCTCGACCAGTCTGAACCCGGTCTTAAGGGTGGGCGACCAGATCGTCGAGACAATCCGCACGCACACGCCGCTACGCGGGCAGGCGGCGGTCCAGAAGGCCATTGAATGGTTGCGCCTGGTGGGCATACCGGAACCGGAACGGCGCATCGGAAGCTATCCCTTCCAGCTATCGGGTGGTCAAAAGCAGCGCGTGATGATTGCCATCGCGCTTGCCGCTGAGCCAGATCTGCTGATTGCCGACGAGCCCACCACTGCGTTGGACGTGACCATCCAAGCTCAGATCCTCGAACTCTTGCGGTCCCTGCAGGAGCGCCTGGGCATGGGGATGCTACTCATCACGCATGACCTGGGCGTGGTCAAACAGATGGCGCACCGGGTCGCGCTCATGTATGCCGGACAGATCGTCGAGGTGGCACAGGCCGAAGAATTCTTCCTTCATCCGCGCCATCCGTATGCTCAGCAGCTCTTCCAGGCGCTGCCCGAGGCAGTGCGACGGGACGAGCCCTTGGCCACCATTCGCGGCACCGTGCCGCCCCTCACGACCTTGTTCACCGGATGCCGTTTTGCCGAACGCTGCGACCATGTGATGGAGCGCTGTGCCCACACACTGCCGCCGACGATCGAGACCTCGCCATCGCACCTGGTGCGCTGTCTGCTCTATGCGCCCGGTGCCCCGGGCATTCTGCCTGCCGGTCTCGTCGCCGAGCCGCGCGCTCTGCCCCAGGGGCGCACAGCCGCTCCAGAAAGCAAAGCTGCGGCGGCGACCTTGCTCGAGGTGCGCGACTTAAAGGTGTACTTCCCGATCCGTGCGGGACTCCTGCGGCGCGTGCGAGGCCACGTCAAGGCAGTCGACGGCGTGTCTTTCACGGTCGCCGAAGGGCGCACCCTCGCCCTTGTGGGGGAGTCTGGCTGTGGCAAGACCACGACGGGCAAGGCCCTCCTGCAACTGCTACGGGGGCAGGCCGAAATCAGAGGCGAGATGCGCCTTCTGGGCAAGCCCTTGAATCGGCTCGAGGGTGCTGATCTGCACGCGGCCAGGCGCGAGATCCAGATCATATTTCAGGACCCTTTCGCCTCGCTCGATCCGCGCATGCGAGTCCTCGATATCCTCGAGGAGGGAATGATCGCCTTGCGACCGGAGTTCGATGCCCAAGCCCGCCGCGCGCGCCTCGATCTGCTCCTGGATCAAGTCGGTCTGCGCCAGGACGTCATGGCGCGTTACCCCCACGAGTTTTCCGGGGGACAGCGTCAACGAATCGCGATTGCGCGGGCTCTGGCGGTCGGACCGCGTCTGATCGTCTGCGACGAGCCCACCTCCGCCCTCGACGTCTCGGTCCAGGCGCAGATATTGAATCTCTTGAAGACCCTCCAGGGGGACCTTGGCGTGGCGTTCCTGTTCATCACGCATAACATCGGCGTCGTCGAGTACCTGGCCGACGATGTGGCGGTCATGCAGGCCGGGAAAATTGTGGAATACGGTCCTGCGGATCAGGTTCTTTACAGTTCCTACCACGAGTACACGAAGACCCTCCTGGGCGCCGTACCCCGGATCAAGACCTCCCGTCAACACCAAACCGGCGCGCTCGTCATCCCTTAGAGGGGCCCCATATTCCTCCCATGGAATTAAGTTTTTCCATGAGTTCAGGCTCAGCCGATTGTTACAAACTAGATCGGTAATCTCGAGTTAAGGATCGGGTAAATCAGTGGTTACGCGACCAGGCAAACCACCCGGTCACGACGCCAAGCCGCGCTATGCAAGGCCCATCAGGCCGTGTCTGAAAAACACAACAGCTCCCCGGCAACCATGACCTTTTCGTGAAAAACCGCACGAAAAATCCTTAACGGGTTACAAACTTCGCTAGACTTCAGCAGATGCAGAGCGGGGGGCATTCGCGATCCGATTGTCTTCGCTCTCCAACTATCGAAATTGGAGCGACCGCTCAATCTCGTTTTTTGACTTTCCTTTGGTAGGATGTTGTCATGGTCAAAGAAGCACCCTTTGCGAGTTCGGCAAACCGATTCAAGCGAGCACGATTACCCGTCCTGCTCTCGGCCGCGCTTGCAACTTTCGGCGCCGCACACGCTCAAACGGATACTTCGGCACCGGGTGCAGAAACCCAAACCGTCGAACGCTTGACGATCACGGGTTCGAATATCCGCCGTTCGGATACGGAGACGCCAAGCCCCGTGCAAGTGATCACCTCAGAAGACCTGCGGAACTCGGGTTACACGACGGTTGCCCAGGTCTTGCAAAACATCACGGCCAATGGCCAGGGAACCCTGAGCCAAGGCTTTCCCCAGGCGTTCGCTGCGGGCGCGAGCGGTATCTCGCTGTTTGGTCTGACGACGGCGGCAACGCTCGTGCTGATCGACGGCCACCGGATGGCTCCGTACCCCTTGTCGGACGATGGACAGCGCTCGTTCGTCGATATCTCGAACATTCCTTTTGATGCGGTGGAGCGAATTGAAGTCCTGAAAGATGGCGCCTCGGCCGTGTACGGCTCTGACGCGATCGCAGGTGTGGTGAACGTCATCCTGAAGAAGAGCTATGTCGGCACGACGGTGACGGCTGAGACGGGCACGACCACGGAAGGTGGCGGCCAGACGAGTCACGCGTCATTGATGCACGGCTGGGGTGATTTCGATGCGGACGGTTACAACGCCTACTTCGGCGTGGAATACCGGCATCAGAATGACATCACTTACGATCAGCGATCGGGAGCCGGGCAGTGGTCGAGCACGAATTTGAGCGGGATTGGCGGCCTGGACCGCACTCCAGGTGCCGTCACGCCGACCAATCCGCAGCCACCCACACTAGGGACCGTGTACCTGACGAACCCCGCTTTGACCTATGGCGCGCCCGGTTCGTACTACTTCTATCCGGGACCTTGCACGTATGTCCTGCAGCAGGAAGAGAAGTGCCAGTTCCAGAACAATCATGAGGAAATCGAGCCCCAGACGCAAAATATCAACCTGATCGCAAGCTTCACCAAGAACCTCGGTGGTGACTGGAAGTTGGACCTGAAAGCCTCGCTGTTCGACAGCCAGGCTGAGCAGTACCAGCCTTCGTCATTTTCGGGTGGCCTGCAAACCTATCCTTCCTCGTTCAGTCCTCTCGTGGCCGTATCGGCGGGTGTCAATCCGTTCCTCGTGGGAAATTCGATCTCGGCCATCACGGTGCCTGCGAACTACCCCGGCAACAAGCTCGGAGTCCCGGCGATCGTCAACGGCGTCATTCCCGGCAGCCCTGCACCGCACTCGGAAATCGATTCGAAAGCCACGCGCCTCGTGGCCGACTTGTCGGGTTCGGTCTTGGGCTGGGATACGGAAACGGCGATCGGCTATACCCACGTCGAGACCGAGCAGGACATCTATGGCTCGATCAACGTGCCGCTGCTAAACGAGTTGCTGAACAGTCCGACCAATCCGTTCAAGATCACGGGTAATAACTCCTCCGCCGTGCTCCATGCAGTGTTCCCTGAGACCGGCGCGGATGACAATTCCTACCTGACCTTTGCAGAATTCCACGCATCGCGCTCTTTGCTGGAGTTGCCTGGCGGTGATCTGGGATTCAGTACTGGCGCCTCCTACACCGATCGCACGTTGCATTCGCCGGCCCCGAACTTGATCGCCGACGGTATCGTGAGCGGCAACAATGCCTATGTATCGGGATCGCAAGACGATACGTCGTTCTACGCCGAATTGGCCGCGCCCGTGATCAAGTCCTTGGAGCTCGATCTGGACGCACGGTACGACCATTTCAACGATGCCGGGGATGCGACCACCGGGAAGTTTGGCTTCAAGTGGGAGCCCTTGCCGATCCTCGCGGTGCGCGGCACGATCGGTACCGGATTCCGGGCACCGAATGCGGCCGAGAATGGTCAATCCGGACAGGCGTATCTGTTCAATTCGACGAACGATCCGATTCTCTGCCCGGGAGGTGTTCCCGCGACCGGTAATATCGCCAAGGGTAGCGTGATCAACACCTGTACGTTCGAGCCCGTGTACCTGAACTCGTCCAACCCGGATGTGAAACCCGAGAAGTCGAGTTCCAGGACGATCGGATTCATCCTGGAGCCGATCAAAGGCTGGAGCACCACGGTTGACTTGTACGACATCAACATTCGCGACCAGATCGTGGCCGGATCGGGCGATATCAACGATGCAGTTCGTGGCTCGCCGGTGGCAAGTCTGTGCGCGAACGGTACGGGCGGCACTTACACCTGTATCCCTTCAGTCGGTCCGATCCTCTACATTCCGGTGAAGTACATCAATGCCAACTCGACGTCCACCAGCGGGATTCAGTTCGATTCCGGCTACAAGTGGAACCTGGGTGAATACGGCACGTTGAAGACCGACCTGTCCTGGAACCACACGATGGGCTACATCCTGACCGTCGACGCGGTGCATTACCAGCTGGCCGGAACACACGGTCCGTTCATCATTGGTGGCGACACGGGTAATCCGAGGGATCGTATCAAGGCGATTTTTGATTGGGAGAGAGGTCCTTGGGGCGTCACGACCACGGTCAACTACATCAGCTCGTATAACCTGACCGATCCCTCACAAGGGCAGACGAACTGTGCCATCGCGGCAGCGGACTCTGACGGCTGGTTCCCCAGCAACCCCCCGCCCAGCAGCTACTGTAACGTCAAGTCCTTCGTCGACACCGATGTCTCGGTCCGCTACAAGCTGGACAAGCAGTGGACCATCTTTGGCGCAATCGACAATATCTTCAACCAGCAACCCCCGGTCGACATTGCGACGTATGGCGCGGGTCAACTGCCCTACAACTCGTCGTTTCACCTGGCGGGCGCGGTGGGTCGCTTCATCAACATCGGAGCGAACTACAAGTTCTAGGGTGACCGAGGACCGTACACGGCTCCCCCAAAGGATGGCAGATCGTTTGGCCTTTCTTTGGGGGGTGTTGCGGGGCCAGTATCGGAGCACCGAACCGATCAGAAACCGGATGCACCAGTCCCCGCCTTCTTGGGAATGGGTGTAGCCAAGCAGCCGGCCCCAATGGGGCCGGTTTTTTTTGTGCGGGTACAATGTGAGACGAAACGCCAAGGTGCTGTGAAGGTATGCAAGAGCGCCTTCCTCGAAGCTTCTGCACCGTCGTCGAGCGCGGGGCTCAATGCAGTGCCGCGCGACTAGATAAGGACCTATTTCATGATCAGATTTCAGCGATTCCTCTTTGGAGCCGTCCTCGCGGTGCAGTGTGCAGGGATATTCGCCCAACAAGCGCCCGCGGTGCCCGATCCCGACACTCTGACGATCCCTCCGCCGACCTGCGACCAACCCGCGACGCGTCCTCCGCTCGGCGCAACGCCTCGGGACGCGGAGCGCTTTAACAAGCAGGTCAAGGCTTATCTGGATTGCATGCAAAACTATGCTAAAGGAGTCGATGCGACTTCCAAGCAGTATCAGGCGATTGCGTCGAAATATCTCGAAGCGGGCAACAAGGCCATCACCACCTATAACGATTACATCACTGAGGTCAAAAAGAACACTGATTCGGATTAGGGGTAGTGTCTTGAGGCACTACCGGATTAGGCCTGGGGTTTAGGCCTCGGATCGCCCGCAGATTGCGCATCCCGTCCGCCCCAGGCGGTCTGCCTGGACGTGACTTCCTGCTCGGAACAGCCTAGTCCTCCTTTCGCGCCGTCGGCAGAAACCGCGGCGCGCTACGCGCCTGGCTCGCCTGCTCGAATGCGTAGGCGTAACCAATCAGACGCGCCTCGCTCAGTGCCGGACCGACGAAGGACAGCCCCACAGGCAGACCCCATACGTGGCCCGCAGGCACGGTCACATGGGGGTATCCGGCCACGGCTGCGGGTGAAGAAAAACTCGCGCCCGAATGGTCTCCATTGACCAAGTCGGTCATCCAGGCCGGCCCGCCCGTTGGTGCGACGAGCGCATCGAGCTTGTGTTCGGCCAAAGCCGCATCCAATCCTTCGACGCGTGCATAGCGCCCATTGTTGGCGAGCGCATCCCGGTACTCCGGGGTCGACAGGTCACCTTTGGCCTCGGCTTTCTCGAGCAACTCCTGGCCGAAGTAGGCGAGTTCCTCTGTCGCATGGGTGCGGTTCCAGGCGATCAGTTCGGTGAGATCATGGACCGGTGCCCCAGGAGCAAATTCGGGAAGGTAGCGGTTCAAGCCGTCTTTGAATTCGTAGAGGAGGACTGCGAGCTCGGAGTCCCCGTACTTGTCCAGATTGGGGATCTCCACCGGATCAACGAGCGTTGCGCCCGCGGCCGCGAGCGTGCGGAGCGCGCGCTCGATCACGCCGTTAACGAGCTCGTTGTCTCCGAAGGCGTTGCGCGCGACGCCGATGCGTGCGCCGCGCAGGCTCTCGCGGTTCAGTGCAGCTCCGTAGTTGAACCAAGGAGGCACGCCCACGGTGGCGGAATCCTTAGGATCCGGGCCCGCGAGAACGCTCAGAAGGAGCGCGGCATCGGCGACTGAACGGGTCATGGGTCCCGCCGTATCCTGGCTGTGTGAGATCGGGATGATGCCAGTGCGGCTGATGAGACCCAAGGTGGGCTTGATGCCCACCAACCCATTGATCGAGGCGGGTGAGACGATCGACCCATCAGTCTCGGTGCCCACGCCAAGCGCAGCCAGATTGGCTGCAATCGCTGCGCCCGTTCCCGAGCTTGAGCCGCTGGTGTTCCGATCCAAGGCATAGGGGTTGCGCGTCAGGCCGCCGCGCCCGCTCCAGCCGCTGGTCGAGCGCGTCGAGCGAAAGTTGGCCCACTCGCTCATATTGGTCTTGCCCAGGATGAGGGCTCCGGCGGCACGCAGACGGGTCACGAGGTGGGCATCGCGTGCCGCCCTCTGTCCGGCCAAGGCCAGAGATCCAGCCGTCGTCAATAGTCCATCGGCCGTCGCGATGTTGTCCTTGAGCAAAATCGGTATGCCATGGAGCGGCCCGCGAGGGCCATGTGCTACTCGCTCCGCGTCAAGCTCCCTGGCCTCTTCAAGCGCCCGGGAATTCACCTCGATGATTGCGTTGATGCGCGGACCGCGCCGATCGATGGCCTCGATGCGGGCGAGATAGGCCGCAACGAGTGTCCGGCAGTCGAGCGTATGCGCCTGCATTCGGGCGGAGAGCTCGGCCACTGTCACCTCAAGAAAGGCAAACGGTGCATCGGCGTCGGCTTGCTGGACAGGTTTTGCGTGGTTAACCAAGGGCATGACTCCGGCAAGTAGGCTAGAGAACGCGAAAGTTCGACGCTTCACTCGGCGAAGGCCCTCAGGAAGCCGAACCGGCTCTGGCCGTCAATCGCGCACGCGAGGAGCCGAACTGTTCCCGGCCGAGCTCTGCGTCTCATAACGAGGCACTGAGGAGGGTCTTGGTGTATTCGGCGCGCGGCGCGCTAAAGAGTTCTTCGGTGCGGTCTTCCTCGACAATCCCGCCGTCCTTCATGACGATGATGCGGTGCGCCATCGCGCGCATGACGGCGAGGTCATGGCTGATGAAAACATAGCTCATGCCATAGCGCTTTTGCAGTCCCGAGAGAAGCGCGAGAACCTGTTGCTGCACCGATACGTCCAGCGCCGAGGTCGGCTCGTCCAGCACCAGGATCTCGGGTCGGATGACGATGGCCCGCGCAATCGCGATGCGCTGCCGCTGGCCTCCGGAGAACTCGTGGGGATAGCGTGACAGGATGTCGCTGCCCAGTCGCGCGGCATCCAGCCCGACCTCGGTCAGGGTGGATAGAACCCGCGCGCGCCGCTCTGGCCGCCCTAGCTCCGGGGCGTGGAGCGCCAGGCCTTCGTCTAGGATCTGCTCGATCGTCATGCGGGGATTGAGGGAAGCGAAAGGATCCTGGAAGACGACCTGCATGCGACGGCGCATGGCGCGCAAGGTTGCGCGGCTCGCTCCTTCAATCGTCGCTCCTTCGAGTGCCAAATGACCCGAGGCGATCGGCTGGAGGGCCAATAGAGCCATGCCGAGCGTCGTCTTTCCCGAGCCCGATTCGCCGACGATCCCCAGAGTCTCGCCGCGTTTGAGTGAAAGCGTCACGTCACTCACGGCCCGGAAGGTCTCGCGACCGAACCATCCCTTGGCGCGCGGGAATTCGACCGTGACGTGCTCTGCCAAGACAAGGATCGGCGCGTCGGCCTTGACCTCTTCGACCGAACGCTGGGGCCGGCTATCAATGAGCCGCCGTGTATAGGGATGGGCCGGATGCGCGAACACCTCATCGGTCGGCCCGATCTCGACCAGTTCGCCCTGCTGCATCACGCCCACCCGATGGGTGAAGCGCCGCACCAGATTCAGGTCGTGTGTGATGAACAGGATCGCCATGCCGAATTCCCGTTGCAGATCGTCCAAGAGATCGAGGATCTGTGCCTGCACGGTCACGTCGAGCGCCGTCGTCGGCTCGTCGGCGACGAGCAGCTTGGGCCGGCAGGCCAGTGCCATGGCGATCATGGCGCGCTGGCGCTGTCCTCCCGAGAGTTGATGCGGATAGGAGTCGACGCGGCGCTCCGGTTCCGGAATGCCGGTCTTGTGCAGCAGTTCGATCGCGCGTGCGCGTGCGGCGTTAGGCCGCATCGCCTCGTGCGTCTTCAAGACCTCGGCGATCTGGTCGCCAACGCGATAGAGCGGATCCAGAGCCGTCATCGGCTCCTGGAAGATCATCGCAATCTCCTTGCCGCGTAGCCCGCGCATCGAACGCTCGCTCGCCTCGAGCAGGTTCTGCCCGCCGAATCGGATCGCCCCCTCATAGGACGCGCCGGCGACGAGCCGGAGCAGGGAAAGGGCTGTGACGGATTTGCCCGAGCCTGATTCACCCACGAGACCGAACTTTTCCCCGGGAGCGATCGCGAGGGACACGTTTTTCACGACCCGGTTCCTGCCGAACTGGATGCTCAGGTTTTCGAGGGCGAGAAGCGGTGTTTCCTGGTTCATTTCTCTCTCGCCTAGGACTTGCGGGTGTCAAACGCATCGCGCAAGGCATCGCCGATGAAAGTCAGCAACAGCAACGTGATGACCAAAACGGCGAAGGTCTCAGTGGAGATCCACAACGCGTCCAGATTTTCCTTGCCCCGGCGCAGCAGATCGCCCAGGGAGGGCACCGAGGAGGGGACCCCGAGCCCGAGAAAGTCAAACGCTGTCAGGCCGAGGATCGCCTCGCCCATCCGGAACGGCAGGAAAGTAATCACCGGAGTCATCGAATTGGGCAGGATGTGGCGGCGGATGATGTGCCAGTTCGAGAAGCCCATCGCGCGCGCCGCTTTGACGAATTCCAGACTGCGATTACGCAGGAACTCCGCGCGCACGTAGTCCGACAGGCCCATCCAGCCAAACAGAGAAAACAAGACAATGAGGAGCAACAAGGACGGTTGAAAAGTCGAGGCGAGGATGATGAGGACGTAAAGTTGTGGGACCGCGCTCCAGATGTCGATGAAGCGCTGCCCTCCCAGATCGATCCATCCTCCGAAATACCCCTGGATGGCGCCGGCGATGATGCCCAGTGTCGTGCCCACGACGGTCAGGATGATCGCAAAGCCGATGCTGACCGCAAAGCCGAAGATGAGCCGGGCGAGCATATCCCTGCCCTGATCGTCCGTCCCGAGCCAGTTCTCCCTCGAAGGGGGCGCAGGATTCGGGGTCAGCGATTGGAAGTCGATCGTGTCGGCCGAGTGGCGATTGAGCGTATACAAAGCCCAGTTCCCGGGCTTTGAGATCTGTCGTTCAACGAAGGGATCCAGCCAGTCTGTGGGACTCAGAAATTCCCCGCCGAGGGCTGTCTCCGGAGGATTGACGAGGGCGGGGAAGAAGAGTTTGCCCTCGTATCGTGCAACGAGCGGACGCTCATTGGACAGAAGCGGCGAGAACAGGCTGAGCGCGAGTAAGACCAGGAAGATCCAAAACGAGACATAGCCCAGGCGGTTACGACGAAAGCGCAGCCAGGCGCGCTGGTTCGGTGACAAGGGCAGCGGATCGGTCTCAAGCTTTATGCCAGGATCTGAAGGACTGCCCGGGACCGGGTCGGGGAGCAGGTCCTGTTTGGAATCCGTATAGAGGGTGTCGTCCATCGCTGATCCGGGCGTTCTCATCGGGCCGCACTGCCGAACTGGATCCGGGGATCGACGACCACGTAGGCCAGATCGGAGATGAGCTTGGTCACGAGTCCCATGAGAGTGAAAAGATAGACGGAGCCGAGCACGACGGGATAGTCACGCTTGATGATCGACTCGTAGGACAAGAGTCCCAGTCCGTCGAGCGAGAACAGGGTCTCGATGAGCAGCGAGCCTCCGAAGAAGACGGCGACGACTGCCGCGGGCAGCCCGGTGATGATCGGTAAGAGGGCGTTGCGAAAGATATGCTTATAGAGCACATCCCTCTCCGAGAGACCCTTCGCGCGTGCGACCAGCACGTACTGCTTGCGAATCTCCTCGAGGAACGTGTTCTTGGTCAAGACGGTCAGGGTCGCGAAGCTGCCGATGGTGAGGCAAATGAGCGGCAAGGTCAGGTGCCAGAGATAGTCCAGGATCTTGTGGGGCCAGCCAAAGCTCGCCCAGTTGTCGGAGACCAGGCCGCGCAGGGGGAACCAATCCAGAAAGGTTCCGCCCGCAAAGAGCACGATCAGGAGCACGCCCAGAACGAATCCCGGTATCGCAAATCCGATGAGCACGAGCAGCGTCGTGAACGCATCGAAATTCGTACCCTCGCGCACCGCCTTGGCGATGCCCAGGGGGATCGAGATCAGGTAGGCGATGAGAAAGGACCAGACCCCAAGGCTGATCGTCACGGGCATCTTCTCCCGGATGACCTGCCAGACGTCCTTGCTCGAGGTGAAGCTCTTGCCGAAGTCAAAGCGGGAAAAATTGCCCAGCATCAGGACGTAGCGTTCTAACGGAGGCTTGTCGAAACCGTAGAGGGCCTTAATCTGGGCGATCTGCTTGGCGTCGAGGTCATGTCCGCTCCGGCCGCCGCTCAGGTTGCGCTCCCGGGTTTGGGCGATCAACTGGTCGACCGGACCTCCCGGCACGAACTGGGCGATTACAAACGTCAGGGTCAACACCCCAAGCAAAGTGGGGATCATGAGCAGGACGCGCTTGGTGATGTAGGCTAGCATGGTCAAATCCTTCGTCGCGTCAGTGCAGCGATTTGTCCCACCAGGTTTCCAGGGGCCAGGGTAGGGTGCCGTATCCTTCGTCGATCGAAAAGTAGCGCGGCTCGACCTTGGGGATACCGAACTTGTCCCAGTAGGCCGTGTCGTTGTAGGCGCGGTAGGCGAATGGAATCGCGTAGTGCTCACACACGAAGATCCGGTCGAGCACGTGGGCTGATGTCTCCAGATCGGAGAGCGACTGCGCATCCTTCATCGCATCCAGGGCATGATCCATGGCCAGATTCTTGATCCCCATCAGATTGTCCGACGCAGGAACGTCGGCGAAGGCGCTGCCCAGCATCGCCTGCATGACGGAGGCCGAGGGGAGCAGTATGCTCGAATAGTTGATGAGCACCGAGTCGAAGTCAAAGCTTTGCAAGCGCTTGAAATAGACTGCCGCATCGACGACTCGATAGGTGAGCCGGATCCCAAGCCTCTCAAGATTGCGCTTCCAGGGCTCGACGGCATTCTCCCAGACCAGTTCGTCGCTCAAGAACTCGAAATCCAGGGTCTGGCCTTGCGCGTTGCGGAGTCGCCCGTCCGAACCGATCTTCCAGCCTGCGTCGGCCAGGAGATCCCGAGCGTGCAGGAGATTCTGCCGTCTGGCGCCCGGACTCGTATCGGTGCGCGGATTGCTCGGCAGGGGACCGAACACGCTCGCCGGAAGGCTCGCGCGATAGGGCTCAAGCAGCTTGACCTCCTCCGGGCTCGGCGAGCCCGTCGCGGCGAAGCTCGAATTCTGGAACAGGCCGTCGAATCGACTGAGCAGACCGAAGGCCTGGCGTGAGTTCCATTCCCAGTCGAACGAGTCGTTCAATGCTTCGCGAACCCGGACGTCCTGAAACTGGGGACGGCGCGTATTCAGAAGAAAGCCCTCGAAGATATAGCCGACGCCGCTCGGGAATGCCGTCTTGATGATGCGTCCGCTCTCGAACTTGGGTCCATTGAACTGTTTGGCCCAGCGTCGGGCGCCGTACTCCTTGATCATGTCGAAGTCGCCCGCCTTGAAGGCCTCGAAGCGTGTCGCGTTATCCGCGTAGAAGTGATAGATGATGTGATCGAAATTGAAGAATCCCTTGCGCACACCCTTGTTCTTGGCCCAGTAGTGGGGATCGCGGTCGAGTTCAAGAAAATTGCCCGACTCGGCGCGACCCACCGTATAGGCGCCCGTGGCGATGGGCAGATCGTTTACGATCTGGTCGAAGGGCTTGGGTTGGCCATCGGGCCCGGCACCCCACTTGGGCGAGAAGACCACAAGGCTTGTGCCGAGTTGGTAGATCTGATCGCGGCTAGGGATCTTCAGGTCGAACCGGATGGTCCGGTTGTCGAGGACTACCGCGTCCTTGACGCCGTCAAAGAGCTGCGCCGTCCCCGGCGCAGCCAGGGGGCCGGTCAGCATGTCGTAGCTGTACTTGACGTCCTTGGCTGTGACGGGATCGCCATTGTTGAAGTGGGCGTCGGGATCGATCCGAAAGGTGATCGCGCCAAAGTCGGGGGCGACGAGCATCTCGTTGGCGAGCAGTCCGTACATGGTGGCCGGCTCATCCGGGCTCGGATCGGCCAGCGTCTCGAAGGTGAGCAATTCGACGCCGCGCGGGGCATTGCCGCGCACCGTGTAGGGATTGTATTTGTCGAAACTCGAGCGACGATCGGGATTGGACAGGGTGATCGTGCCGCCCTTGGGTGCATCGGGGTTCACGAAGTCGTAGTTCTTAAATCCCTCGGGATACTTGACGTCGCCGTACATGGCGAAGGCATAAGTCCAGGTGCCCAGGGGACTTGCCAAAGCAGCCATCGGGCAGAGTAGGCCCGTGATGGCCAGCACCACCAGAAGCGCGCCGACCTTGCGGTCCAGTCCGAGGAGGACCGCGCTCATCCCTTTGCGGCTCCATCGGCTAAGGCGATGATGGTCCAGACCAACTCGGACGTTTGCGAACAGGGATTGACTGGGGGTTGGTTCGGTTTGCGCTGCCACGGAAGTCGATCCCCCTTGGGGACCCTGAAAATCAAAGGGCGCAGTGTAGTCGTCATCTCGGGCCCATTCAAGCGATCTTCTTCCAATCAGACGCCAAGGCATACATGTTTCGAACTGACTGGGGATCGGCCCCAACGGTCTGAAAGCGTGCCACTCCGATCGCATCATCCATGCTGCGCACGAGCGGCAATTCACGACACGTAAACGCGCCCCTTCGATGTGCGGACCTCAGTGGCCGCGTCCTTTGACCGTGCTCGGTTGAGAAATGGCGAGCAGTGTCGACGGAAGTGTGAGGCGCTGGCCCAAGGACAAGGCGGTCGAACCCAGGCCGTTTTGGGCCTTCAGTGCCTCCACGCTCGTACCAAAGTGCTTGGCGATTGAAAACAACGTATCGCCGCGGCGCACCGCATAGACCGTCGCGGCGTGCCGCACGTCCGTATCGGGAGCGTAGCTCGCCCGGATGATCTTCTCTTCCTGGACCGGTGCCAGAACCGCGGTCTGCACGAGCGCGTGCGTGGGTACGCTGTGATTCTGGACCAGGAGCGCCTGACCTGGTTTGACGCGGGAGCGCGAGGTAAGGCTGTTGGCTTCGCACAGGCTCGCCACGCTCATGCCGAACTTGCTCGCGATCCGGTCGAGCCGGTCGCCCCGCTTGGCCGTGTAGGCCACCCAGGTGACAAGGGGTTGGGAATTGCCCTGGAGATTCGTCTCGAAAACGGCCACCCGGTCGGCCGGCAGCAGCAGCATGGCGTCAGTCGAGGCCGAGATCACTGGACGATTGAAGGAGGGATTGAGGGCCTTGAAATCCTCGACGGGCATATCCGCCAAGCGCGCGGCGGTGCGGATATCGATATCGTGGGATCTGGGTACCGTGGCAAAGTAGGGCTGGTTGTCGATCCTCGGGAGCACAACGCCAAAGGCTTCCGGGTTGGCAATGATATTTTTGAGCGCCTGCAGCTTGGGGTAGTAGTTGCGTGTCTCCTCAGGCATGTTCAAGCTCAGGTAGTCGGTGGGCCGGCCGGCTGCGGCATTGCGGTCGATGGCCCTTTTGACGGCTCCTTCTCCCCAGTTGTACGAGGCCAGAGCGAGGGTCCAGTCACCGTGCATCTGGTAGAGCATCTCCAGGTAGTTCAGGGCCGCGTCTGTGGAGGCGACGACGTCGCGTCGGTCGTCGTGCCACCAGTCTTGCTGCAGGTTGTAGTTCTTACCGGTTGTCGGGATGAATTGCCACATTCCCGAGGCATGCGCGCGCGAGTAGGCCATCGGATTGTAGGCACTCTCGATGAAAGGCAGCAGCGCAAGTTCAGTGGGTAGACCGCGCTTTTCGAGTTCCTCGACGACGTGATAGAGGTAGTGGCTCGAGCGTTCGACGGCCCTTTGCAGGGAATCCTGATGACTGAGATACCAGGCTTGCTGGTCGACGACCAGAGGTGAACTCATGTTCGGAATGGCAAATCCCGTGCGGATCCGGTCCCACAGGTCATCGGCATGCAGGGTCAGATCCAGGGTATGGAACTTCGGGGCATCGATCTCAACAGGAAGGAGCGATGCAGATTGGGGCGTTGCGCTCAAAACCGCATTCGCTGCCGCGCTCGGTGTGGCGGCCTGAGGATTGGAAGGTGTTGCGGTAGGTGAGGTGCCGCGATCGCCGGTCGAGGGACCCGGCAGAGCAGCGCAGCCGGCAAGAAGCGATAGCGCCAGGGTCAGGAAGAGCGTTGGGTGTCGATGCATCGGACGCCTTAGCAAGACAAAACTGGATGTTACGAATCGGCGACTAGCACCGTCAAGTCAGCGAGTTTAGCAGGCCCGGGCGCCCGCGGGGCAGGATCCGGCAGCTTGGCCGGCCGACCGGCGGCCATCGGT
>CAJCID010000050.1 GCA_903970305.1 Rhodospirillales bacterium | reverse complement strand
CCGCCTCATGCGCGCGCTGCAGGCGGGTTGGCCCCTTCCGCTTGGAGGGGCCACGGCGCGGCGTAGCCTCGTGTTCATCGACAACCTCGTCGATGCACTCGCGCTTTGCGTTCAGCACCCCGAGGCTGCGGGCGAACTCTTCCATGTCGCCGACGGCGAGGATCTCTCGGTGCGCGAGTTGGTGACGCGCTTAGGTGTGCTCCTTGCCCGACCCGCCCGGCTCATTCCGGTCCCGATCGGCTGGCTCCGGTGGTTGGGGGCTCTCGCAGGACGGGGTGCCGAGATCGGAAGACTCACCGAGCCCTTGCGGCTCGACACCCAAAAGATCCAAAAACTGCTCGGTTGGCGCCCGCCGCTGGCGACCCAGCAGGGCTTAGAGCGTACGGTGAGCTGGTACCGCACCACGTGTTGAATCCCTTTAACCATCTTTCCGGGCCGTTGGCTCTCGTTTGCTATAGCTTAGCGCTAGGTGCCGTGGCGGCCTTAACGTGCGGCCTCCTCTTGGCGTTGCTCCTCGAGACGGGGTGGGCGGCGCGGCTGGCCGTGGACCAGCCCAATGCGCGCTCCCTGCATGAGCGGGTCGTACCCCGCTGTGGAGGCTGGGGTGTTTTGATGACGCTCTTGGCCATCCTCGGGGCGACCACTCCGGATCTCTGGCGGCTCCTCGCGGCCCTTAGCCTTCTCGGTGTGGTGTCATTCCTCGACGACAGGGGCGGGCTACCCATCCTGCTGCGCTTTGTGGCGCAGTTCCTCGCGGTCCTCGTGGTCCTCTCGGGGTATCGGGAACGACTGCCTTGGTGGCTTTGGATCGTCTGCGTGCTCGCCTGGCTCTGGAGCACAAATCTCTTCAATTTCATGGACGGCTCGGACATGATGGCCGGCTCCATGACCCTCACCGGATTCGCCGGGTATGCCGTGGCGAGTGGCCTCTACAACGTCGAACTGACCACGGTCGCATTGGTGGCGGCAGGTAGTGCGATCGGATTTCTCTGGTTCAACCGACCGCCGGCGCGACTCTTCCTCGGGGATGTCGGCTCGATCCCGTTGGGATTTCTGGCCGCCGCGCTCGGATTCTGGGGTTGGCGCGACGGCCGCTGGCCCTTCTGGTTTCCGGTGTTGATCTTCTCACCGTTCGTTGCCGACGCCACGGTGACATTGCTGCGACGCATCGGTCGGCGCGAGCGCTTCTGGGAGGCGCATCGCGAGCATTACTATCAGCGCCTTGTCCAGTCGGGATTCAGCCATCGCCAGACCGCGGCGTTTTGGGTCGTGGGGATGGTCCTTGCAGACCTGCTCGGGCTCGGGCTACTGCGCGTGACGCGCGCCGGCCAAGTGGCCGGTGGACTGGCCTGGTGTCTGGCACTGGTTGGGGCGGGACTGTGGATCGATCGCCGGTGGGTGCGGGCACGGCCCGTGCCCGCACCAGAAAAGGATGAGTCATGAGGCGCAACAAAGGGGAGTGGCTGCAACTGGCCGCATTCGTGTTTGATCTGACCGCGGTCGCCGTCTCCTGGGCAACGGCCTACCTGTTGCGCTTCGAGTTCGTCGTCCCGGCGCCGTTTGCAAAGACCGGCTTGGGCATGATCGGTCTGGTCCTGCCGGCCTATGGCGCCATGTTCTGGAGCTTTGGGCTCTATCGTGGGCTGTGGCTGTTCGCGAGCCTGCCTGACCTCATTCGTATCATCAAGGCGATCGCTGCCGGGGCTGCGCTCTCGCTTGCCCTCGTCGTCGTTGTCCATCCGGTGCCAAGTGTGCCGCGTTCGGTGCTGTTCATGACGCCCATATTTCTCTTGTGCATCATGGGCGGCGCACGCGCCGCGTATCGCGCGACCAAGGAATTCTATCGTTATGGGGGTCTGCTCGCCCAGGGCAAGCCCGTACTGATTGTCGGGGCAGGCGGAGCCGCGGCCCTCTTGGCGCGGGAGCTCGCGCGCTCCCACGAGTGGCGACTCGTCGGGTTCGTCGACGACGATCCCGTCAAGCAGGGTCGGGACCTGAATGGCACGCAGATCGTCGGGCCCATCTCCGAGCTGCCGCGCTTTGCCCGGGAGCAAAAGGCCGATCATGTGATCGTGGCGATCCCATCGGCCCCGATCGAGCGTCAGAAGGAAGTGTTTGCGCTCTGTATCCGCAATCAGATCAAGGCGATGGTCCTGCCGGCCCTGACGGGCTTAGATGAAGGCAAGCCGTTCCTGTCACGCATTCGCAGCATCGACCTCGAGGACCTGTTACGCCGAGAAGCAGTCTCGATCGACACACCGCACGTCGAGGCTCTCCTGCGCGACCAGGTGATCCTGGTCACCGGTGCCGGCGGCTCGATCGGCTCCGAACTGTGCCGGCAGATCGCGGCCTTCTCTCCCCGCCGTCTCGTCGCCTTCGAGTTGTCCGAATTCGCCCTCTATCAACTGACCGAGGAGTTCGGCGAGTCCTTCCCTGGGTTGGATCTGATCGCCTTGGCCGGCGATGTGAAGGATGTCCCGCTCCTTGAGGACGTGATGGGCCGCTTCAGTCCGACGCTCGTCTTTCATGCGGCCGCCTACAAGCACGTTCCACTGATGGAAGAGCACAATGCCTGGCAGGCTGTACGGAACAACGTACTGGGCACGTGTTGCTTGGCGCAGGTCGCGGTGCGGTTCCACGTGCGCCGCTTTGTGCTCATCTCGACCGATAAGGCGGTCAATCCGACCAATGTGATGGGAGCGAGCAAAAGGCTTGCCGAGATGGTGTGTCAGGCCCTCCAGCAGGGCACGGGCGAGACCGTTTTCGAGACCGTACGATTCGGTAACGTCTTGGGCAGCGACGGCAGCGTGGTGCCGAAGTTTCAGGAGCAGATTGCGCGCGGCGGCCCGCTCACGGTCACGCATCCCGAGGTCACGCGCTATTTCATGACGATCCCGGAGGCCGCGCAACTCGTCCTCCAGGCATCCTCGATGGGCCAAGGTGGCGAGATCTTCATGCTCGACATGGGTAAGCCCGTGAAGATCGTCGATCTGGCCCAGGATCTGATCCGTCTCTATGGCTTCCGGGATGACCAGATCAAGATCGTCTTCACGGGGCTTAGGCCCGGCGAGAAGCTCTACGAGGAACTGCTCGCCGATGACGAGACCACCCGCCCGACGCCGCATCCGAAGCTGCGCATCGCGCGCGCTCGCGAGGTCGAGGCCCCCTGGCTTGCCGAGGTCATGCCCTGGCTCTTGCAAACCTCAAACCTGCCAGACGACCTTGTGCGCGAGGAACTGCGCCGCTGGGTGCCGGAATACGAACCCGCTCCGACCCACGAGGCGCCCAGCGAGAGACGACCACAGAGCCTCGGGCTTCTGCCGCACGACGGCTAGGCGAGATCGGCCAGCGCGTGCGTCACTGCGGCAAGCACGCTGCTCTCGGGCAGCACATCCATGCAGCCGGCACGGGGACACTGGCCCGCGCCGCTGCCGAAACCGCGCCCGCATCGGGCCACCCAGGAGATCTCGCGGCGAAACAGAACCGTCTGGTCGCGGCACGGATAGGCGGGGTCCGTAATCACCCAAAAGGGCGCGTCCTTCCAGA
>CAJCID010000049.1 GCA_903970305.1 Rhodospirillales bacterium | reverse complement strand
GCAAGTCGTCGTTGCTGAACTGCCTCGTGCCCGATGCGCAAGCCGCGACCAGGGAGATCTCCTTGGCACTGCACACGGGCAAGCACACGACCACCGATGCCCGCCTCTACCCGCTGTCTGCTGCACAGGGCCAGGTGATCGACACCCCGGGCTTTCAGGAGTTCGGCCTTGCCCATCTGAGCCCGGGCACGGTCGAGCGGGCCTTCCCGGAACTCGCCCCGTTTCTGGGCCACTGCCGATTCAACAACTGCACCCATCTGATCGAGCCCGGCTGCGCTGTTCTCGAGGCACTTCGCCTGGGTCAGATCGATCAGCGCCGCTACACGCTGTTTGCCCATCTCACGCGCGAGAGCCGCACGCAAAGCCATGCCCCGACTGGTCCGCACTGACAACCTCTTGATTGCCACACTCTGGGCGCGCATGCTCGAGGGAGCCGGTGTGCGCTGCGAAATCCGTAACCGCTTTATCGGTTCCGCATTAGGCGAACTCCCGGCTGACCAGCTCGCACCGGAGATCTGGGTGCTCCACGAGCGCGACCTGGCGCCGGCGCAGTCGCTGCTGAGCGAACTCAGGTCTCCGAGCGGACTGGCTCCCTGGCGCTGCCCGGGATGCTCCGAGATCCTCGAAGGCCAGTTCTTTCAGTGCTGGAAATGCGCGGCCACCCAGGCCTAGAGCGCTATCCGAACAACCCCGCCGCAGAGAGCAGAAACAAGAGCACAACCCACAAGACGAGCGAGCGCCACACGAGTCCGACGGCGCTGCGCATGGCAGCAGGGCTTGCCTCGACACCAGGAATCGACTCGCTCACGCCGTCGAGTTCGACCGGTCGCGCGTTCGCGAAGCTCTGCGCGTCTCCGAGACGCACTCCGAGCGCCCCTGCGCCGCTGGCGAGGATGATGCCTCGCGTGCCATCGCGCCACTGTGAGGCATGATTGCGCCAGGCGAACACGGCGTCCTCGAAATTGCCGACGATCGCAAATCCGATCGCCGTGAGCCGCACCGGGACCCAGTCGACGAGCCAGAACGCCCTCGCGGCAAAGCGGCCAAACGGCTCAGCTGCCTCGTTGGTTGAATGCGGCTCGGCAATTTCGTCGCGCGCGGCGTCAGGCCTGTTCCAGGCCCGTGCGAGATAGTCGGCCAACCGGTAGAGCACTGCACCCGAGGGTCCTGGGAGGACGACAAACCAGAACAGCACGCCAAAGACGTGGCGATGCGAAGCCAGGAGTGCCTCCTCGATGGCCAGTCGCGAGACGTCCGACAGATCGAGTTCGGCTGCCGAGAAGCCTGCACTGACGCGCCCGCGCCACTGGGCGAGAAGGTCTCGCGCCTCGGCCAGGTCGTTGTTTGCAAGCGCCATCTGGATGTCGGTGTAGTAGTGACTGAACTGCCGAAATCCCAGTGTCAGGTAGAGAACCGCGACATCCCAGGCGAGTCCCAAGAAGACATGCACGCGCGCTAAGAGAAAGAAAATTCCCCAGGATCCGAGCGTCAGGGGTACGACCAGGATCAACCAAGCGAGCACGCCCTGCCCGGACTCACCGGCATTGAAGTTGCTATCGAGCGACCGGCTGATGCCGCGCACCGCGTTGTAGGCGAAGTTGTTGTTCTGAAGGGGTCGAGCCTGTTCGAGCAAGAGCGCGATGATAAGAGAGAGAAATCCCATTGCGGAAGTTGGGCCGAGTGCGCCCTGCTAAGATTTCCCGATTGTAACGCGCCCGCTGGCCAAGGCCGCCCGGGTGGATCTCCTAGGCCCCGCTTTGGCCTCTCAAGAAGTGGTAGAGGTTGCGCAACATCCCCGCCGTCGCACCCCAGATGAAATGCCGCTCGAAGGGCATCGCATAGAACAGCCGCTCGCCGGTCTCGAGAACCGCCCGCCGCGTCTGATGATTGGCCGGATCCATCAAGAAAGCGAGCGGGACCTCGAAGACTTCGGCCACCTCGAAAGGATCTGCACGGAGCGAAAGAGGTGGTGTGATGAGGCCGACGACGGGGGTGACCCGATAGCCGGTGCCGGTCAGGTAGTCCGGTAAGGTGCCGATGATTTCGATCTGGCTGCGAGGAAGACCGATTTCCTCCTCGGTCTCGCGCAGCGCCGTCTCGATCGGGGATGCGTCGGCGGGCTCGGCGCGCCCGCCTGGGAAACTCACCTGACCGGCGTGATCATTCAGATGCTCGGTGCGCTGGGTCAGGAGCACCGACATGACCGCTTCATGTACGACGATTGGGATCAGGACTGCGGCGGCAGTCGGCTCGCGCGATGTGCGCACCAGCCGGCGCTCGTCGAGCAGTTCGGCCTGCCAGGCCTTGGGATGCCGGAAATACTCTCGCAGACGCGCCGCAGTCAGTGTCCCCTCGGCCAGGGCCGGATCGTGCGAGACCGCGTGCACCGGCAGCGCCATTGGATCGATGAGTGGTACAGCCACGACGTGATGTCCCCCGGCCTGCGGCAGATTGGGCGCGAGCCTCCCCGCGCCCGGTGAAAGTCCCTACCTGTCCTACTCCGCCGTTTGCTGGGGCTTGGCCTTGAGCTTGAGCTTTTCCTTGATCCGCGCCGACTTGCCCGACCGTTCACGCAGGAAGTAGAGCTTGGCGCGGCGCACGTCGCCGCGGCGCTTGACCTCGATGCTGGCGATGGCAGGGGAATAGGTCTGGAAGGTGCGCTCGACGCCTTCACCGTTGGAGATCTTGCGCACGATGAAGTTCGAATTCAGACCGCGATTGCGCTTGGAGATGACCACGCCTTCGTAGGCCTGCACGCGCTTGCGGTTGCCTTCGACGACATTCACGTTCACCACCACGGTGTCTCCCGGCGCGAATTCCGGGACCGTCTTGCCCAGGCGGGCGATTTCTTCCTGTTCAAGGACTTGGATCAGGTCCATGTTGAGCTCCAATTGCCATCGTGCCCCGGCATGTAATGGTTGTTTGCCGTGCAGAGGATGGGGTTAATCAAATGGTCTTGCGACCTTTACGACTGCAGACTTCTCAGAAACTCTTCATCTTGTGCATTCAGCCGACCTGCGCGACGTGCCTTCTGCAACAGATCCGGTCGCTTCTTCGCCGTCGCCTCAAGCGCACGCTCACGCCGCCAGCGAACGATGTTCGCGTGATGCCCCGAGAGCAGCACCGGCGGCACGAGCGCTCCCGCGTAGTTCTCAGGACGCGTGTAGTGCGGACAGTCCAGGAGACCCGCCACAAAGGAATCTTCGAGGGCGGATTGAGCATCTCCCAACACTCCGGGCAATTGCCGCACCACCGCGTCGATCACCGCAAGCGCCGCGATCTCGCCACCTGACAATACAAAATCGCCGAGACTCAACTCTTCATCGATACAACTTTCGATCAAGCGCTCATCGATCGCCTCATACCGACCGCATAGCAGCACGACCCCGGGCCGGCTCGAGAGTTCCAGCACGCGTTCGTGATCCAGACGCGGTCCCTGAGGAGACAGATAGATCACCCGCCCCGCCGCAGCGCCCAGGCTCGCCTGCTGCTCGGCGCGCGCAGCGCAGAGCGCCTTTTCGAGCGGCTCAGCCAACATGACCATCCCCGGCCCGCCCCCGTACGGTCGATCATCGACCGTCCGATAGGCGTCACTGGTGAACTCACGCGGATTCCAGGCCCGCAACGACCAGCGACCCTCCTCGAAGGCGCGCCGCGTAATCCCGGACTCGGTCACCGCAGCAAACATTTCAGGAAAGAGCGTGACGACGTCAAAGCGCATGCTCAACCTTCGTATTCCGGACCCCAGTCCACCACAATTCGCTCCCGGACTCGATCCACCGAGCGGACATAGCGTTCGACGAAGGGAATCAGCACCGTCGGCGCCCCGGGTTTCTCCCCCGCCAACCCGATCCGCTCGATCTCGAGGATCGCGTGAGCACCGTTATCGAGCATCGAACGCACGACCCCGAGTGCCAGCCCCTCAGCGTTGACGACCCGCAATCCAATCAGATCGACCCAGTAATACTCATCATCGGGCAGCACCGGAAAGCGAGCACGTGAGATCCAGACCTCGGTCCCCTTGAATCGCTCGGCCAGTTCTCGCGAACGGATGCCAACGAGGCTCGCCGTGACCAGTTCTCCATGCGACCTGGCCGAGAGCACCTCAAGGCTTTCCCACTGCCCGGCTCGCTCCATCCACCACTGTCTTACTTCGAGGAGCGCAGACCCATCGTGGGCGTAAGGCATGACCTTGATGTCGCCCCGCAGGCCCCAGGCGTCCAGGATGCGCCCCACCACTACCAAATCCGAGGGACTACTCTGCTGCATCCCTCATGACCCCGAGAAACTACGCAGGGACGTTCTGCGCTGCAGCGCTCTGCTTCTTCGCGTATTCTTTGACTAGACGCGCGACCGCGGGCGAGAGTTGCGCGCCCGCATCCTGCCAGTGTTTGACTCGAGCCAGTTCGATGCGCAGGCTTTCCTCGGCGCCGGCGGCGACAGGATTATAGAAACCGACGCGCTCGATGAAGCGGCCATCGCGGCGATTACGCGAATCGGTCGCGACGAGGTTGTAAAACGGGCGGTTCTTGGCGCCACCGCGGGAAAGTCGAAGAATGACCATGTCTGCCCTTCTGAATTCGTTGCAATTGCTTGACCAGCGAAAAGCCCACGAGTATATCTCCGAGCAGCCATTTGTGCAATCATGAGCTCCGCAAAACCCGCTCTTTCTGCATAGAAATCAAGAGAATATGTCGTATTCGAAGCGCGTTCTTGCAGCCTGCCTTGCCCTACTGGTCGTCCTCGAATCCTCCCCAGCCGGCGCCGGCCTGCCTGTCGACACGCTCGAGCTTGCGCCCGGGTTTCGAATCGCCGTGCTCTCGGATCAGGTACCGAATGCCCGCGAGATGGCGCTTGGCGGTCAAAAGGATGGCAGGCAGATCGTCTACGTCGGCAGTTACGAGGCCGGCAAGGTCTATGCGTTAGAGGTCGAGGGCGCACACGCCGCACGCGTCTACACTCTGGCCAAAGACCTCGAGATGCCCTTGGGCGTGGCTTACCGCGATGGCGCGCTGTACGTCTCGGCGGTCTCGCGGATCCTGCGGTTTGACGACATCGACCGGCATCTGGCCGATCCTCCTGCCCCCCGGATCGTGACCGACGGATTGCCGCCTGAAGAGCACCATGGTGGCCGCTTCCTGCGCTTCGGGCCCGATGGCCTACTCTATGTGCCGGTGGGAGCCCCGTGCAATGTTTGCGAGCCCGATCAGAGCCGTTACGCCAATCTCGGGCGGATGCGTCCGGACGGCAGCGGGCTCGAGGTCGTCGCACGGGGCATCCGCAATACCGTGGGCTTCGACTGGAGCCCGGTGGACCACTCGCTGTGGTTCACCGACAATGGACGCGACATGATGGGTGACGACATGCCCTCGGACGAGCTCAATCACGCGAGCGCCATGGGCATGAATTTCGGATTTCCGTATTGTCACCAAGGGGACACCCCGGATCCGCAGCTGGGCTCGAAACACGCCTGCTCCGAGTTCACTCCCCCTATCGTCAAGCTGGGCGCACACGTGGCCTCGCTCGGCATGCGCTTCTACACTGGCGCGCAGTTCCCAGCCGAATACCACGATGCGATTTTCATCGCTGAACACGGTTCTTGGAACCGCAGCAAGAAGGTTGGCTACCGGGTCGTCTGGGTCAAGCTCACGCCAAGCGGCCGTCTCGACTCCACGGGCGTGCTCGCCCAGGGGTGGTTGCGCGTCGATCCCGATGGTCACGAGCGCGTCTGGGGTCGACCCGCAGACGTTCTCGTGATGCCTGACGGGGCACTTCTCGTATCCGATGATCAGGCCGGAGCGATCTACCGCATCACCTATCAACCTTAGCGGTGCACTGACCAAGACACCCCAGGGTGCGCGAGACGAACTCTCGCCCCCCCTTCCCCTCAAAGCGCCGGCAGCACGGCCGCCATTCCTCATTAACGAGCGTTCCTTCGCATGCCCCGCTTTAAGAACAAGACCCTCGCCACCGTGCTGGCTGCTGGTTTGGGCACCTTCGGCGCCCACCGCTTTTATCTCCATGGCCCAGGCGGCTGGATTCCCTGGATCTATCCGGCGTACTTCTTTCTGGTGGCGGGGTTGGGCCTGCATTATCTGGCCGGACTACACACCGACCTCGGCTCGGATTTCATCACCTTCCTGCACCCGGCGTTGCTCGCGGCCTTCCTGCCGAGCTTGATCGGTCTCGTCGAAGCCTTGCGCTTTGCGCTCACTCCCGACGCCCTGTGGGACGCGCGCTGGAACGCCGGAATCGATCAGAAGAGTGATTCGGGAGCGCTTGTGATCGTCGTCGCGATTCTGAGCTTGGCCCTTGGCGCCACCGGAATTTTGAGTATCCTTGCGATTTCGGTCCAAGCCTATTTCGAAGGCACGCTGTAGCGCTGCGATGGGTTCGCAGACGCGCGTGCGAATCGCGATCAATCCCAGGGGTATGGCGATGCTGGTGCGGCGTCTCGCGCTTTGTCTTGCTCTGACAGCGCCATGGGCATCGGCGGGCGCCATCGATCTGGCGCCGCTTTGGGACTATGGCAATCCCCAGGCGAGCGAGGAGCGTTTTCGCGCTGCACTTGCGGGCGCGAACGCCGACGACACCCTGATACTTCAGACCCAGATCGCGCGCACCTTCGGGCTACGCGCGGACTTCAAGACCGCGCAGGCCATCCTGGAGAGCATCGAGCCTGCGACCAGAAAGGCGAGTGCGGAAGTGCGCGTGCGCTACGCGCTCGAGTATGGTCGCACCCTCTCTTCGGCAGTCCATAGAAGCGAATCGCAAACACCTGCCGTCAAGAGCGAAGCCCGTCAGTACTACCTCAGGGCCTATGCCATCGCCCGAGCAGGGCACCTCGATGGCCTTGCAATCGATGCGCTGCACATGATGGCATTCGTCGATACGGCGCCGGCTGATCAGTTGCAGTGGGACCAGCAGGCCCTCGATCTGGCGATCCATTCTTCCCAGCCCTCCGCAAGGCACTGGGAGGCATCCTTGCGCAACAACACCGGTTACGCCCTCCATGAACTCGGCCGCTACCAAGAGGCGCTCGTCGAATTCCAGCGCGCCCTCGTCCTCGAGCAGCAGGGCCATGATGTCGAGGGCCTGCGTGCTGCCAACTGGATGGTCGCCTGGACCCTGCGCGCCTTAAACAGACCCGATGAGGCGCTCGCGATCCAGCTGCGTCTCGAGCAAGAATGCGATGCGTCCGGCACGCCGGCCCCAGACGTCTACGAGGAACTAGAGATCCTGTATCGCGAGAAGGGTGACGAGAAACGCGCCGATGAGTACCGCGCAAAGCGCCAAAGCATGGGTCAATCGCCAGGATAGGATCCCGAGGGTTCCGGGTCTAGTCGAGCTTGCAGAACAGGTCAAGCTGGGCGCCCTGAGCGGTGATCTCAGGCGCGCGCACGAATTGGCTCAGATCCAGCGGCCGGCGATCCTGATTCAGCCCGAGTCTGCGGGTCGCGCGGTTAAAGCGTTGGCGATAGAGCTCCGACCAGATGCCCTCGCCGCGCATCCGCGTACCAAAGCGGCTGTCGTAGTCGCGCCCGCCGCGCATGTCGCGGATCCGGTTCATTACGCGCGTGGCGCGATCGGGGAAGTGAGTCTCAAGCCATGTTTGAAAAACACCGTTGAGCTCCCAGGGAAGCCTCAGGATGATGAAATGGGCGTTGGTCGCCCCGGCCTTCGCGCTCGCTTCGAGGATGGCTTCCATGTCCGCATCGTTGACGAAAGGGATGAGCGGCGAGGCGCTCACCGAAACCGGGACCCCCGCATCAGTGAGGGCTTGGATCGTGCGTAGTCTGCGACTGGGACTCGCGGCGCGCGGCTCGAGCTTGCGCGAGAGATCGTGATCGAGCGTTGTGATGCTCAGGGCCACGCGCACCAATCCCCGTTCAGCCAGGCCCGACAGGAGATCCAGATCACGCTCGATCAGAGACGATTTCGTGATGAGCGTGAAGGGGTGGCGAAATTCGGCGAGAACCTCGAGCACCGAGCGCGTGATCCTGAGCTCACGCTCGATTGGCTGGTAGGCGTCGGTGTTCACACCAATGGCAATGACCTCCGGTACATAACCGGGTTTCGATAATTCGCGCCGCAAGAGCAGGGCGGCATTGACCTTGGCAAAGAGTCGGGACTCGAAGTCCAGCCCGGGTGAGAGTCCAAGGAAGCTGTGGGTCGGACGCGCATAACAGTAGACGCACCCATGCTCGCAGCCACGGTAGGGGTTCAGCGACACGTCAAAGGGAATGTCTGGAGAGTCGTTGCGCGTTAAGATCGACTTGGCCAGCTCAGCCGTCACGCTCGTCCGGAGCTTCTGAGGCTCGCCGCTCTCCTGGGGCCAGCCATCGTCAAATTCTGCGCGCTCATCGGTCGCGAAGCGATGGGCGACGTTCGTGACCGCCCCCCGACCCTTGAACCGCACCACGGGTCGACTCAAGGTCGCAGGCTCTGCGTCGAGGGGCCAGTCCCCGGGGCCATCCATCAGGTCACCACCGCGCTCGTCTCGACGAGCTGACAACCATTGATCTTCCAGGATTTGTCCGACTGCAGACGCATGTCGTAATAGGCCAGCCACAGTTTGCCGTCTTGGTCCGCGATATTCACCGCTTGAAGCCAGATCTCACCCTGACGCTTGGGTGGCAGGAAAAACAAGGAAGTGGGTCGGTAGACCGCGGGGTAGCTCTGTTTTACGGTCCGCAGAAAACGCTCAGAATCGCCACCGAATATCTTCCGAATTCCCGGTGTCGCAAATGCGAAGGCAGCTTTCGCGTCATCGCGCGCGAAGGCGGCGATCTGGGCGCGGATCGTGCGCTCGATGGCCTGCGCATCGGCGCTGGCCGGGAGGACCTTCTGAGCGGCCTGGTTTGCGGGCGCAACAGCACATCCGAGGCAGAAGAGCCCGATGTGCGCCAAGCGGCCGAGCATCGACACGAGCACTCCCGATTCAGGTTTCAAGGATCGCTACCTCACTATACGCCGGCCATTAGCGATTGGATGCATGCGGCTCGGCAAACGCACGCCGGGCCGACGCGGCGCGCCGGAACAGCCCCACCATCACTCCATGTATGGCCAAGCCGTGCACCGGGCGGATGGGCGCATAGGCCTCATTGGCAGCTTCCAAGTAGAAGCCCTCCTTGTCGCGCGCGAGGAACTTAAGCGTGAACTCCCCGTCCACTCGCGCCAAGACGATCTCGCCCGGATTGGCGAACGAGCGCCGCTCGATGATCACGTAGTCGCCCTCGGCGATCTGCGCATCGCGCATCGAGTCGCCGCGCACCTGGAACAACTCCGTCTCCGAGGGTCGCGCGATCAAGAAACGGTCGATCGAAAGGGTCTGTACCGGGGCCTCATTGGCCGCTTCAGGCAGACCGGCTCTGACGGTATCGGCGACGGTGCGCTCGAAAAATCGCGGTCCGGGCCGAAGCCTGCGTCCTGGCGACTCCTCAAGGTAGCCTGCCTCTTTCATGCGCTGCACGAGGCGATGGGTCCAAGAGCGCCCGGCAATCTGCCACAGGGCGGAGAGTTCTGTGATCGAAGGCACCACCTGATGCTCGGCAAAATAGTCCTGCAGGGCGCCAAGGTATTGCGCAAGATTGGTTCGGGGTCGGACCATGGTTGACTCGCCTGTGAACGTTTGTTCACCAAACGATAGGACAATCCGCGCGCGCCGTCAAGGGAGAAGGCCGAGAAAAGCAGAAGAAAACCGCGGCCACGAGCGGTTCAAAGACCGGTTTTCCGCCCGGAAGGGCGGCAAGAACGCCGTCTTAGAGGAGACCCGTGGAGAGCCAGGGTACGCTAATGATCACCAAGAGCGCAGCAGCAAGCGCCCCGAGGTAGGGCCAGATCGCTCGAATGGCCAGTGCCGGATCGCTTTTACCGATCGCACAGGCAGCGTAGAAGCCAACACCGAGTGGCGGCGCGAACAGTCCAAGGCCCATTGCGATGACGACCGTCATCGCGTAGTGGACATCGGAGATCCCCAACTCGCGCGCAACCGGGAAGAGCAAAGGGCCAAAGAGAACGATCGCCGGGATGCCTTCGAGCACGCTGCCAAGAATCGCGAAAGCCAACGCCGAAATCAGCAAGAATCCAATAGCCCCTCCGGGCATCGCTGCCATCCCGTGGGCCAGCTGCCGCGAGAAGCCTGACTGGGTCAAAGCCCAGGCCATCGCGGTTGCCGTTCCGATGATGAAGAGAATCGCTCCTGAGAGAGCCGCCGTCTCGATCAGGATCTCGGGCAGTCGCTTCAGGGGGAAAGAGCGGTAGATGAGAAGACCGGCGAGCACCGCATAAGCGATGCCGATCGTCGAGACCTCGGTGGCCGTCGCCACACCGCGCACGACGGCGAGCCGTATCAGAACCGGCAGGGCCAGGGCCGGCAGGGCCCAGAGCACGCTTCGGAACAGCTGGCCGCGCGTCACCGGGCGCGACGCAGTGGCCTCGTCGCGGGGATTGCGCACCCGCACGATCAGGCCAAGCGCCACCGCACACACCGCCGCCGGCACCAGACCTGCTGTGAAAAGCGCCGCGATCGATACGCCGCACACCGAGCCGATGGTGATCAGCACGAGGCTTGGCGCGATGGTCTCCGACATCGCTCCCGAGGCGGCTAAGAGCGCGACCAGCTCGCCCGGTCGTGCACCACGCTCCCGCATCGCTGGAAAGAGGGCCGGCGCGATTGCTGCCATATCGGCGGCCTTGGATCCCGAGATACCGGACACCAGATACATCGCAGCCAAAAGTACGTAGGACAGAGCTCCCCGGACGTGTCCGAGCAGGTCTGCCAGGAATGCGACCAACGCGCGGGCGAGGCCGGTCATTTCGATCAGGCCGCCAAGCAAGATGAACAGCGGCACGGACAGCAGGATCAGGGTCGATGTGCCTTCGTCCATACGGCTCACCACGATGGTCAAGGGGGCGTGGGTCGCCAAGACCAGGTAGGCAAGTGTCGCCGCGCCAAACGAAAACGCGATGGGCACACCCAGCGCCACGGCAGCACCCAGGAGCACGACGAAGAAGATCACGAGATTCCAATTGCCAGCCTGCGCAATCACGGGCCGCAACCAGTACAACAGCGCCGCGCTCGCCAAAAGGATCAGGAGGATGCCGAGCGCTTCCTCGAGCCGGGCCTGCGCAAAAAGTCGCGCCAGCGCAGTCCACAGCATGAGCCCACAAGCAACGGGCAAGGCGGCACCGCGCCAGGCGTCTGAGATCTCCAGAGAGGCCGTCGTGATCGGAATCTGGTCTTCCACATACTGCCAGGCCGGGATCAGCAAGACCAGAGCGACCAGGGCTACGATCGTGCTGACGGCGAGTTCGGCCCGATGCCGCGCCTGCGGGGACAGCGCGGCCGAGACCGCGGCCAGGCGCATATGCTCGCCTCGTCTTAGCGCGAGCACTGCGCCTAGCATCGCCAGCCACAGAAAAAGCGACGAGGCCAGTTCATCGGACCAGCTCAAGGGCCGCGCAAAGCCATAGCGTGCAACGACGCCGGCGCTTAGGAGCGCGACCTCACCCAGGACCAGAAAGGCTGCGGCGAACTCGACAAAGCGGCCCAAGACCCAGTCGCATCGGGCAAAGCCGCGCGAGAAGGCGCCCCGATCTCGCTTCCCGCCCACGCCAAGCTGCGCCGATCGCTCCATCTAGACCAGCGTCCCGACATATTTCTCAAGCCTCGTCCAGGCTTCCTCCCCGTACTTGGCATGCCATTCGGCATAGAAGCCCGCCTTGCGCAGGCTCTGCCGGAAGGGCTCGGGATCGACGGCATTCAATACCATGCCGTCTGACTTCAGCGCATTCTGCAGCGAACCGTTCAGCCGGGCGACGTCAGCGCGTTGCCTGAGCGCGGCCGCGTTGATCTCGCGCTCGATGATCTCGCGAAGGTTCGCCGGCAGGCGCTCCCAAGAGCGCCGGTTGGCCAGAAACCAAAAACCATCCCACATGTGATTCGACAGCGAGCAATATTTCTGCACCTCATACAGTTTGGCCGTCTGGATCACGGCCAGCGGATTCTCCTGCGCCTCGACGATCCTGGTCTGGAGTGCCGAATAGACCTCGCTGAAATTGATGCTCGTAGGGGCCGCATCGAGCGCCTTGAACATCGACGTCCAAAGCGGGCTGACCGGGATGCGGATCTTCATGCCGCGCAGATCTTCAGGGCTCAACACGGGATGGCTGCTGGTGGTGATCTGGCGATAGCCGTTGTCCCAGATCTTCTCGAAGACGTGCAGATTGACCTTTTCGATCCCAGCGCGCACATAGGCACCGAGCTCGCCATCCATTGCGGCCCAGACCTGCGCGTACTCCTTGAAAGCGAAGCCCAGGCCATTGATCGAGGCAACCGGCACGAGTGTGGCCAGGATGAGTCCGGACAGGGTGAAGAAATCGATTGCGCCAGACCGCACCTGGGAGAGCATATCCGTATCGCCGCCCAACTGACTGCTCGGAAACAGCGCAATCTCGACGCGTCCTTTGGACTGGTCAAGAATCGCAGCCGCCGCTTCTTTCATGCGCTGATTAAGCGGATGCTCGAGCGGGAGGTTGCTTGCGAACTTCAGCGAGAATTCCGCAGTCTGGGCCTGCGCCAGCGAGGCGAGTACGGGCTGCACCGAGTAGCCTGCTGCGGCGCGCAAAAAGGTCCTTCGATCCACTGTCATCCTGGTCTCCTCCGATCGTCCATAGTATGTTGTGCCCTGCCCGCGGGCGGCCATCGCGCCCAGAACGCAGCTGGCCTGCGCTTGGCTTGCGCTTGGCCTGCTCTTGGCCTTCTTGGATCATTGTACCGATCGCGTGGACAAAGGCTGTGCCTGGCCCTAGGATTCCTCACTGACCACCTGCCCTGACCTTGCCATGTTCGAGCCCGCCAGCCAGCCCTACCCTGTCGCAGATCCTCCCGTGGGCGAGCTCAGTCTCGTCGCCCGCTGGTTCTTCCTCTTTCTCGCGTGGACCGCGCTGCTCGCGACCTTTGTCGATCGTCTAGCCTGGGCGAACGTCAACAGCCAGGTGGGAGACGCGCTAGGACTCAAGGTCAGCCAGCTCAACGTCTTCGTGACGGCATTCTACGTGGGCTACTGCGTTGCCAACGCACTCGGCGGCTTCGCATGCGACTTGCTCGGCCCGCGGCGCACGCTAGGTTATGCTTTGGTGCCTCTGGGATTGTGTACCTTCCTGTTCGGCTCCACGGATTCGCTGACCATGGGTATCGCGCTCCAGGCGCTGATGGGGCTGGCGGCCGGAGCGGATTATTCGGCCTGTGTAAAACTGACCGCCAACTGGTTTCCACACCTGCTTCGGGGACGCGCGATGGGTCTGCTCATGACCGCATCCTCACTTGGTGTGGTCCTCGCCAACGCCACGGTCCCCGCGCTCTCCGGAGCGCTGGGGTGGGGCAACGTCTACCGGATCCTCGGGACGAGCACGGCGTTGGTGGGCATAGTGTGCTTTCTCTGCCTGCGCGATACTCCCGTGGCTCTTCCGGTGGCGCGCCAGAAAGCACGGCTCAGCGAATTATTCGGCAACCGCGATCTTCTCTTCATGGCTTTGGCCGGCTTCGGTGCATTGTGGGGCACCTGGGGATTCGCAGTCTGGTCTTCGGCGCTGATGATGAAGGGCTACGGTCTGTCGGCGGTACGGGCCGGCTATATCGTGTCCCTGTTCGGCATCGGAGCGATCGCTGCCAAGCCGCTCGTCGGAATCCTCTCCGACTGGCTGGGTGGTCGGCGCCGGATCCTGATCATCATTTGCTTGGTCTCGTTCGTGGTCATGCTGCTGGTGTTTGGCCGATTGGACAATGAAAGGGCCTTTCTGTTCGCCGCCCCCATCTTGGGGATCACTGCCTTTGTCTATAGTCCGCTGACCGCGGCGCTCGTGGTCGAATTAGCCGGACCGCGCTTCGCCGGATCGGCGACCGGGTTGACCAACGCCTTCTGGCAACTGGGCAACGTGGCCGTCCCGATCGTGGTCGGCCTGGTGTTCGCGCAGACGCACTCCTTCTACGCCGCCTTCGTCACGCTCGCCGCGGGACCCCTGTTCGGGGCGCTCATGATGTTAGGCGTGCGCGAGCCTCAGCGCGGCTAGCCCGCCAGGACACGCTCGTTGATCGCCCCACGCGCAGAAAGGGCCTTAGGGAAGCAGGCCAAAAACGGCCACCGAGTTGGGTGTACCGACCAAGACCTTGCCATCGACAACCGTGGGTACGATGAACTTGTTGCCCGCGCCAAACTGATCGCGGCTCCCCGCCTGCGAGCTGTTATAGAACTCATTGGCCAGATTCGTCGCATCCAGAGCATGGAGTACCGCAGGCGTGTTGTTCTGGACCGCCCAGACGATGGCTGCCTGTGTGCCATTGGCCGAGATGCTCGGGAACGTACCTGGATAGCCGAAACTCGCAGCCGATTTGGAGCTCGGCGTGGCCGCAACGAGCGCGTGGCTCACTGGCAACGCCTTGAGCTGGTCGCCGACCGCTCCGTAATACACCACCCCGTTAAAGTATGCGGGTACTGAATAGACCGAATTCCCTCCGAGCGTGCTGGCCAGATCCTGGTAGACATTCGGATTGGAATTCGCTCCCGGCGTGGAATTGAACTTGCCCATGTTGTTGCGGTCGACCACAAAGATGTGGCCATCCTTGCCCGCTCCGATGGCCAGTTGACGTGTCGCGCCATGGGCATCGACGAGATCCGGCAGCAGCATCGCTCCGCCTGATCCGAGATCCTCGTCTCCGGAGGATTCGCTACCCGTGTTCCAGGTCGCAAAGTAATCGGCCACCTTCATACCCTGAGAGGTCGAGACCTTGATGAAGGCGTTGCCGAAATCGCCCTGGGCAGGGAATCCCGACGCGTCGAAGCTCGTATCGAAGGTGCCATTGGCATCGAGGAAATAGATGTTGCTCTGGGCATCGGCTGCGAGACCCCCACCGGCCTGCCAGATCGATCCGTCACTGCCGTTGGGCGTCACGTTCAAGACAGCCGTCTGCTCAAGCGTGGACTCCGAGTAGGCCATGATCCAGCCCTGGTAGGGGCCCGCATCGCAGTGCGAGGTGAAGGCCAGATACACCTGACCTCCGAGCAGCAACAGTGCGGCGCGCTCCTTGTACTGGGCCGCAGCGAAACTGACCGAGCCGGTCCGGGCGGGGTAGGTCGCGGCGATCGTCCTCGGTCCACCGAATAATTCAGCGCCTGTCGTCAGATCCAGTGCGTGCAGACGATGGAAGTAAGTACCTTGTGCATTCTTGGACATGGCCACGAGGAAGATCGCGCCGTGCGGTCCGGCGGCGCGGTCGATCACGGGGGTCGAGGTGATCCCGATTGTCGGTGTCACCTGGGCACAACCGCGATCATCGCTGGGCGTCTCGTTAGCCCCGAGCGCCGACTGCTTCCAGAGCGGCGCCCCCCCTAGATCGGCGTCGAAGGCATAGACGCTGTCGTTCTCGGTCACCGCGTAGACGACGTTGTGTGGATTGCCTGAGATCGACAGTTGATGAAGGTAGAGGGGCTGAGCATCCACCAGGCCGTCGACAGCGAGTGTACGCAGCAGTCCGAACTTGGTGAAGTTCACCGCGCTCGGTGTCAGGACGGTCTCATAAGGGTTCGTTCCAGAACGCATCGTGTCATTGTGATAGGTCGTCACATCGGGGCCCACGACGGTGAGGGTCGCCAAGCCGCTCTGGGCCTTGCCCAAGCCGTTACTCACGGTGACACTGAACTGCGTTCCCGAATCGCTGGCCCCGACCGGTGGCGTCACGTACGTCGAGGTTGTCGCCCCACTGATCGCGATGCCGTTCCTGCGCCACTGGAAGGTCGGCGCAGGATTACCCCTCGCCAAGACCGAGAAGCTCGCCGTAAAGCCGACAGGGACGCTTTGGCTTTGCGGCTGCGTCGAGATCACAGGAGCTCCAGCGGCCTGGGTCGTCCCCGACGCACTGCTCGCGGATCCGTTGGCCGAATTCGCGCTCCCATTGCCCCCGCCGCCACAGGATCCCACAAGGCCAGCGATCAAGGCCACGGCAAGGAGCGTTGCGAAGCTGTGCACTTTTTTGACGTTCATAGCCCATCCCCAAAGTTCACCTTCTTGCCCAGAACGACCCTTGCACTCGGCACTGAAACGCGCCTCATGGAGTACCTCATGTCGAGCCCTCAACAGGGCGGCGGTGCGCCCGACGCCCGAGGACCCTCTGCATCAGACTGAAATACCGCAGGGGCATCAAGCGCTGCAGCCAGTCGAACAAGACCGCGTCACCGCCCACAAGAACACGGGCGCGGCGTTCTTCGAGTCCTGCCACGATCAGTTGGGCTGCCGCCTCAGGAGAAGTGCGCGCGACTCTGAGAAACGCCGCCCGCCTGGACACCAGTTGCTTCGCGCCGATGTTGGGGGCACTGCGGGCGCGCTCGGCAATGGCAGTGCGCACGCCACCCGGATGCACGCAGGTGACGCCCACGGTCGAGTCGTCGAGTTCGTGTCGCAGCGCCTCGCTAAAACCGCGCACGGCAAACTTGCTCGCGCTGTAGGCGGTATGACCCGCCGGAGCGATGAGTCCAAACAGGCTCGACAGATTGACAATCTGGGCGGCGGGTGCAGCGCGCAATAGGGGAAGGAATGCCTTGGTCATGCGCACGACACCCCAGAAGTTGACCCCAAGCAGCCACTCGAAGTCGGCAAGCCCGATCTCCTCGAAGGTTCCGATCAGCGCCACACCGGCATTGTTAATCAGGATGTTCACCTGCTCGTGCTCGCGCAGTACTGCTTCGGGAAATTGTGCGACGGCCTGCGCGTCGGCGACGTTGAGCTGATGGGCGCTCACACGCACGCCAAAGGCTCGTGCCTTCTGTGCGGTGACCGCGAGATCGTCAATGTCGATGTCAGCGAGCGCGAGATGACAGCCGCGCTGCGCGAGTTCCAGTGCCAGCGCCGCCCCGATGCCTCGGGCCGCGCCGGTGATCACGGCCGCTCCTCCTTGAACACTCAATGTCATCGACGTGTGGGATTCGAACTCTCATCGCAATTCGCGACGCACACCAAAAAGTTTCTATATAGCGTGAGTCGCGCATGGCGGCAAGCCAATCCCGGTACGAATGGAGAAAGCCCTAGCATGACCTAGGTGATTCTCGGAGAGCTTAACTTGCGACGATGATCTAGACTGTCAACGTGACAAAGCGCAGGGCCGCGTGCCGGACCGACCAGCCCGATCGAGGGTCGGGCCTGAGTCCCGAATCACTGCGCAAGACCGATAACAAGATCGACTTTACAATCCTTTGACACATGCTGCGGCACGCTGCGCGATGCAGCGCGGACCATCCGGGTCGAGCAGCCTTCCAAAGGAGCTATCCATGCGCAAAGTTCTGTCGTTTGCATTTCTTGCCTCGTCCCTCATCGTATGGGACGCGACTCGCGCCGCGGATGTGGGCGGCTATGTCGAGCCCCACATCACTCACCCTGCCTTCGGGACGGTGAAGATCGTCGTGCCGATCACGACAGACGACGCAAAAGTCTGGCAGCAGAAGTTGCGCAATATGAACAATGGCCTCGACGCTGCGAACAAGTGGCAAGGCCAGGCGAACATCAAAGTCGTGCTCTATGCGCGCGGCGTGCGCCTGTTGATGGAGCCCGATGGGGACTTGGCGAACGCCATCACTGAACTGCGCGGCAGGGGCGTCACTTTTCTGGTGTGCAACAACACGCTGCGCGAGGGGAAGATCGACTTCCATACGCTGTTCCACGTGATCGACGACGACGTTGTACCGAGCGGCTTTCTTGAGGTGGCCTGGCTGGCCGCCCAAGGCTACTCCGTCGATCCAGTCAACTGAGTGAGCCCGCTGCGCCCACCGTCTTAGGAGCCTGTCCATGACCACCTTGTTGCCTCGCCCCAATCTTCCCACAGCGCGACCGATCTGGCGCACCGCGCTCGTTGTCGCACTCTCGGCGATCGTTGCGGCTTGTGGCGGAGGTGGAGGAGGTAGCGGCGGCTCGACGAGCGCCAATTCAGCGGCATCAGGCTCATCCGGCTCGACCAGCCCGGGATCGAGCGGCACGGGTGGATCGAACTCCACAGCGCCCTCGATCGCCAGTTTCACAGCGAGCCCATCGGCAATCGGCTTAGGCCAGTCTGCCACCCTGAAATGGGTCGTGTCGGATTCGAGCCATCTCACATTGGGCCCGTCGGTCGGTAGCGTCACGGGGACCAGCCTGTCGGTCTCACCCAGCCAGACCACCACCTACACCCTGACCGCAGCCGGTACCGGCGGGCAGGTGACGGCCACTGCGACCGTGACCGTGGGCAGCGTCGCCCTGCAGTATGGCTCGATGGCAGGCGCCGATTTGGGTGTCGGTGCGAATCTGAACGGGGCCTTGCCCTTCCCGTCTGACAATGCCTGGAATACGAACATCTCACAGGCCCAGGTCGACCCGAATTCAGCCAACCTGATCGCGAGCATCGGTCTTTCGACCGGGCTGCATCCTGATTTTGGTTCGGGCACCTATAACGGCGGAGTGATCGGGATCCCGTATGTCGTGGTGAGCAGTGCCCAGGCACCGGTCGCGATTTCGATCACCGCCTATCCGAGTCAGAGTGATCCGGGCCCTTTTCCCGTTCCAGCGAACGCTCCGATCGAGGGCGAACCCGTCAATGCCGCCACTGGGGGTCCCGGTGGGGACATGCATGTCCTCGTGATCGATCGGGACACGAACCGACTCTACGAGATGTGGCAGTCCGTCCCGTCGCACTTCAACGTTGCCGGCTCGAGCTGGAGTGCCAGCTCCGCCGCACTATTTCATCTGGACTCGGACAACGTCCGACCGACGGCCGGGCCGGACTGGACCAGTGCCGATGCCGCGGGGCTACCGATCTTTCCGGGACTCGTACGCTATGAGGAAGCCAGTGCGGGATTGATTCCGCACGCGCTGCGCTTCACCGTCAGCCAGACTCGGGCAGCCTATCTTCCCCCGGCGGACCACTACGCTTCGAGCAACACCTCGACGAATCTGCCGCCGATGGGCATGCGCGTAAGACTCAAGGCGAGCTATGTGATCCCCGCGAGTTTCAGCACGGAGAGCAAGGCGATCCTGCAAGCCATGAAGACCTATGGCATGATCGTCGCGGACAATGGCAGTAACTGGTATGTCTCTGGAGCTGCGGATTCACGCTGGAACGACAGCGCGCTCGACAGCGAACTCGAACAGGTGCAGGGATCGAACTTCGAGGTCGTCCTGATGACAGGCATCGTCAACGGCCAATAGCCAAGGCGCTAGCCTGACGTACCGGTGTGCAGGTCCGGGCGCACGATTTTCCTGCGCGCCTTTTGCGTGACAATCGTGGGCCTCTGTGCAGTTTCAGATGGATGCAGTGCGCCGCCGGCGGAGTGCGCAGCCCGAGCAGACAGTGGCTCGTCTTCGGGCTCGGAGACGGGCAATGGCGTCTGCACCGAAGGAAACATCGGCTCGTCAGGCAGGCCGGAACCATGAACGGCCACCGAAACGCCAGCGCGACTACGCGCGCGCAGGGCTGAGCGCGGCGCATCGGGGCCGACGGTACTGATCTGATCCTGCGAGCAGAGCACCATTCCGGTCTTGGTCTCGAGCAGGACACCCTGCTGGTCGAAAGACGCGATGCGACCCTGTAGCCGGGTGCCACCGATCAGGTATAAGACCACCAGACGCCGCTCACGACGCAGCGTGTTCAGAAACGAGAATTGGGTAGACATGGGCGTCGACCTCAATCGTTAGGGGTGAAAGGCTCCCGGTTTCGCCGGAAAACTGACTCGATTCCGGCCGGAAGGAGTTTCAATTCTTCAATTCCACTCGGAGCGGCGCATTGCGCTATCGATCTCCGCCATCAGCCGCGGATCCGAGCGCGCAAACGAGAGAAAGCAGCGGTCCTCGTTTCGCTGACGCCGCGATTCGATCGCGCGCGCAAGCCACGGAGCCAGTAGGTTAGCCAAAGCGAAGGCCGCGCGCGCGCAGATCATGACCGTCAGCAGCCCAAGCGCCCATAAAGCCGCCCATTCCCAGCCAAATTGCTGGCCCCCGGCAACAGAAAAGCCGACAGCTGCCGCCGCAAGGACCGCAGAAACAACCCCACTTAAGAGCGCAACGGCCAGTCCGCGCGCCAGATTGTCGCCCCATCCGCCCGAGATTGCGGGCACGGACGACTTCCGATGCTTTGGACCGTCGAGCATTGCCGAAGTTGTCGACATGGCGAACTCCATACTTAAATTGATGCGTTGCAACAAAATGAAGTATGGGAGCGAAAGGCCCCAATTACAAATTATAATTACGCATATGTAGTATTCATATTGAGAATGTTTTGATGGTCAAATTCAAGAATCTGGACCTGAATCTGCTCCGTATCTTCGATGCGGTGATGGCCGAACGCAATCTGACACGGGCCGCAAGCCGGCTTTCGATGACCCAGCCGGCCGTGAGCAATGCCTTGCGCCGCCTGCGGGAAGCCCTCGGGGATGACTTGGTGGTGCGCTCGGGCTATGGGGTCCAGCCCACGCCGCAGGCGCAAATCCTCTGGCCCGCAGTCCGCGCGGCCTTGTCGCAATTGCAGGGCGCCTTGGCGCCTGAGCCCTTCGATGCGCGCGAGGCGAGTTCGACGTTCGTCTTGGCCATGGCAGACGCGACCGCCGCTGCACTCGTGCCCCCGCTGATCCGGCAACTGGACGCGAATGCTCCGGGGATTTCGATCCGGGTGATCCCTCTGACGACTCGCGATCCCCGCATCCTCCTCGAATCGGGCGAGGCGGATCTCGCCATAGGCTACTTTCCCTCGGTCCTTGCTGGTATTGCCCAGCGGGGGATGCAGGATGCCGAGCCTGACGTTCTGGCGCACCAGCGTCTCTACGACGGCCGCTACGTGTGTGCGATGCGCCACGATCATCCCCTGGTGGGCGCTCCGTTGACCCTGGAGGCCTACTGCAACGCCCACCACGTGCTCGTTAGTTTGTCAGGCAAGCCCTTCGGCTTTGTCGACGAAGCGCTTGCAGGCCTGAATCGTCGCCGCCGCATCGTCTTGACGGTCAATCAATTCTTCACCGCCGGCCTGGTCGTGTCCAGCACCAACCTCTTGACCGTGCTGCCGCGCCATTTTCTGGCCTCAACGGGAATCGCCGATCGTCTGGCCACGACCGAATTGCCTTTCGCGATCGACGAGGTCCATGTGGAGATGCTGTGGCACCGCTTACGGGACGACCAGGCGGGCTGTGCCTGGTTAAGACAAGCCGTCGTCGACGCGGCTGAAGAAGCCTTTCGTCACGGACAAGAGAGTCCACTGCTACCCATCGATCACCAAGAGACCCCCGTTTCCTAGGCTCGAACGGGACATCGCGTCGCAAGCCGCTGGACGAGCGCCCAGAAAACACGCCGATGGAGACGAGTGTATGCTTTGCCCCTCGAATGATGGCCCCGATTTGGGCGAAGGAGCAAGCCATGAGCATGGTACGCATCATCGCGATCATATTGATCGCAGCAGGGCTATTCGGGCTGGTCGCGGGCAGTTTTTCCTACACGAAAGACAGTCAAGCCGCAAAGCTTGGGCCCCTCGAGTTATCCATCAAGGACAAGGAAACCGTCCCGATTCCCGCCTGGGCGGGAATCGCTGCAGTGATCGTTGGAGTCGGGCTGCTTTTCGTCGGGGGCAAGCGAGGTTAGTGATCCTGATTCCACTGTCCGTGACCAACGCGCCGCGAAGATTTGCCAAAAGTTGCGCGATGACTTTCGGGAGAGGTTCGAGGCGCGGTATGCTCGAATCGTCTGCCGAGAACACAAGAGGCGCAAGACGCGATGCCAGTATCTGAAGTCCCCGCCAAGAAAGGATTCAAAATGGCTAAAGCCAGCAACAAGTCCAGCACGAAAAACGAAGGCAAACTCAAACGCCTGCAGGCAGCTCCGCTCGTCACTCCGACCGATTTGAAGCCGGCGGCGACGCGTGATATCAGCGCATCGATGAACGCGATTCTGGCCGACGTGTTCGCGCTCTACATCAAGACGAAAAACTTCCATTGGCACATGAGCGGTCCGCATTTTCGCGACTACCACCTGCTCCTTGATGAGCAGGCCACGCAATTGTTCGAGATGACCGATCCGATCGCCGAACGGGTCCGCAAATTAGGCGGTAGCACAGTGCGTTCCGTGGGACATATCGCTCGCACCCAGCGCATCCTGGACAACGACGCCAACTATGTCCAGCCGCTCGACATGCTCGCCGAACTGCGCGAGGACAATAAGACCCTCGCGACGAGTCTGCGCGAAGTCCACAACGTCTGCGATGAGCATCGCGACATCGCGACCGCCAGTCTGATCGAGGTATGGATCGACGAGACTGAGCGACGCACCTGGTTCCTTTTCGAAGCGAGCCGCTCGGGCGATTCCACCGGTCACTAGGAGGACCCCTGGCCCATCCGGGTGACACCTGACCCAGGTGTCGCAGGGACGGTCATGCGCCGCAAAGTTGCAGCAGAAGCCAGAGATTGGCAGCGGTGATCCCGGCTAGTAGGCTCCAAGCCAGCACCCGAATGGCGCGACCATTGACGTGGCGGCCCATGAGGGCTGGATTGCTCGTGAATCGAATCAGCGGATAAATCGCAAAGGGGAGTTGCAAACTGAGAACCACCTGGCTCCAGACCAGCATCGACCCAAGCGAGTGCTCACCCCAGATGGCCAGGCCGATCCAGGCCGGTAGCAGCGCAAGTCCGCGGGTGAGCAGTCGCAGCTGAAAGCAAGGGATCTTCCTTTGTAGAAAACCTTCGAACAGCACCTGCCCGGCAATCGTTCCAGTAAACGTCGAGCTTTGACCCGAGGCAAACAAACCCAGACCGAACAGGATTGGGGCGAGCGATACCCCCGTGATCGGAATGAGGAGCCGATAGGCCTCCTCGATCCCATCGACTTGTTGATGACCCTGCTCATGAAATCCGGCTCCGGCCATGATCAAGATCGCCGCATTCACCAGGATGGCGAATGTCAGCGCGATGAAGGTGTCGGCACGGGCTAGTCGGATTCCTTCCGAGAGGGCGCGTTCGTGGGTGCCCAAGTCGCGCGTCTGGATCAACGAGGAGTGCAGGTAGAGGTTGTGCGGCATCACCGTCGCACCCAAGATGCCCAGGGCCGAGTAGAGCAGATCGGGCGAGCGCAGAATCTCTGAGGTGGGTAAGAGTCCGAGAGCGATCTGATGCCAATGCAAAGGCACAAAGCCCAGCTGAACCACGAAACACAGTGCGATCGTCAAGACAAGGCCCAGGATAATCGCCTCAACGCTACGGATGCCCCGACCCTGTAGACCCAGGACGAGGAGGGTGTCCAGCGCGGTCAGCGCGACCCCCCAGACCAGCGCGATGCCGAAGAGGAGCTTTAACGCCAAGGCGCATCCGAGGACCTCTGCCAAATCCGTCGCGATGATCGAGATCTCGGCGCAGATCCAAAGGAGGATTCGCAACGGGCCCCGCGTTGCGTCGTGGGTTAGCTGAGCCAGATCGCGTCCGGTGACGATCCCCAAACGTACGGCGAGTTCTTGCAGCACCATCGCAGCCAGTCCGGAAAGAGCCACGACAAAGAGCAGACTAAACCCAAACCGGGACCCACCCTGGATATCTGTGGCCCAGTTCCCGGGGTCCATGTAACCGACCGCGACGAGAAGTCCCGGTCCGGCAAAGCGCGCAAGTTTCCTCCAGAACGGGACTCCTGCCACGACGATCACCGAGCCGCGGACTTCTGCGGGGCAAAAAGGGGCGGTGGCCGTCGTGGGAAGGGAAAGCATGACCGATTCCGAACAAAGCCCTCATTTTATGATGATCTCCGGGCGGTGCTCGAATCAGACCCTTCTGGCGGGCCTTAAGAGGGGGACGGGCACATCCGCCTTCCGGGCTTCTCCGACACGACTCGGCCAGCGGGCGCCGGCCCTTGGCTCTATTCCCTTTGGCTGGTTAGAGGGGCGCCGACGCTTGACGCATCCAGGTCCGGCTCATCGCGGATCTCCCGGGTTTCCGTCCGGTGCCGGCGCAAAGCAAAAAACTGCCCTATCGGCGCCCAAAATGCTGGGCGCTTCGCTGCCTCGAGCATGAATAGCTCTCGCCAGGGTGTCTGTGGGAACTCGATATAGCGGTAGCTCATGAGCGAGACGCCGGCTAAGAGGAACAGGTAGGCCGGCAAGCCTTGGAGGAACTCCTCTATCGTATAACTGGTATCGAGGATGTTCGGATAGAGGTGATTCAGGATGATGCCGTGCCAGACATAGATACTAAAGCACATCATGCCCACGACCTGAAGAACACGTGATTCGAGGACTCTGCGCAGAAGAGATCGTCCCGCGAGGAGCCCCGAGACGAGCAGAAACACACCGAGGTCGAAGAGAGTGTATGCGGCGCTTTGCCAGAATGCCGGGATGGCCTTCACGAGCCAGAAGTCCGAAAGGATGCCGGCCCCGAGCATGAAAAAGCCGCCGAGGACGATGAGGCCCCCATGACGAGGTAGCTTGTCGCGCGCATAGAGTCTTGCCGCAAACATGCCCCAGACGAAATCGTCGAGGCGTCCGAAGATATTGTCACTTAGAAAATTGAGATAGGGCTCACCGCGAAAGTAGACGTTGCCCAGAGCGCGCAGCCCCAGGCAGAGCACGACGGACCAGACCAGAAGGCGTTCCATCCCATGGCGATCAGCCAGCCGCACGAGCCTTGGAAACAGGGCCGAAAACAGGATCTCGATCTCCAGAGACCAAAGCACCCAGTTGCCGATCGGGAAGAAGGTGAACGAGAAGAAAGTCGACAGACACAAGAACGCAGGGATGGCTCGCGCGACCGTCCACTTGTCGATGTCGGCCGCAATCAGAAAAGTCGAGCAGCCCAGGAGGAGCGAGAGATAATAGAGGGGTAGAAGTCGCTTGGCGCGATGCTTCCAGAACCAACGATCGTCGGCAGGCGAGCGGAACTGGCGCGTGCCGTTACAATATGGGAGGAAGAGAACCAGTCCCGAGCAGAAGAAAAACAGGTTCACCCCCAACCACCCGTTGCTCGCCACGGGGTTCGATGGAAGCGTCACTCCGTAGAGTGACACCGGGTGCAGCCCTGGTGCGAAGAACGCCCAGACACTGTGTTGCCAGATGACTCCAAAAATCGCGAGCGCTCTTAACCCATTGAGTAGAGGGATCTTGTTCATCGGCGGAGGTCGTTACGGTGATTCGGCACGCTGCCCTGTCCCTACTTCGCTCCTGTGGACTTCGGGTTCGCGTTGTTCTTGCGGCTCTGTCCAACGGCAGCCGCGCCCCGCATCGGGCCTTTCGGCCCCGACGATCATTGAGCCTCCCTGAAGACTAGCCCGGCTCGCTGGCCTTAGTCCACGGTTTCGTCATACCGCAGCAGACCTGCAACACCACGGCCATCTGATCGACAATTGGCCCGCGTGCGCGCTCTACCATCCGGGGGCCAGTCGATGACGCAGGCGTTGGAGCCGTTCTCATCCCGACATCTGGGTGCCCAAGACCCCGCGGAAGTCCGGGGTTCACGCAGACATCAGGGGAATTCCGAAGGGCAGAACACGTCTTCGGCTTGCCAGTGCTTCTGCAAATTTGCAGAAGCTCATGACGAATTCGTTCTTGGGGATGAATGGTGGCCCGAACCGAGCGCCCCCCGGCGGGAGCGGATGGTAATGGATGGTACCGGTGCGGACCAGGCCAGCACAGACCCACGCCTGCGAGTATCCTTGCCCTCTGGTTGTGCACGGCATCCGGATCGAGGCCGATGGGGTCGGCTCCCGCAGATTGACCGATAGGGTCTCCAGAGCGGTCCGCCTCGGATCGCTCGCTGACCACGATCACGGTCTGGCATGCGTACTGATTTAACCCTCGGAGTCCAAAGCATGAGTGATTCAGCCCCTTATATTCCCCCCAAGATCTGGACCTGGAACCAGCCAAACGGAGGGCACTTCGCGAACATCAACCGCCCCATCGCCGGTCCGACCCATGAGAAGGACCTTCCTGTGGGACGTCATCCCCTACAGCTCTATTCCCTCGCCACACCGAACGGCGTCAAGGTTACTGTGATGCTGGAGGAACTCCTCGCAGACGGCCATAGCGGTGCTGAATACGATGCGTGGCTGATCAGGATCAGCGATGGCGACCAGTTCGGAAGCGGTTTTGTTGATGTCAATCCGAACTCGAAGATCCCAGCGCTAGTGGACCGCAGTGGCCCGAGCTCGATCCGGGTATTCGAATCCGGCGCCATACTGCTCCACCTGGCGGAGAAATTTGGTGCCTTTCTACCCGAGGCAGGCGGCGCGCGCGCAGAGTGCTTGTCTTGGCTCTTTTGGCAGATGGGTAGCGCGCCCTATCTCGGGGGTGGCTTTGGCCACTTCTTTGCTTACGCCCCCACCAAGATTGAATACGCAATCGACCGCTACGCGATGGAGGTGAAGCGTCAACTCGACGTTCTCGACCGACGTCTTGGCGAGAGTCCCTACCTCGCCGGTGGGGAATACACGATCGCGGATATTGCCGTGTGGCCCTGGTATGGAGCCCTCGCCAAGGGTCAGCTCTACGGGGGCGGAGAGTTCCTGCAGGTGCAAGAATACTTGAACGTGCAGCGATGGACCGACGAGATCGGTGCGCGCCCTGCCGTGCGGCGCGGTCGTATGGTCAATCGTGCCTGGGGTGAGCCCGCCGAGCAGCTCCACGAGCGTCATGACGCGAGCGATTTCGAGCTCAAGACGCAGGATAAGGTCGCCGCTGCGCAATGAAGGTCAGTGCCGCAACGCTCGGGTGCGACTCCACGACGGTGAGCTGCCGATGAACGCCTTTCGGTATTTCGAGCGCACGCCGACTCCGGACTCGGGCATCGCGTGCCTCGTTTAGTGGAGCGATGAAGCGGATTGCAATCCGCAGTGTGCTCTCCAGCGGGGTCGCAGGATGCGCCGGGATCTCGGCGCAGGACGAACAACTCACCCAACAGGGGTTGATCCGGAACGAAGCCCCGGTCCGAGCGGACGCCCAGATCGGCATCGACGCCCCGACGGCCAGAGTCTGGGCGTTACTTCCCGATCTCCGGGGCTGGCCGTCGTGGCAACCGGAGATTGGCACAGCCTTGATCACAAACGCTGCTCAGGTAGGTTCCAGCCTCATCTGGTCGAATGGGCAGGCGAGCATCCATTCAACGATCCGACGCATCTATGCAGCTCGATCTTAGCGCTCGGGTAGGGGCAGATCGTCTGCCGCGCGCTTCGGCTCGGCGGCCGCACGGACCCACAACGCTGCAATCGCCGTGGCAGCAATGACATTGGCCAGCGTGATGAGAACAGTGGCTCCGAGCAGGTTCGGGCCCGGCATGGCATCTCGCTGCAACCAGCTCCCAATGATGACCAAGGGCAGCAAGAGCACCATCGCACCCAGGGTCAGGATGAACTGATTCGGATTCGAACGGGTCAATTGGCGGATCGCTGCGTCGAGCGCTGCATTGAGAGAATGATAGTGGCGCGTCATAGATTTTCCAGGGTGAGGACTACGAACTTCAATCGGGATTTTGGAAGCCTCATTACGGGGATCACTTCACCAGAGAACTGGCCTATTTCGCAAGCCTGTTTTGACCAGAGTCAAGCTCCTCGAAGAGAGTGGGGAGATCATTCGCCGTCGGACTAATCCCAAATGTCCGATCGAGTTAGGAGTTAGTCCTATACATCGGTCCAATGGCGGTCCCCAGGCGCGCTTGAGACGCGCACAGGTGTGTACCCCATGGAGTCGAGCATTGCTGATGCGTCGGGGTCTCGTGATTGGCGGGCCTAGGAGGACCCCTTAACTCGCCCGCCCCAGAGGCGCCTTGTGCTTACCGGGTTGCGCGCAGCGGCTTAGTTTTGAAGAACTTTCCGAACGCACTGCGCATGCCTTGATCCAGCTGCGCATACTCAATGGCACATCTCGGGGCGCGCTCGCTCGTGAGCTTCGCAAGACGAGCCGCTTCAACGCCCTCCTCGGAGCCCGAGCCGTAGTACCAGCAGGCCAGATTATAGATGCGCTGCTCGTCCAGGCTATGCTCGTCCGCCATGAAACGTCGACGCTGTTCGACGGACATGGAGTTCAGGCTCCGCCGCATGGCGAGTTGACTCCAGAACCATATCGTGGGCGCAATAACTGACTTCCGACTCGTGTCGATGAAGTTGATGGGGAACCATGCGGAGAACTGGTCGGCAACGTCCTCCTCTCGTCCCGTGATCGGCACATTGTCGATGTGGATGACGGCATGGGCTAGTTCGTGGAAGAAGACCCCCCAGATCAGTCCGTCGATCATTTTCGATCTCTGTTCCTTGGGAAGCCTCATCATGAAATCCTGGTCTCGATGGGCAACCGTCTCAACCAGGTTGATGAACTCCGTGCACATGACGATCGCTCGCCGTTTGCCTTGAAATGATGCATTTGCGCGCTTACCGCAGGCTTCGAATCCTACCTCCAGATTCGCTCTCAGATAGAGATTCGTATTGACAAGCGCTGCCATTCGCTCGGCCAGATGGCTTTTCTGAGCCGCCGCGATGACCTGATGCTGTTCAGGGTCTGCCGAGTCGTTATAGAAGGATAGCGCGCGTCCCGCATACTCGGCCGCGGCCGTCGGAATGGCGGCACGCGAGGGCTGCCCGAGGGTCGCGACGATGGCAAGGACAAGCCCGGTCAGCGCCCCGCAGAGCCTAAAGTTGCGCATCGGAATCACCTATCGGGGCCCCTGGTGGAATCGAATTCTTGGCCCCATGCTGCTGAGTCATCCCATCTTCTCCCAAGCCACCGACCTGGCTTTCCGCTCGACACGAAACAGTGTGCAAGACAAGGCGCGCGGGGACGAGTCTTTCGGAACAGGCCCCTCACCGCTTCATCACTTCGCCTGCATCGCTAACAGAGGGGCAGCACTCACAACCGACCCGCGGCGCGGCGCGAGCAGCGATAGAAATTTTCGGAGCGATTCATCGCAAGAAATGCGAGCCAGAATACTAATGCATTCGTGACAGGTCGGTTTGCGTCGGCGGTAGGGCAAAAGCCGGGCCGCGAGCCCTGGAGTCTCGATGTGCCACGCGCAAGCCCCCGCAAGCCGATGGTTTCTCGGTTCCGGCAATCTCGGCTAATATCGATGGTTTCTATGCGCGAGTCAGAATCTGGCTGCTCAGCCGACTCAGAGCAGCGTCGATTCCGTGTCGGGAAGGCCTTGATTGCATCACATCCCCTCGGCTTCTTCGAGTCCACGTAAACGCACCCAATAGCTAGAGATCACTACGACGCACTCATGCGGATTCGCACCGTCCTCTATCGCGCACTCCTCGCGCTAACACTGTTGGTGGGCCAGCACGCAGCGAGCCTGCACGAACTGTCGCACGGCCTGGAGGACATCGCGCGCAAGAAGGAGGCACAAGAGCCGCTAGGCCATGTATGCGAGCGCTGCCTCGCTTTTTCGAGCCTAGGGCACGCGATGGCGAGCTTCGATCTCCCCGTGATCGGGCCTGAAGTGTCGTTCGCCCGACCGACAGAAAAGCACCCGAGCAGTGCTGAGTGCCTGCTCCACCTCGCTTACCTGAGCAGAGCCCCACCGTCCCTCTCGTAATCCAGCCACGCTCTCCGATCGCGTATCGGGGAAGCTTCATTGCGATTATTTGAGAGGTTCTCATGTCCGGATTTTCCTATGGCGCACTGGCCTTGGCCATTGCATCCATCTACCCCTCCATCGCCCCCGCGGGAGCGGAAGAGACCGCCCCGTCACAGCCAGAGCTCGAATTGGCCCAGGCGGCTCCCCCCGCTGCGCAGGAGCTCCCCGAGCTCGAGGTGACCACGAAGAAGCTGGACGCGGCACGCAACCAGATCCTCCCGGAAACCGGTAGCTCGGCCTATCACTTCAACTTGGATGATATCGACAACTTACCGTTGGGGGATGGCACACAGCTCAATGAGCTCCTGTTGCAGGCTCCGGGTGTCGTGCAAGATTCGTATGGCCAACTTCACGTCCGTGGAGATCATGGGAATCTTCAGTATCGGATCGATGGAGTCATCATTCCGGAACCGATCACGGGATTCGGACAGTCTTTCGATCCGCGCTTTGCCAGTCAGGTGAACCTGCTCACCGGCGCGCTACCCGCCGAATACGGCTACCGGACGGCAGGAATAGTTGATATCCAGACCAAGGGCACGAGCTTCCAGAACGGGGGCAGTGTGACCGCGACAGGGGGAAGCAACGGATATGGCGAGGGGGCACTCGAATATTCAGGTTCAAGCGGCGATTGGAACTATTTTGTCAGCAGCTCTTATCTGCGGGACAACATAGGCATTGAGAACCCCACCAGCAGTCGCGACCCTTTGCACGACACGACCGAGCAGACCCACAATTTCCTCTATCTATCCCGGGTCATCGACAGCGACAGCCGCATCAACCTGATCGTCGGTACGGCCCTCAACCACTTCGAAATCCCGGATGTGCCTGGCCAGACACCGGTCTACAGTCTCGCAGCAGTCCCATCGGCATCGGTCAACTCATCGGATCTGAACGCGCGCCAGGACGAGACCATCCGTTACGAGGTTCTCTCGTATCAGGCGAGCCCGAACGACCGCACGGACTATCAGATTGCTCTGTTTCACCGCTATACCGACGTGCACTACGAACCCGACCCGATCGGCGATCTCGTTTTTCTTGGAAATGCTGCGACCATTCTGCGCAAGACGGAGGCGACGGGACTCCAGGGTGATCTTTCGTACAAGTTGGATGACACGAACACACTGCGCGCTGGGTATTTCTTGGAACACGAACGGTTCGGGGCCAATGATTCCTCCCAGGTCTTTCCCACCGATGCGGCCGGCAATCAAACCAGTGATGCGCCCATCACCATTCAGGATGGTACTCACCTCGATGGTGGAACCTATGGCGTCTACGTGCAGGATGAGTGGATTCCATTGGCCGGGCTGACCGTAAACTATGGCGCGCGCTTCGACAAGACCGACACGGTGACTGATGCCCAGCAGCTCAGCCCTCGTCTGGGGATCGTATACGACCTGTCATCGACGACGCGACTGCACGCGGGCTATGCACGCTATTTCACTCCGCCGCCTACCGAAATCATCGGTACACCTTCGATCGAAAAGTTCGTTGACACAACAGGCGCGGTCGCAACCGATGTGAACACCCAGGTCAAAGCCGAGCGCTCGAACTACTTCGATGTGGGAATCTCCGAGCAATTAACGCCCGACCTCACATTGGGCATCGACGGCTACTATCGAAACGTGAAGGATCTTCAGGACGAAGGCCAGTTCGGCAATGCGCTCATCTTCTCCGCATTTAACTATGCACGAGGGATCGTGAGCGGAGTTGAACTGTCGGGCACGTACAAGCACGGCAACTGGACCGTCTATGGCAATTTTGCATACTCCCACGCTGTTGGCGAGGATATCGAAACCGGTCAGTACAACTTCAGCCAGCCGGAACTGGCCTACATCCAGCACAACTATGTCCACCTGGACCATGACCAGAAATACACGTCCTCCGGCGGGGTATCCTACAAGATGGGTTCGATCACCCTGGGCGGCGACCTGCTCTTCGGAAGTGGCCTGCGTTCGGGCTTCGCCAATACCGATCACCTGCCGGCTTACACGACGGTCAACTTGGACGCCGTCGATCACTTGACCCTCCCCACCCTCGGAAAGGTCGACGTCCGGATCGCGCTCATCAACCTATTTGATCGCGTCTACGAGATTCGCGATGGAACGGGGATCGGTGTCGGAGCTCCACAGTGGGGCGCTCGGCGCGGCGGGTTCATCGCACTGACGAAGTACTTTTGACCGGCGGGCTCATTGCAGGCCTCAGATGCCGAGCTTGCGGCATCTGACGGGTGCGCCCCAGTTCGTCGGGAAGGTCGCGGCGGCCAAGTCGATAATCCACACGAGGCGCGGGGTCCCCATACGCCCCGTGGTCCTTATCGCGGTCTTGCTTGGACGTCAAATCCCCCCACCTCAAGTGGATCGATTCAAATACGGCCGCAATGCGATAGCCAGCGGAAAGATGGCCAAGGCCGTCAGGGCCGTGGCGAAGGTGGCACCGTGAATGCCGATCCGGTCGCCGAGAACGCCATAGATGAGCGGAGAGATCGCGCCCGAACCTATCGTGCCTGTGTAAAAGATTGCGAAGGCCCTCTCGGTACGCTCTGGCGGTGCTAGTTCAGGCACAGTCCCGTAAAGCACGGAAGATGTGCCATTCAGCATGACACCCAATAGCGGCAGCAGCAGCATGGCAAACGTCAGCGGACAATACATCACGGCGACGATGCAGGCCGCCGTACCACCCTCAGTTGCCAGCACGGTGCCGATGACCCCCACCCGTGCGCCCAGCCAGCCACAGGCGAACTTGCCGACCGCGCCGCCCATGAAGACCAGCGCCAAAGAGGTTCCTACTACGGGTAGGGAGGCACCCTTTGCCTGGAGCAGGAACGGCAGGAAGGTCAAAAGCCCCATGCGCACCCCGGTATCGAGCACTCCGATCACGAAGAGCACCGAGAAACCCTGACCCACGCTGCCGCGAGGCTCGTGGGCAGGTTTCTCTGCCAAGGGCAGATTGCGCGGCACAGAAGGCAAGAGCAGCGCGATGACGCCAGCCACCGCACACCCCAGGGCGGCCAGGATCCACAGAGCATGCCGCCACGGCATCAAAGTCACGAGCAGTGAAATGGCCGCCGGGAGTGCTGCCTTGCCGAGGTCGCCGGAAAAGTTGTAAATGCTCAAAGGGCCTCTCGCACTGCTGCCATAGCTGCGCGAGACGGCACCCGAGGCAATCGGATGTTGCGCACTTGATCCGCTGCCCGAGATCGCCAATGCGACGCACAGGGCCAAGAGGCTCCCAGACATCCCGGCAGCGGCGTAACCGAGCGCGGCCAGCAAAGTGCCTAAGCTCAGCGTCGCACCGCTGCCCAACCACTGAGCAAGGCGCCCTGCAGGTAGTTGCAGACTGGCCATTGTCCCGGCATAGACTCCGCGCAACATCGCCA
>CAJCID010000048.1 GCA_903970305.1 Rhodospirillales bacterium | reverse complement strand
TTCCGGCGAGTGTCGTTACGTTTCCACCAGGGGCGATCATGCGGATGGTATTGTTTCCCGAGTCAGCGACGTAGACGTCACCCGAGGCGTCGGTGGCCATGCCATTGGGGAAATTGAAGAGGGCTTGCGCGCCGACCCCATCGTTGCTGCCGGGATGTCCCGCCTGCCCCGCGAGCGTCGAGACGACGCCCGCAGGCGTGATCATGCGGATGGTACTGTTGCCGTTGTCTGCGACATAGACATTGCCCTGAGAGTCTGTGGCGATTCCAGTCGGCCCCTCCAAGGAGCATTCTGCGTTACCAGAACAATTGAGGCGTCCAAAACGCGCAGCCGTACCGACCCCATCCGTGGAGCCGGCAACACCGGTGAGGCCCGCAAGCGTCGACACGCTTCCGCCCCGGGTGATCTTGCGGATCGTGAGATTGACTGTATCGGCCACATAGACGTTACCCAGAGAATCGGCCGCGACGCCTTCCGGTCCTGAGAACAGTGCGGCAAGGCGGCTTCCATTGGTGCTCCCCGCACTGCCTGCGACGCCTGCGAAGGTTGTCACCTGGCCGGCAGTCGTCACGGCTCGGATCGTGTTGTTTTCCATATCGGAGACGTACAGGCCAACGCTTGGATTGACCGCCACGCCGTAAGGTTCGGAGAAACTTGCAGCAGGCCCTGTCCCATCGGCGGAGCCGAAGACACCGGGAGTTCCGGCAAGGGTGCCCACGACGGCTCCCGGTGCGATTGTCCGGATTGTGTTGTTCAAGGCATCCACGACGTAAAGATTGCCCAGCGCATCAATTGTGATGCCGTTTGGGAAATTGAATAAGGCTGCGGAGCCTGTGCCGTTGGCGCTGCCCGAAGTGCCCGGAGTGCCTGCGAGAGTCGATACCGCACCGAGAGCAGTGATCATGCGAATCGTGTTGTTCACGCCATCGCAGACGTAGAGATTTCCCACCGGATCGACCGTGATGCCCACGGGGTAGTGAAAGCGTGCCGTCGATCCGCTCCCATCGGTGCTTCCCGGCTGGCCGGCCAACCCGGCCAGAGTCGTCACGACTGCGGCGGGCGTGATCTTGCGGATCGTATCGTTTGCACTGTCCGACACGTAGACATTGCCGCTACTGTCCGACGCGAGCCCCCTCGGAGCGCCGAAGCGCGCAGCCGTTCCCGTTCCATCCGTGCTGCCGGTAACCAGAGGCAAGCCTGCGAAGAGCGCGACCACTCCGCCTGGAGCGATCTTCACGATGGCAGCGTCCACTCCGACGTAGATGTTACCCGAGGCATCGGTTGCGATGCCTCCCACCGTCACGAAGGTTGAGGGGCCTCGGTTTACGCCTGCAGCTGCGTAGAGTGCGTCGGTGTTCAAGAGCGTGCTCACCACGCCGTCGGGACTGATCTCGCGGACCTCGGTGTTTACTTCGTCGGCAACATAGAGGTTCCCCGCGCTGTCGACCGCCAGTGCTTGGGGAGCCGAGAAGCTTGCCGCGGATCCTGTGGCATCGACATTACCCGGTCCCGCGACGTTGCCCGCAAAGCGAGAGAGCGTGGAGAACCGGGGTGCAGCAACCGATGAAGTGCCGGGGCTGCCTCCTCCGCCTCCACCACCCCCTCCGCAGCTCGCAATAAGAGCGGCCACAGAAACGCATGAGCAAAAAAGGGACAAGCGGCTACTGGGGACCATGCCTCATCTCCAATTGGGCAGGCTTATCCTGAAGCCTGACAGCACTTTCGGTTAGTGCGATAACGAGGCGGGCATTATCTCGGCCACTCGCCCAGCATGCAATCAGCCCAAAGAACGAGCAGATCTCGAACTCTAACGGGCAGTCGACTCGCTGGCTCGCCACCAGGTGTTCGACGGCGCCCGCGGGAGCGTCGTATCCGAGCGCGGCTAGATCTTCATCGGTAGGATGACCATCTGCATGCCGTTAAAGTGCAAGCGGCGCTGCAGTGCCGTTGCACCCTGATTGTGGAGCAGCCGGGTGAGGAAGTTTTCCTTCTCGTAGATCAGCTTGCTCGTGAAGAAGATCGCATTCGGAAAATCATCGCGCACCTGATCGCACAGAGTTGTCAACGCTTCCACCGGTTCCGTGCCGAAGGTCAGATAAGAGCGCGATGCCAGTCCATGGCTGTGGCAGAAGTTGACGAAGTAGTTCAGCGATACGGTGGCATCGGTGCGCAGCGTCTCCATCGACTCGACGCCACCATAGGCCTGCGAGTCGACCGTGCGGGCATTGACGAAGACGAAGTTCTTGAAGTGGTCGGGGAACATCCGCTGGACCCAGAGCAACGCATGCAGCCCACCGCCGCGGCTCGATCCGACGACAAACACGGCGGTGGGCAGATCAGGGTTGAGCGCTTCGAACTCGGTCTGCGACCCGTAGGGCTGATGGGCGAACACGGCGTCGATGCCACCCAGTTTGCGGCGCGTGTCGCTGTAGTGGCTGCGCACGAGCAGACACGTCAAGACGACCATGCTCGTGATCAGTACCGTGATCCAGCCGCCCTCGTTGAATTTCGCAACGACGGTGACACAGAGGATGCCCAGGGCGAGCATCAGCCCAATCCCGGACAAGGCCAGGCGCGAAAGCCAGCGTGGTTGCTCACGACGATGGCGGATCCAGTAGATGCACAGACCGGCGAGAGACAGACTGAATGTCAGAAAAACATTGATCGAGTACAAGACGACGAGGAGGTCGACCTGGCCCCGGCTCCACAGCAGGATGGCCAAGGCAGCGATGCCCATCAGCATGATGCCGTTTTGCGTGACGAGCCGGGTCGAAAGATAACGAAAGCGATGCGGCACCCACGAATCGGCGGCCATGTTGGCGAGCACAGAAGGACCACCGAGCATGCCCGTGTTGGCCGCCACGAGGAGTAGCCCGGCCTCGAAGGCCAGCATCGCCGTCAAGAGGATCGCCCCAGGGCCCGCGGTGATGCCCGAGGCATCGATGATCTGACTGAACACGACCGCATTCAAGGTCTTGCCTTCCACGGGCCTGGCGTGCCAGAGCAGGTACAAAAGGATGATGCCGCCTGCAGTAAAGGCGAGGCTCGCCGCCATGTAGAGCATTGTCAGCCGGCCGGTGCGTACGCGCGGCTCGACCAAGGACTGCACATTGTTCGACACTGCCTCGATACCGGTGTAGGTGCCGCCTCCGAGCGAATAGGCCTTCAGAAAAAGTGCCGCGGCGAAGACCCAGCTCGTGTCCTGTGCCAAGGCGCGCGTCTCCCGCAGCGTGTCGGGGACCAGGGACGGCAGGCCCTGGGCGTGCACAGAGATGCCGTACACGATGACGATGAAATGCGTGACGACGAAGCCGAGGAAGATCGGTAGCAGGACCTTGATCGATTCCTTGGCGCCCCGCAGGTTCATCAGCATCAGTAATCCCGTCAGCCCGAGCTCGAGTCCGAGCTTGTAGCCCTGCGCGCCGACCGGCAGCAGGCTAAAGAGGGCATCGACGCCGCTTGCGATCGAGATCGCAATGGTCAGGACATAGTCGACGATGAGAGCTGCCCCGGCGACGAGACCGGCGTAGGGACCGATCAGCGAAGTGGCGACGCGATAGCCGCCACCGCCGGTCGGAAACAGTTCGATGATCTGGTTGTAGCCGAGCGAGATGACGAACACCGTGATGGCGGTTGCCAGCGCGAGATACAGGCCGAAGTGAGTATGCACTCCGAGTGCCTTGAAGGCCTCCTCGGGGCCGTAGGCCGATGAGGACAATCCGTCAGCGCCCAGACCCACCCAGGCCAGGAAGGCGACCAGCGCGATCGAGTGGCGCGTCTCGGTCTTGAGGGGATCGAGGGGCTGCCCGAGGAGCAACTCGCGAACTTTGGATTGGCTCATAACGACGATAGCGGAGTGTTCTGGCGACGTGTTGCATCGCAACAAACGGAGCGCATCATACCGCTTTGCGCATCGTTTGTGCGATGGGCGACCCCTCGGATACACTGAGAACCTTGCTTCAGAAGGGCACGTATGACCAAGACTATCATCAGGACAGCCCAAGCCCCTGCCGCGATCGGTCCTTACTCGCAGGCGGTCCAGGTGGGTTCGATACTCTACACATCGGGGCAGATCGGCTTGAATCCGGCAACGGGCGAATTGGTCGGGCCCGATCTCGCTGCGCAAGCCCGTCAAGCTTTTGCGAATCTCGCTGCGGTCGCGGCAGCCGCGGGCGGAAGCTTAGCCAATGCCGTCAAGCTCACCTTGTTCCTGACCGATCTTGCGCATTTTGGCGAGGTCAATGCGATCATGGCCGAGTTGGTCCCCGAGCCTTTTCCGGCGCGCTCGACGATTGGCGTGGCCAGTCTTCCGAAGGGCGCCTTGTTCGAGGTCGAAGCGGTGCTTGCCCTTTGAGTTGGACTTTGCTGGCCACAAGGCGGGACCTGCCCAAAGCCCTGTGACGCCCCGTAAGCCGCCGACCAAGCAGAGCGTCGGCGAGCGCCTCGAAAAGCTCGGACTGCGCAGTGACATCGACTATGTGCTGCATCTGCCGATGCGCTATGAGGACGAGACCCGCATCACACCGATCGATGCGACGCAGCCGGGCGCCGGCGCACAAATCGAGGCTGTCGTCACGGACGTCCAGATTCGGTATCGGCCACGCCGCCAGTTGGTGGTTCAGCTCGCCGACTCGAGTGGCGAGATGACACTGCGATTCATCAACTTCTACGCCAGCCAGGTCAAGCACTTCGATGTCGGCACGAGGATCCGCGCACGTGGCGAGTTGCGCGCCGGATATGCCGGGCGGGAAATGATTCATCCGCGCTACCAGGTCGTCACCGAGGACGTCCCGCTGCCGGATCGGCTCACTCCGGTGTATCCGGCCGGTGAGGGGATCACCCAGGGCCAGTTGCGTACGGCGATTGCGCGGGCGCTTGCGCGTGCCGATCTGAGCGACACCCTGCCGCCACCGGTCCTTGAGCGTTACCGGCTCGAGGGCTTCGAGAAGGCAGTACGCCTGTTGCACAACCCAGCACCCGAGGTCCCACAGGCACTCCTGTTCTCGCGCACCCACCCCGCCTGGGTGCGGATCAAATTCGACGAACTGGTCTCCCAGCAGCTCTCGCTCAAGCGCGCACAGGCGGCGCGCAGGGAGCAGACCGCGCATCGGCTCTCTGGCTCCACGCGCCTCGTCGAGGCCTTCCTGGCTACCTTGCCGTTTCGGCTAACGCGAGCCCAGGAGCGCGTCTGGTCGGAGATTCGAGACGACCTCGCGCAACCTTATCCGATGCAGCGTCTGCTCCAAGGGGACGTGGGGAGCGGCAAGACCGTGGTTGCGGCGCTCGCGGCCTGCCAGGCGATCGACAACGGGTTCCAGGCCGCCCTCATGGCCCCGACCGAGATCCTGGCCGAGCAGCACTTCAAGAAGCTTGCGCAGTGGCTCGAAGCGCTCGGGGTGAGTGTGGCCTGGCTGACGGGTAGCCTGAAGAAGAAGGCTCGGGATCTCGTCCGGGCGCGGATCGAGGGTGGGGACGCCTCGCTTGTCATCGGCACGCATGCCTTGATCCAGGAAGGTGTCGAGTTCGCGCGTCTGGGTCTGGCCATCGTCGACGAGCAGCAACGCTTTGGCGTCGAGCAGCGCTTAGCGCTGCGCGCCAAATCGGCAGGGGGGCAGCCGCACCAGCTGATGATGTCCGCCACCCCGATTCCACGCACCTTGGCGATGACCTACTACGCCGATCTGGAGGTCTCGACGATCGACGAACTTCCCCCGGGACGCAAGCCCGTCCTGACAAGGGTTTTTGACGGGGCCAAGCGAGCCGAGGTGATCGAACGCGTGGCCGCCGCAATCCGCAAAGGGCAGCAGGCTTACTGGGTCTGCCCGCTCATCGAGGAAAGCGAGGCGCTCGATCTGCAGACGGCTGTCGATACGCATGCCGCTTTGGCGCTTGCACTGCCTGACGTCGCCGTCGGCCTGGTGCATGGCCGCATGGCCCCGGGCGAGAAAGCGAGCATCATGGCGGCGTTCGTTGCGGGCGGCGTGCAACTCCTGGTCGCCACGACCGTCATCGAAGTGGGGGTGGACGTGCCCAATGCGGCGCTCATGGTCATCGAACATGCGGAGCGCTTCGGATTGGCCCAACTGCACCAGTTGCGTGGACGCATCGGGCGCGGCGCGCTCGAGTCCGCCTGCATCCTGCTTTATCAGGGGCCACTGTCGGCCCTGGCGCGCGAACGCTTGTCGATTCTCAGATCCTCCTCGGACGGCTTCGAGATTGCCCGGCGCGATCTGGAACTGCGCGGACCCGGCGAGTTTCTGGGCCAACGCCAGTCCGGCATGGCGCTCTTGCGCTTCGTTGACCTTGAGACCGATCAATGGCTCGTCGAGCAAAGCCGGGATGCATCGGCCTGGCTTTTGCGCGATTATTCGGAGTACGCCGATCGCCACCTGGAACGCTGGCTGGGCGGTCGAGAAGATTTCCTCAAAGCCTAAGGAGACATTGTGAAACTGGTACGTTATGGCGCGAACGGCTTCGAGAAGCCCGGTATTCTGGACGCAAAAGGGCGCATTCGGGATCTCTCCCACCTGCTCGGCAACATCGATGAAACGGTGCTCTCCAAGGACGGACAGAAGCGTCTGGCCAAGATCGACCCGGCCACCCTTCCCCTGGTCGAAGGATCTCCGCGGCTCGGGGTTCCCTTTGTGGGGATCAGCAAATTCATCGGCATTGGGCTGAACTATTCCGATCATGCTGCCGAGGCGGGTATGGCGGTGCCCACCGAGCCGATTCTTTTCATGAAGGCGACAACCTCGATCAATGGACCGGACGACGATGTGATCGTCCCGCCCCACTCGACCAAGCTCGACTGGG
>CAJCID010000047.1 GCA_903970305.1 Rhodospirillales bacterium | reverse complement strand
CATCTCGATTGGTCTCACTGTGTCAGGGGTTCGACCGTTGAAGTGGGTATAACAAGTGGCGACCGTGACCCGAAAAACGCTCGCTTGACCCGATATCCTGGAGTCGTTCGGGTGAAGGTCCGACCCGACCCTCATGATGAGATCTGCTGTATCGACGAAGATTGCATGAGATCCAACTACAACGAAAGCGTTGCCTTTCAGCCTCCGTATCGACGACTCGCCTCTTATGCCAGCGCTTGCCTCATTCGATCAATCCAATTCTGTTTCGGCTCCTGCCTTCTCGGCTAGGAAAGCGCGCATTCATGAGCTCGCAGAGCGGCTGGCGCCGGAGCGGGACAGATGGATCGCGCGTAACCGGTTCTTCTATGAAGAGGACCTTCGATACCTGCGATTTCTCGTCCCCGCGGGGGCGCGTGTCCTGGATCTGGGATGTGGCACCGGGAAGCTCCTGGCGGCTTTAGAACCCTCCTTTGGAGTGGGAATCGACTTTAGCAATGCCATGATCGAGCTGGCGCGCGAGCACTGGCCAGAGTTGACCTTCGTCGTTGGGGACGTGGAAGATCCGGGCCTCTACCGTCAGCTGAATACGACCTTTGATGTCATCCTGATGCCCGACACAATAGGCTCGATCGACGACTGCCAAGCGACGCTTTCTCTCTTGCACGGTGTCTGCCACCGCGATAGCCGGGTGATTGTCAGCTACTATTCGAGACTGTGGGAGCCGCTGCTTGCAATCGCCCGCAAGGTGCACTTGCAGATGCCCACCGTCCGCCAAAACGTTCTGTCATCTGACGATATTGCCAATCTCTTGGAATTGGCGGACTTCGAAGTCGTCAAGAAGGAGTGGCGGCAGCTCTTGCCGCGTCGCCTTTTCGGATTGGGGCGCTTGGTCAACAGTTACCTTGCGCCCCTTCCTGTGATTCGCCGCCTGTGTCTGCGTAACTATGTCGTAGCGCGTCCGTTTGGCGCCCCGCTCAATCCTCTCCCCTCGACCACCGTTGTGATCCCCTGCCGTAACGAACGAGGCAATATTGAGGCGGCCGTCACAAGAATGCCCCGATTCTGTGAGGATCTGGAGATCATTTTCGTTGAGGGGCATAGTAGCGACGATACGCTGGGGGAAGCCTTACGAGTGCAGGCTGCGCACCCGGAGCATGACATCAAGGTGATGACCCAGGATGGAAAGGGTAAGGGGGATGCGGTGCGCAAGGGATTTGCAAATGCGCGCGGCGATATCCTAATGATCCTGGACGCTGATCTGACCGTTCCTCCCGAGTCGCTGCCTAAGTTCTACGGGGCGATTGCCTCTGGAAAGGCCGAGTTCGTCAATGGTTCGCGCCTGGTTTATCCGATGGAGGAGGATGCCATGCGCATTTTGAACTACCTTGCGAATCAGACATTCTCGAAGCTCTTTACGTGGCTGTTGAACCAGCGATTCACCGATACCTTATGTGGGACGAAGGTCATCAGCAGAAAGCACTATAAGCGGCTAGAAGAGAATCGGCGCTATTTCGGCGAATTCGATCCCTTTGGGGACTTCGACCTGATCTTTGGCGCGGCTAAGATGAACCTGAAGGTCGTCGAAGTACCGATCCGCTATGCCAGCCGCACATACGGAGAGACCCAGATCTCACGATTCAAGCATGGCTGGTTGCTCTTGCGAATGGTGGTTTTCGCGTTTCGAAAGCTCAAGGCCCTGGCATGACGCACGAGATCCTCTCTGAGCATCGCACGATCTGGTACGACAAGCCCGCGTTGCGTGCGATTTACACTGATTATTATCAGGAGATCGTGGCGCAATGCGTTCCGGGCCGCTCGCTCGAGATCGGGGGGGGATCCGGTAACCTGAAGGAGTTTGCGACCGACGTGGTCTCGACGGATATTGTCCCTTCCGAGTGGCTCGACGCGGCGGCCGACGCGCATGCACTTCCTTTTGCCGACAAGAGCTTTGCGAACATCGTCATGGTTGATGTGTTGCATCATCTGGAGCGACCCGTAAAGTTCTTTGCGGAGGTGACCCGCGTTCTGCAACCGGGTGGGCGTGTCGTGATGCTCGAGCCGGGCATCACTCCGGTGAGCTGGCTGTTCTTCAAAGCCTTTCATCCTGAACCCGTCATCATGGACGTCGATCCGCTCTTGGATGGAGCCTTGAGCTCCGATCGTGCCCCCTTTGATGCCAATCAGGCGATACCTACGGTGCTCTTTGGACGGGATCGCTCGCGTTTTGAGGCTGCATTTCCGAATCTCACCGTCTGCAGCAAGCGCTGGCTGAGCCTATTTGCCTATCCTCTGTCGGGCGGATTTCGCCCGTGGTCGTTGATTTCGGCGGGGATGGCGCGCGGACTACTGCAGTTAGAACGCTCACTATCACCGCTGATTGGGCGCTGGGTCGGGTTCCGGCTGCTCGTTGTCCTCGAATACACGCCAACTGTCTCGAGCCCGGATGGAGTGATTCCAGTCCATGTTAATTCCTAGGCCTCTCACTGCTCTATGGCAACAGAACCGGCAAACTCACCTTCGGGTCCGAGGTTGGCGAGTGCTTACATTCGGCCGCAGTGGGGTAGAACCCAGATCGATGTGAAGGCCCCTGCGAGGGGGCTCTTTCGTGGGGGCGTAACTCGGTGAGAACGTCTCCATGGAGCGGGTGAACGGGATCGAACCGTCGTATGCAGCTTGGGAAGCTGCCGTTCTACCATTGAACTACACCCGCCCGGATCATGCTCGATGCTGCTGCAAATTATACGACAGGGGACGACGGACTCGCCCCCCTGGATACTCTGACCGCGCACTTAGAACGACGCCGGGAGGCAAAAGTCGGGAGTTGCCAGAGTTTCGGGTGCCGCACTCTGGGTTTCTCGCTGCGTGTCCGAGCGGATTTGGAGCAAAATTGAACAAGACTCTTGCGCCTTGTGGCGCTGCGTCGAAGCGGAAGAGACCGCCCCGGGCTCGAATTGAAAACCAAGCAGCCGCTGCGCGGTCTACCCTTTAGCCAACGTGCAGTTATTCGCCGCAGTAAGCGCGGCCCACAAGGAATCACATGAACGCGAACCAAGAACGTAGTCTTCCCTGGCGCCTTGAAGACATCCCTTTCGATCGGATCGATCCGTCCTTGGTGCGGCATCGGGACGATCTCTTTTATCTCGTCACGGCCTCCTCGTTCGTCGAGATCCTCTCGGATCTGACCACCCGCAATCTCGTCACCTATTATGCCGGTGACGCAGAAGTGGGCGGCTGGCTCTCGTCGCATTGGGAACATGAGGAAGTCCAGCACGGCAACGCCTTGCGCGAATACGTCTTGCGGGTCTGGCCCGAATTCGATTGGGATTCCACCTATGCCCGGTTCTTCGCGGAATACTCCCAGATTTGCACTGTGGACGAGCTTGAGCCAACGCGTTGCCTAGAGATGGCCGCCCGTTGCGTGGTGGAGATGGGTACCGCCACCTACTACCGGGCCCTGGCTGAATTTGCCCCTGAGCCGGTGCTTCGCGAATTGGCGCTACGTATTAAGGATGACGAAATTCGCCACTACAAGCATTTCTACCGCTTTTTCACGGTTTACCGCGAGCGGGAGTCGCTTGGGCGTTGGCGCGTCTTCGGAGCGCTCATGAGACGCCTGGCGGCGGTTCGATCTGATGACGCGGAGATCGCCCTCTGGCATGCCTTCGAGTCCCGGCATCCGGGGGCTCGTCGGGATACCGGTGAGTTTCGTTCGATGTTCAGCCAAGTCAGTCGGCTTGTGCGACGCCACTTTCCGGCTGACATGGCGATCAAGATGTTGGTCAAACCCCTGGATCTGCATCCCATCGTAAGTTCTGCCTTGATCCCACCCTTGTCGCAAGTGACGGAGCGCTGGATCCTGCGCTAGCTTGGAGAGCGGCTGAACTCGGCGCGCCGGTCCTAACACAAGGTAAAATTGGTCTGTCACCCATTTATTCGCAGGATCCGTGATTCACATCCAGCTCAACGGCGAAGCCCTCGAACTCGCCCCGTGTACGATCGATCAGCTCCTGGCAAGCCGCGGCCTGGTGGGCAAGCGCGTTGCGGTCGAATGTAACGGCATGATCGTTCCTCGCAGCCGCCATGCCTTGACCCCGGTCACGTCGGGAGATCGCTTCGAAATTGTCGTGGCCGTTGGGGGAGGCTAGATGCCTGACCTCTCGGATCCGTTGGTGATCGGCGCGCGACGTTTTACCTCGCGCCTACTCCTAGGGACTGGCAAGTACCGTGATTTCCGAGAGACGCGCGAGGCGGTTCTTGCGAGCGGCGCTGAGATTGTGACGGTGGCGATCCGCCGTATGAATCTGGGCCAAGACAGCCAGCAGCCAAGTCTTCTCGAGTTTTTGCCGCCTTCTGAATTCACCTTGCTACCCAATACTGCCGGCTGTTACTCGGCCGAGGAGGCCTTGCGCACTTTGCGACTTGCGCGTGAGCTCCTCGACGGTCACACACTAGTCAAGCTCGAAGTGTTGGGCGATGAGCAGAGCCTCTATCCAAACATGCCAGAGACCGTGAAGGCGGCCCGCGTACTGGTTGCAGAGGGATTCGAGGTGATGGTCTACTGCAGTGATGACCCAATTCAGGCCAAGGTTCTTGAGGATCTCGGATGTGTCGCGGTGATGCCGCTAGCCTCTCTGATCGGCTCGGGCATGGGGATCTTGAACCCTTGGAACATCGAATTGATCCTTGAGCGCGTCAGCGTGCCCGTCATCGTCGATGCAGGAGTAGGTACGGCCTCCGATGCAGCCATCGCGATGGAACTCGGTTGCGCGGGTGTCCTTATGAACAGTGCCGTCGCCCACGCGCGTCATCCAGCGCTCATGGGCGAGGCGATGAAGCGCGGCGTCGAGGCAGGACGCCTCGCGTTTCGGGCAGGTCGGATGGAGAAAAAGAGCTATCGCGCCGCGCCCTCGTCACCCGAGGGGGGTCTCATCGGCCGATCCAGTTCGTGATGGAGCGGCAGTTTCCTCGGCGGATCAAGAGCTATGTGACGCGCGCCGGGCGCATCTCCGCTGCACAGGAGCGGGCCCTGAGCGAATATGGGCCGGCCCTGAGCGTGCCCTACGTGGCGCAACAGATTGACTTCGCCGAAGTATTCGATCGGGAGGCGCCCACGGTCGTCGAGATCGGATTTGGAATGGGCGAGACGACAGCGGCCATCGCACGGGCTCGTCCCGATGTCAATTTCCTGGGCATCGAGGTTCATACCCCTGGTGTGGGCGCTTTGATGAAACAGATCGTACAGGATGGCCTCTCGAACGTTCGCATCATTCAGCACGACGCCGTCGAAGTCCTCGAGCACATGATCGCCCGGTCCAGCCTCGCGGGAATACACATCTTCTTCCCCGATCCCTGGCACAAGGCGCGTCACCACAAAAGACGCTTGATCCAGCCCCCTTTCATCAAGGGTGTGGTCGAGCATCTTGCTCCCGAGGGCTATATTCATTGCGCGACGGATTGGGAGGAATACGCGGTCCAGATGCTCGCGGTCCTCGAAGGGGAGCCCGGACTCTCGAACCTCGCCGATGGGTATGCGACAGCCGTCAATCCGCTCGTGGAACGACCCCGGACCAAGTTCGAAGCCAGAGGACTGCGGCTTGGACATGGCGTTTGGGACCTTGTTTTTCGGCGCCGGAACTGATCCTTGGCCCAACATCTCGTGCGGGTCGCGCGACCTTCGGTTCGGGGCGCCGGGCAAAATGCTGTAAGGATTCTTCGGGACCGGGCGACTGACTGCTCGGGGACGTAATCCTCTTCATTACTCACTTAGGAGATTCATATGGACAAGCAAGTCATCATTCGTACCGCACTGGCTTCGGTGTTTGCCTTCGCTGCCGTGGGCGCCGCACACGCGGCCGATGACGCCACCAAGGAAAAGTGTTTTGGCGTGGCGAAGGCAGGCGCGAATGATTGCGCAAGTGCCTCGGGCAGCCACTCCTGTGCGGGTCAGGCTAGGAAGGACAACGACGCGATGGATTGGAAGTATGTGGCCAAGGGAACCTGCGAAAAACTGGGTGGCAAACCGGCCTCCGATGCCGCGAAGAAGTAGATCCAGGCGTCCTCGATGGGGCGGCCACGGATCGCTACGCGGTCGAGCCGGCCATTTCTTCAACTCGACACCGTGTCATGAATCAGACCGCCATCGGCATCGGTTTTCGTCAGCCGCACTACAAGGAGCTTCTCGAGAGCCGGCCGCCACTCGACTTTCTCGAAGTGCATAGTGAGAACTTCTTTGCACAGGGCGGACCGGCGCGTGCCCTGCTCGAAAGAACCCGTTCGGCATACCCGATCAGCCTACACGGTGTCGGTCTGTCCCTCGGGTCGGCCGATGGGCTCGCGCTCGGTCATCTCGAAAAGCTTCGAGAGCTCGTGCAATGGGTTGAACCGGTGCTGGTATCGGAGCATCTGTGCTGGGGTGCAGTCGATGGGGTGCACTTCAACGACCTTCTGCCGATCCCTTATACCCGTGAGGCGCTTGAGATTTTTTGCGCGAGGATTGGGCGCGTCCAGGATGTCCTGAAGCAACCCATCCTGATCGAGAATCTCTCTGCGTATCTCCAATACCGGGAAAGCGAGATGGACGAGACCCTGTTTCTCGCGGAGCTTGCGCGCAGAACCGGTTGCGGCATTCTCCTGGACGTCAACAATCTCTACGTGAACTCGGTGAACTTCGGGTACGACCCGCGTCCCTTGATCGCACAGTTGCCAAGCGAGTCGGTGAGGCAAATCCACCTTGCCGGCCACCTTCGAGATGAAGAATGTCTGATTGATGATCACGGTTCGCGCGTCTGCGCGGAAGTGTGGGATCTCTATCGCTACACGGTCGCGATATTGGGACCAAAGCCCTCGCTCATCGAGTGGGACACGGCCATACCGGAGCTCGCAGTGCTCCTCGCCGAGGCGGATCTGACTCGCGATGCGCTGGCTGCCGCGGAGCCGAATCATGCCTGATCTGATCGACACGCAACGCGCCATTGCCGCTGCGCTACGGCAAGGAGGACAGGCCAATCGCGCTGCCGTTCTCTTCGTCGGCGATGAGGAACTGATCACCCGCCGACTCGCCATCTATCGGGGTAACGTACTTGCCGCCATCACCAAGGCGCTCGTAACCGCTTTCCCCGTTTCCCAGTCAGTAGTAGGAGGAGAGTTCTTCGACGCACTCGCAGGCGCCTATTGGCGCTTTGCGCCCTCGACGAGTGGCGATCTGCATGACTATGGGAGATCACTTGCCGACTTCGTCGCGAGTTTCGAGCCCGCCCGGGAATTGCCTTATCTACCCGACCTGCTGCGGCTCGAGTGGTTCGTGCACCGGGCCTACTCTGCCGCGGATGAAAGCCGCCTCGAAGCCAGGGAACTTGCCGCCGTACCAACCCAAGCGCAGGCGGGACTGAGGCTCGGGCTCTTGCCGGGCACGGCACTGATCGAATCGATCTACCCGATTGTCTCGATCTGGACTATCCATCAACCCGGCTATGACGGGAAGTTCGAGGTCGACTGGTCTCTAGGAGAGCGCGCCCTCATTGCGCGGCCATACCGTCAGGTAACCGTCACTGCACTCAGGCCCTCGGCCTTCGCCCTCTACCAGGCTTTTGATCGGGGCGACACCCTGGAAGAGGCATTGCAGTGTGCTCAAAGCGCAGAGCAGGACTGCGACCTCGTCGAGGTCATTACCGAAGTGGTTGCCAAGGGACCCATCAGCGCCCGCGCAGTATCAGCACAACAGGGAGTACTACGATGAGGGAATGGCTTAAGCAGGCTTTGCGGCTCACCCACGTGGTGGATTTTGCGCAGCCAGTCGTATTGTTGGCGGGGCGGCTCTATGTTGCGAGTGTGTTCTTTGCTTCAGGCAAGGAGAAGCTCGCCGACTGGAGCAGCACTCTTGCGCTCTTCCATGACGAATACAAAGTCCCCGTACTGCCGCCGGACCTGGCAGCTTACGTCGGCACCTTCGGTGAGCTCTTCTTTCCAGTGCTGCTCGTTCTGGGAGTCTTTGGACGTCTTGCTGCGGCGGGCATGTTCGTGGTTAACCTGATGGCCGTCTTGTCCTATCCCCAGCTTTGGGAATTTGATTGTCCTGCCGCGATTAACTTTCACTTCTTCTGGGGGGCGATCCTCGTGCTGCTGGTCGCCTTCGGCCCGGGCGCTCTGTCAGCCGATCGAATCGGGCTACGGCGCGTGGGCCTCTTGTCTCAGTAGGTCGTCAGGCTGTCAGAAGCCAGCGGCTTCGCAACGGCTGCGGGCGTCGTCGTCTCCCGGTAAATCCAGTCGCGCGTCATCGGAAAAGGGTTGGCACCAGGACCCCCGAGGCGGCAGGCGAGCATCTGGTAAATATTCATCCAGTTGTGCAGGAATCCATAGGCACACCCGGCAAGATAGACCCGCCAGATCCGGTAGCGCTTCTCGCCCGCGATCTCCAGCGCTCGGCGGGAGTGGGACTCGAGCCGCCGTGCCCAATGAGTGAGCGTGTGATAGTAGTGGCGGCGCAGCGATTCCGCGTCGACCACCTCCAGTCCGGCCTCGGCCATCGTGCGCAATGCGAACGACACATGGGGCAACTCGCCATCTGGGAAGACATATTTGTCGATGAACTCGCCACCACCGCGTCCGACCTCGCGCAGATCCGGATGGGTCGATGTGATGCCGTGCATCAACATGGCACCGCCGTCATCAAGTAAGGCATGCATCTTCTCAAAATAGATCTTGAGATTCTTCAGCCCCACATGTTCGAACATGCCAACGCTCGCAATCTTGTCGAAGCGTTCGGAACTCGCAATATCGCGGTAGTCTTGCAACCTGATCTCGCACCGGCTCGACAGACCGAGTTCGGCAATCCTCTCCCTAGCGAGTTCAAACTGATTCTGCGACAGTGTGACGCCGACTGCATGAGCGCCACGCTGAGCTGCCCGAATGACCAGCGCGCCCCAGCCGCATCCGACATCCAGAAAGCGATCTCCAGGCTTGAGTTGCAACTTGGTGAGGATGTGATCGAATTTCTGGAGTTGGGCCGTGTCGAGCGAGTCATCCGTGTGCCGAAAATAAGCGCACGAATAGGCCATGTTGGTATCAAGAAACAGTCGATAGAATTCGTTCGAGACATCGTAGTGATATTCGATGGCATCACGATCCCGTTTGCGGCTGTGCGAGAGCAGTCTCTGCAACAAGCTCATCGAGGAACCGGTGAAATCCTCTCCACCGGTGAACTTGGACAAAGCAACGGCCACTTCGATGATATCTTCTACCGTTCCGTCGATATCGATCTGACCCTCGACATAGGCGGTTCCCAAGTTCCCAAGCGTCGGGTTCATCAGAACCCGGATTCCGGCGAGATCGTGAAGACGAATCTCGACTTTGACTGGATCGCCCACCGCGACGCGTTGCCCTGAAGGCAGTATCAGGGCGAGCGGAATCGATTGGTGAGCTTGCGAAAGGATCCACTTCTCGAGTTGGGATTCAAGCATTTTTCCTCCGGCTTGAACGACGCAATAGCGAGTCTTCGGCTAATCAATGATCGACGAGATTGAGCCCCAGCTCTTCTCTCGTTCAATTACCACATACAGTGACCTGAACGATCCTACATTGCTGCTCTGAGCCGATTTGGGCCTATCGTTCCCGCTTCAGTCCAACGGCTCGGAAGCATCATCATATCTAAGCATAACCGGCCCGAGCCTTCGAGGGCCTGACGAACCGCAAGGATGCGCAACTTTTGCTCGTGCGCTGCTCGCCGCCTTGCCTGTCTAGGACAATCCGGGCACGTCCGTCACGCCTTCTGGTAGAGCTCTGCCCCCTTTGCCAGAAACTCAACCTTCTTTTCTTCCATTCCGCGCGAGAGCGCCGCGGCCGTCTCGAGACCCTGTTGGGCGGCATAGTCGCGCACGTCCTGGGTGATCTTCATCGAGCAGAAGTGGGGCCCGCACATCGAACAGAAATGCGCCACCTTCGCCGAATCCTTCGGCAGGGTCTCATCATGAAACTCCCGCGCCTTGTCTGGATCAAGTCCCAGATTGAATTGGTCGTCCCAACGAAACTCGAAGCGTGCCTTGGATAGGGCATTGTCGCGGATTTGCGCGCCCGGATGCCCCTTTGCCAGATCCGCCGCGTGCGCAGCTAACTTATAGGTGATGATGCCCTCTTTGACATCGGCCTTGTTAGGTAGTCCCAGATGTTCCTTTGGGGTCACGTAGCACAGCATGGCCGTCCCATACCAACCGATCAGCGCTGCACCGATGCCGGAGGTGATGTGGTCATAGCCTGGAGCGATATCAGTGGTCAATGGTCCGAGCGTGTAAAAAGGCGCCTCGGCGCAGGCCTCTAGTTGCAACTGCATATTCTCTTGGATCAGTTGCATCGGGACGTGCCCTGGACCCTCGATCATCACCTGCACATCATGCTTCCACGCAATTTGGGTGAGCTCGCCAAGGGTGCGTAACTCGGCGAGCTGGGCCTCGTCATTGGCGTCATAGATTGATCCGGGTCTGAGACCATCACCTAGCGAGAAACTCACATCATAGGCCTTCATGATCTCGCAAATATCCTCGAAATGCGTGAAGAGAAAAGATTCCTGATGGTGCGCAAGGCACCACTTGGCCATGATCGATCCGCCCCGCGAGACGATGCCAGTCATGCGTTGCGCGGTCATCGGGACATAGCGCAGAAGCACGCCCGCGTGGATGGTGAAGTAGTCCACGCCCTGCTCAGCCTGCTCGATCAAGGTGTCCCGGAAGATCTCCCAGGTCAACTCTTCGGCGCGCCCCTCGACTTTTTCGAGGGCCTGATAGATCGGGACGGTTCCGATCGGTACTGGAGCGTTGCGCACAATCCATTCCCGGGTTTCATGGATATGCTTGCCCGTCGAGAGATCCATGACCGTATCCCCACCCCAGCGGATCGCCCAGGTCATTTTCTCCACCTCCTCTCCAATCGAGGAGGTCACGGCCGAATTGCCGATGTTCGCGTTAATCTTCACCAGAAAGTTACGCCCGATGATCATCGGTTCTGACTCGGGATGATTGATGTTGGCCGGAATGATCGCGCGCCCGCGTGCGACTTCGGAACGTACGAACTCCGGGCTTATCTCGGCCGGAATCGCTGCCCCGAAGTCCTGGCCACGGTGCTGTCGCGTCAAAAGAGCCGCCATGCGCTCGCCCAGCGGCCCACTCTCCTTCAGACTCTGGACGTATTCGGCGCGGCGCAAGTTCTCGCGGATCGCGACAAATTCCATTTCGGGGGTAACGATGCCGCGACGAGCGTAGTGCATCTGCGTGACATTGGCTCCGGGAAGCGCTCGGCGGGGTGTGCGTTCGAGGTGGAAACGGAGCGCGCTCAATTTGGCATCGCTTTGCCGCTCGCGCCCGTAGGCTGATGATGGCCCTCCGAGGTCCTCCGTGTCCGCGCGCTCGGCGATCCACGGGGCGCGCAGGTCCGGCAACCCTTTGCGGACATCGATCTGTGCATCGGGATCGGTATAAGGTCCTGACGTGTCGTAGAGCGTGACCGCCGGATTGCGTTCTGAGCCGAAGGACGCTGGGGTATCAGACTGGCTGACCTCGCGCATGGGCACCCGAATATCGGATCGCGAACCCAGGACGTAGATCTTGCGGGAATTGGGCAGAGGAGCGATCGCCGCATCGTCGACGACGGCGGTCTCCGCAAGGAATTTCGGATGGGCATTCATTACGGCTCCAGTCAGAAGCCGCAGGAAGAAGGTGGCAGCGCTTTGCTGACGACTCCCTGCAGCGGCATTATCCGTACAGGTTCGAAGGGTTTATCTCACCCTGCCCAGATAGGCAAGGACCCCTGCGTACATCGGGACGTTAATCCTTTCCAGGTCTAGGCGCAAGCCGGTGGAATGGCCAGTTGGCCTTGTCAGGGACTGCTCAGACATCTCTGGAAGCGCGACTTAGTTGCTGAGATACCCAGAGGCCACTCCTGCCACGAGGGCTGCGCCCATGATGAAGCGATACCAAACAAAAATCCAAGTGCTGCGCCGCTCGAGGTAGTGCAAGAGGCCATAGATGACCACGAAAGCCGTGATGCTGGCCGTGACGAGCCCCACTCCTAAGAGCAGCCAACCTTCAAGCGGAAGCTGCGCTTTGAGCAGCAGGTACAGTTCGTAAAAGCCGGCGAGGGTAATCGCGGGTAGTCCGAGAAGGAACGAAAAACGGGCGGCCGTTTCCCTGCGCATGCCGCAAAACAGGCCCGCGGTGAGCGTGGCACCCGAACGGGATACGCCCGGTATCACTGCGAAGGCCTGAGCCACGCCAACCCAGAGGCAGTCGGACAGACGCAGTTCCGTGAAACCTCGGTTATGGCGGGCCGTCTTTTCTGAGACGGCGAGGAGCACAGCCATGACGATGGAGGCGATTCCAACAAGCATGAGGCCACGTAGGGGAGAGTTGCACCCATTCAGGACGGGTCGCAGCAACAGTCCGGCCAATCCGAAGGGGATGGTCCCGACCGCGATCCCCAACACGAGCCTTAAGGCATCCGCCTTCCAGTCGTGTCGAAGCACGGCGCCAATTGTTCCAATTGATAGCGCTCTTATGTCTCGCTCAAAGTAAGCGATCACTGCGACGAAGCTTGCCAGCTGCATGGCCGCAGAAAACGCTGAACCGGGGTCGCGCCAGCCGAGCAAGCCGGGAATCACACGCAAGTGCGCTGTACTACTGATCGGGAGCAGTTCGGTGATCCCTTGGACTACGCCCAGAATCATCACCTGGACCCAGCTCAGTTGCATGAAGCCAAGGTCCAGGGCGTGCGGATCAAGACAGCGGGCGGCGGCATCAACTGCTGTGGGGGTCATGTGCACTCGGCAATCAGTAAGGCGGCCCAGGCCGGGCAATTCGGGCAGCGCGCATTCTACCAAACAGTGTCAACACCTCCACCCGAGCCACGCGCGAAACGCTGCCGTGGATGGAGTTTGGGGCTTGCGCAGGGAGGGGCCCCGGCCTCGTCTGGGCGGATCCGACCCCGGTCTTCGGGTGCGGCGTGTGACGTGGGCAGGCCGCAGCGATCAGCATTCACGCTCAGCAACACGGCCTTAGCTGATCCCGCCCATGCACAGGTACTTGATTTCCAGGTAGTCCTCGATACCGTACTTGGACCCCTCTCGGCCCAGACCCGATTGCTTGACGCCTCCAAACGGCGCCACTTCATTGGAGATCAAGCCCGTGTTGATTCCGACCATGCCGTATTCCAGAGCTTCGGCGACGCGCCAGACGCGCCCGACATCGCGGCTATAGAAGTAAGCAGCCAAGCCAAACTCGGTATCATTGGCCAGCCCGATCACCTCCTTCTCGTCTTCAAAGCGAAACACGGGCGCGACCGGGCCGAACGTTTCCTCGCGCGCTGCGAGCATGTTCTTCTTCATCCCAGCCAGAACAGTCGGCTCAAAAAAGCGCCCTCCGAGCGCATGACGTCTTCCCCCGGTCAGTACCCGCGCCCCGTGGGATAGCGCGTCGGCCACATGTTCTTCGACCTTGGCAAGCGCCGCATCGTCAATCAGGGGACCTTGTTGAACACCGGCCTCGAACCCGTTGCCGACCTTCAGTTGGGCCGCTCCCGTTGCGAGCTTTTCCACAAAGGACTCGTAGATCGAAGCGTGTGCATAGAAGCGATTGGTGCATACGCAGGTCTGGCCTGCATTGCGATACTTCGAAGCGAGGGCGCCTTCCACAGCGGCGTCGATATCCGCGTCCTCGAAGACGATGAACGGTGCATTACCTCCAAGTTCCAAGGACAGCTTCTTGATTGTGGGCGCGCACTGCTGCATCAGGATGCGGCCTACCGCGGTCGATCCAGTGAAGGACATCTTGCGCACCACCGGGCTAGCACAGAGAACCTGGCCCACTTCGATCGAGCGCGTGGCGTCTGCCGTGACGACATTAAACACGCCTCGGGGAAACCCGGCGCGATGCGCGAGTTCGGCCAATGCGAGGGCCGAGAGTGGCGTCTGCTCGGCGGGCTTGATGACGATGGCGCAGCCCGCCGCGATCGCGGGTGCAACCTTGCGGGTGATCATCGCAATCGGGAAATTCCAAGGGGTGATGGCAGCGCATACTCCAATGGGCTCCTTGATGACCACCAATCGCCGATCGGCAGCGATGGTCGCCAAGGTATCCCCTGATACCCGCTTGGCCTCCTCTGCGAACCACTCGATGAAGGAGGCGCCGTAGAGTACTTCACCCCGGGCTTCGGCAAGGGGCTTGCCCTGTTCGGCGGTCATGAGGCGAGCGAGGTCCTCCTGGTGGGCGAGCAGAAGTTCGAACCACTTACGCATGATTGCAGCCCGTTCCTTGCCGGTCTTTGCGCGCCATAGCGGGAAGGCCGATTCGGCCGCCATGATGGCATGACCCACCTGGGTCACGGTCACGTTGCAGACATCGGCCAGTCGCTCGCCAGTCGCGGGATCAGATACGGCAAACGAGCCATGATCGCTCGCGCCGACCCAGGTGCCGTCGATATAGGCCTGGGTTCGCAGAAGTTGGGAGTCGCTGAGTTCAGCAATGGAGTGTGCGCGCTCTGACATACGGCCTCACTGGTGAAGGGAGTACGAAAGCATAGCGCATTCACGTGTTGCGAATCCCAGCGGGCGCTGCCCCCTATTTCCGGAGTAACGCATGCCGCACTGCAACGCGGGTCGTGCGAAAGATCGGCTGTAGTAGATTTCGGCCGAACACGCCGACGAACAAGCAAGGTGGGGCGGAACGGCTCTCTCAGGACGAGCCTGCCCCAATTGTCAAAATGTTGCGAGCTTGGATGGCAGACTGTGAATAGACGTGCGAAGCGTGATCGAGGATCAGCGGCCTGCGACGTGGCGAATCCGCTTTCTACGTGTCAGATCAGGCCCCCGACTTTGCGCGGCCGTCTTACGCAGTCCCTCGATGATGCTACTCAATGCAGGTTCCGAGTAGTAGCGCAGCAACGACTGACGCAGATGCGCGTAAGCATATGGGGTCAGATAAAGTTCACCTGTGTGATAGAGACAGAGCTCTCGCAGCAGGGACTCTTTGGTGGATTCGGGAGGTCTCTTGGTAGCCATACTCTACCTTGAGCATGAACCGTGCCGACATGGATCTGAATCGCAATTCAATGTTGGTCGCTTGGTTTTCTCCGGGCTAGTCGAGCGGAAGAGTTCCAGACCGAAGAGACATGTGCGATGCATTTTCTCGCTGCGTCTTCGCAAGGCGCTGACAGGTTCTGTCAGTTTCTTACCAAGATCGCTCTCGCCAATCCATTTTCCGACACGGAACGCAGCTCCAAAGAGCCCTTGTCCCATCGATAGAATTTCGTGCTCAGCCTGATCAACTAAAGTTTAGATCGGGTCTTTGCACGCATGAAATGTCAATCGCAACTTCATCTGTTGTATCGTGATCGGCTCCTCGACAGTTGATCGTGATGGTGGACAAATGTCGTGCTCGTCCTCGTGCCGAGGATCGCTACGCCCAAGCGAACAGCGCTGCGCAGTCTCGGTGACCACCAGGGATGGCGTCAAGACCTGCCGATTTTCTGTGTCCCAGCACACAATTGGAGGTCCGTCTAACGGTTCGGTGGTCTGGGCTCGTTAGTCCGAATGAGCTATCGCGCAGGGTCGAATAGTCGCTGACAGAACGGCTCAAGTGTGAAGTGTTGCGCGATTGGCAATGACGAGGATTGTTCCGCGCTGCTACTTGAAATGAAGCGATTCGAAGTGCAAGATCAAAGCATCATGAATCTGAGATTAAGACCTTCCGTCCGAGTTGCTCCAGTCGTCCGCGCGACGATTGGAAAGCGTCCTCGCAACACTCCGCTAAGCGGTAGGTGGGGAACCTCCGGGGACGGGAGAAGTACTCGGATGATGCGCACCCGCATTCCAACTACGGGTCGGGCCGCAATCTGCTATCCCACCAGTTCGAGCCTGCCCGGTCGCCGGGGGATCGGACTGATCGTGGCAGTGGTTGCCTGCGTGGCCCTGTTTGGCTGGATTGCCCTGAAGGGCTGAGCATCGCATCATCGACCATGCTTCGATTGACCGACTGCTATTGATTCTTACGGCTCCAAGCATTGGCTCAGAAGGGCTGATCGCGAGACTTCCAACGTGGGTCAACGAGCAGGGTGTAGAGCACATCGATCGAAGCGTCCACCGGATCCACTCCGCCCTGACTCTTGGTACGCATTCTGGGAAACTCTCGCTTGATGCGTCGCGACAACTCCACGCGCTGGGCGTTGGTGAGCAGCAGGCGCTTGGACTTTTGATCAGGGCCGAGTTCGACGAGAGCATCGCGCCCGGCGTTCGCTACCCTGAGTAGGCGCTCCCAGGCAGTGCGGGCGTCCTCCCCGATCTTCGCTACGCGTTCCGCCTTCTCGCCCAGTTCTTCGTGACTGTCACCCGCGTACTGTCCTTGCAGCAAGGCAGCAAAGTCCTCTTCACTTGCGACGATTCCTGACGAGACGATCTGGACCTCGGAGGCCGTAAGCTTCATGCCCTCGTTCGAACTCTGGGAGTAGCGTTCGGTGTATTGCCCAGCGCACTGCGCCTCCTCCTTGGCCTGGTTCAAGACCTCGAACGCGGCAGGGGGATCCCTCGCAGCCTGAAGGCGCGCGAAGGTATCGCGCGAGCGCTGGAAGTGCTCAAAGGCGCTGATCAAGGAGATGGTGAAGGCGACGGGGTCATTCTCGTCAGCACCTTCCTGGGTACAGGGCGCGGCGTCGGCCGCGGTCCAAGCGGGCGAACCGAAGGCCACGAGGACGAACAGGATCAGGCGTGGATTCATCCGGGCCCCCTTGCGGAAATCGTACCAGCCATGGAGGTTCACCATTTCACGCCTGAAGGCGTTGTGCTAGTGGGGGATTCTTGCTGTTTCAGCGCCCCGTACTTAACAACCTTTGGGCTAATACGTTTTATGCTCAATGTCATCGGCGCCTGCACCGGCGATCGGCCGCGATCGAAGCGGTGCTCAAGGAGCCGCGGCCTACCGGTTGAAGACCCCTAAAGATCCTGTTTGGAACTTAGCGTGCAGGCGCACTGCGAGGATCGACGCCGGGCCTCGGCCCCGATTATAGGCCGGGTGATCCAACGTCATGACAGTTCCTCTCAGACGCTCAAGAGGCTGCGGGATTTCCTGCCCCGGTCGGGGCTTCTGGATTCCCAAGGCGGGCATTCCGCGACCCAGTTGTGGCCCGCACGCTGTACGCCTCGTCCGCGCAAGGGTGGCGGCACAGGTTTCAATCCGTCCTCGCCGGGTGGGGTCAGGGCCCTGGGTCTCTCAGGCTCGATGGCACCGGTCACTGTAGAATCTGACCGATCGCTACGTGGCCCGCTTGGAGGGAGGCATTCCTTCGGGACCACCAAGTGCCATTTACGGTAGATGCATGGGTTAGAGGAAAGGCGTTGATCTTGAGACTGGCGTACGTCGTGGGGATTGTTTGGGTATCTCTTATGGGATGGTTTCTATGGATGCATGCCCAGGGCTCGACTCAACCACCGATCTACGATGTCATCGGCTACTACGTCAAAGCCCAGGCGGTCTGGTCGCAAATTCAAGATGGCCATTTCACGAACCCGCTGAACATCGAACCGATTTTCCGACCTCCCGGGACGATATTGATGTCCTATCCGCTGGGATTCAGCTGGGATTTTCGGGGTATGTACTTTCGATCTGTTTTTCTACCGATCGTGCTCATTTTCATTGCGGTCCTTCTCGTAGTCCGGCCCGCAAGCATTGCCCCGAACTCATCGACTGGAGTGGTCCTGACCGCTGCCTTTCTGACGACCGCGTCGTTATTCTTTCACTTCGAGCTTGCCGATGACCAACCTCTGACGGTATCGATTTGGGGTTTCGTCGATGGATTCCTGACCGGACTCGCGGCGTTGAGTGGCGCATTTGGAGTTCTTAGCGTTCAGAAGAGATCTGTCGCGCTAGGCGCGTTAAGCTGCTTGGTTGGCGTGATCATGATGTTCGTCAAGCCCTCAGGAATGCTGCTTGCGTTCCTAGCCGATTTTTCGGTCACGATCGGTTGGCTCTACGTCATTCTCCGGAATTGGAATGATCGCCCGTCGCGGGTCATTTTGCTGCGCCGTGGAGCCGTACTCGCATCGATCCAGATTCTGATATCAGGAGGCGCCCTTCTGGCCGCACTTCGATCCAGCTATCTTGGCGCGAGGAATATGAACTATGGCAATGCAGTCATCGACGTGATGCGTGCCGAACTCAAGATTGATCTTGCGAGCCTTCCGCCACTGATCCAGAGTGGAATAGGAATCTTTATTCCGGTCTGGCTCCTCGGGGTCATCATGTGCTGGGTTTTCGTGCGAGCTAAGGCAACATCGTCGCCGTCCAAGGCGGCACACGCAGAGGAAATGCAGTTGGTTCTCGGCATCATCGTCCTCATCGTGGGTGTTTGGTTCTGGATCTTAGGTTCTGGCGGGGCGACACAGATCCGCTACTTCACACCCTTTTTCTATCTGGCCCTCATGTGGGCTCTGGGCCCGGTTTTCAGAGCTTCGTATGAGGTGCCCCTGATCGCGACGCGTCTGGTGCAACTGATCATGGTGTTGGGGATCGTGAATATCAGTCTGCTCGTAGCCCTCCCTCATCCCTCAAGGCAGTGGCAATTTGCCAGCGGGGTGGACGTGACGTCGGGGACACAATCCCCGGCTCTAGGCCAAGCCCACTGGATATTGGAAAATGCCCCGCCGGGGCAAGAGGCGATCAGAGTCTACTCGCTGTTGATCGGGGTTGGCGACGCGATGTTTCAGTCTCAATTCTCCATCCGTCAGATCCAAAATCCTTACCCCCGATTCTTGATGATACGGGCGATCGACTGGCAGCGACCCTCAGCGTTTAGGCTCAAGGAGATCGTTTCAGCAGACTACATTCTATTCAACCCCTCATTTCCCGAAGAAGGCGCTCCAGGCCCTGACATTGCGAACGTCAGCACCTTTGCCGAGGAGGAGTTTGTCTTCGGAAGGTGGGCCAAGACTCTTAACCGCGACGACGGCGTCGAGCTGATATCGGCCGAGAAACGCTCTACGCTTCTTAGAGTTGTCGACCGAAGAAGACTCCAGGCATCACTCGAGCGACTCCTCGGTAAGCATCAGTGGCGGCAAGTTTTTTTGGAACAGAATGTGGCAGATTCGAAATAGCTGGACTGTCCGTCGTGGCAACTACCTGACGCTCTAGCTAGGTTATCTCCATTTCAGACTTCTGGTGGGGGGCGATCTCGGTCTTGGCGAGGTGGGCATCGGCAGACCACGTGAGATAAGAGACCTCCATAATGAGCTTGTAACGATCAGCGTCCCGGGCAGAGCCGACTGCCGCGGCTCGGAGTCGAAATTGAACTTCGTCTCTTCGAATAGACGAACTCCTCCGGCGGCCCGGCTGGGGAGATATCAGTGATTCAGTCTAGTTCGGTTCACCGAGTCATCGAGCCACCTTGACCTTGGGAAGCGAATCGACCCTCCGCATACCCCCGGTGTTCCCTCGCAGAGAAATGAAAGAAAGGGGCTAGCCGAAGCTAGCCCCTTGAATTGTCTGGTGGGCCGTGAGTGGCTCGAACACTCGACCTACGGATTAAGAGTCCGCTGCTCTACCAACTGAGCTAACGCCCCAACAGGAGCGAGATTATAGCAGCACATTCCAGCTTCACGCTAGTCCCCTCGTAAATCTCCCTCTCAAGCCCGTCTGGCGGGCCTGTGCGCCGGTCTTGGCGGCGTCGGGCGCGGCCCGTATGATGTGTCTTGTATAAGAGTTGACGCCTGCGGGCGCTTTTTTTAGGGGCATGTCCATGAATCAGGCCGATGTGGCGGGGT